>JAKAWN010000058.1 GCA_021827245.1 Acidobacteriota bacterium | reverse complement strand
GAGCCCAGATAAGGCATGTTGACCCCGCCCACGTTGGCAAAGTCCATGCCAGAAATGCCTCCGTCATAAAGCGGGTTATCGGGAATTCCGAGGATGCCGATGGATGACAGGGTGTTCTTCCCAAAAGGCGTCTGTACACCATGGGACCAGTTTCGTCCCCAACCCAGCCGGAACGAGTTGACCATCGTCGGGGAAATCATGGCTGTCCAGCCGAGTGCTACCCCTTGGGAGTTCTGGGTCAAGCGGCCCCAGGCCGAAGTTCCGGTGCCATCAATAATGCTGTCGCCAAAGGGGCCGGGCACGAATCGCGTCCAGGGAACATCCGAGTAGCGCACGAAAACGCTGTTGCGCTGAGTGATTTGCCAATCGACGCGGGCGATGTAATTGTCCGCGTTGTTTGTGAGCTTCGGATTGATGAGGTAATTTTCGCGGTTCTGTGGGCCGGGAGGAGGCGTCACGTTCGGAAGTGGGATCATGCTCATGATCTTTGCTGCCACAGGATCAATGCGGTCGGGTGGAATGATGTTGCCTGGAAACGGCAGCCCCGCTGTCGGGTCGATGATCGGGCCGTAAGTGACGCCATTCGCCGCACCCGCTGCCGGCGAAAAGTCTCCTACTCGCTCATTCGGGAGCGGCACGTTAGAAAGACGCGTCACTCCTTGGGAAATTCGAGTTCCCTCGTAATTGAAAAAGAAGAAAGCATGGTTCTTAACAATAGGCCCGCCGATATTGCCGCCGAACTGATTCTGCGTAAGGGCTGGCTTTTTCGCGCCCGCCCGATTCGTGAAAAAGTCGGTGGCGTCAGTCGCTGAGGTTCGATTGAATTCCCAGGCTTCGCCATGAAACTGATTGGTCCCGCTCTTTGTGGTCACGATGATGGCAGCCCCCGGACTGCGGCCATACTCGGCCGAATAGGGATCCGTAATTATCTTGAACTCTCGAACCGCATCCACCGAGGGGCGGATGACCTCCGTGCTTAGCTCCTGAGCGTTTTCCGAGATCGTGTTGTTATCCACGCCATCCAGAATGAAATTGTTCTGCAAAGACCGCACTCCGTTCACATTGATACCCCCGAAGCGCCCGGAGGCCGTGCTACCGGATTGATTGGTGTAGCGGTACCCTTGCACCCCGGCGACCAGACCCATAAGGTCATCCCAATTCCGCGTGCTGAGGGGAAGGTTCCTGACAAGCCGGTTCCGGATTGCGGTCTGCGGCATGGCGGATTGCGTTTGTAACAGAGGCGTGGTGGAAGTAACCTGAACTTCCTGAACTGGCGAACCCAATTGCAGCTTGAAATCGACTCTGGCGCTCTGGCCTACTTCCAGCGTGGTATTACTCCTGACAATTCTCTTGAATCCATTCGCGTCCACGGTGACCGTGTAAGTCCCGATGGGTATGGTCGGAAACGTGTAGTAACCCGCACTGTTCGAGGTTGTCGAATACTTTATCCCTGTCGCTTGGTTCTGGGCCGTCAAACGCACGTTGGGCACAACGGCGCCGCTCGGGTCCGTAACTCGGCCGCTGACACTGGCATTTTGGATTTGCGACCATCCAAGAGGTGCCATCAATAGAGCCAGGCCGGCCATCCAAATGAACCGACGCAGTATGCGAGATACTTCAACAATCGGATCAGTCCGCATGTCGCACCTAACCTCCAATTAAAATGTCGGGAAATGACCCAGGTTCTCTGTCCCTACGATCGTAGCATAAAGTTTACTGTTACGATATTGTTTCATGAGTACCAATAGGTGGTAACAACCCTTTCAAGTAACCGGGGTGTGGCCGTTTTTGGGATTGATGGCGGGAAAGTTAGTTGCTTCGAAGATTTCCCCTATGACCCTTGGGTCGGTCTATGCTTCTCGTCACTAGCTTTTTTTCCAGAGTACGCCTGCAAATGCAACTCCACTGAACTATGCATCAGCCCACGAAATCGCGAAGTCCAAAGTTTGGCGATTTCAGTCGGACCGCGAGCACCGGAATTGCCAGCCCAACGGCAGTTGTTGGAAGTGCGGCGGTCTACCCTGCGCGAGTATCGTGGTTGGGGGAGCGTGTTGGCCTCAGACGAGCTCCAACTCCGCGCACGCCCGAGCCAGACTGGCGGCGGTGGTTCCGATACAGATCTGCTGTTTTCATTCCTTATCCTGTTTGCGCCTCGCGAAGCGCACTCTTGACAGATCACCAAAAACAGTCTGAATCAAGAAAGGGCTTCACGTTCTTCGAATTCGCAATAACGTTGCTCGCGAGCCGTTCCCGGAACTCCAGCGCCACGCCCGCTGTGCTGGTCAAGTGCCCAATATGTTCGGCCGACAGGAACACGGACTCGCTTAGCCGTGTTCGAGCGCGGGGATCGCGGCACCAGCAACGGGCTGGCTCCGACCGTTAAGGGGGGCGGTTGCGAGTCGCTACTTCCCCCGCGGCAGACTTGCAAACAGGCCAGCCTCTAAGAAGCCTGCTCATTTGGCTTGACGGGCCAAAAGTAAATATGTAAGATACCGATGTTGAAAATCGATGTCGATAACAGATAACGTTAGGCTGTTCTCAGGACTGATTCGTTTGCATGTTCTTTATCATGCCTCCCGGGGTCCCGTTTTCGGACTGGACATGATCCGAGAGCTTCGCCGGCACGGGTACGAACTCAGTGCCGGCACGCTGTATCCCCTTCTCCACGGCATGGAGAAAGGCGGCTATCTCAGGTCAACAAGAGAGCTTTCCAACGGGCACTTCCGGCGGTTCTATCGAGCTACCCCCTTGGGACGCCAAGCCCTTAGAGACGGACGAGCAAAAGTTCGTGAACTGTTTGGAGAACTCTTCGAGGAGAACAAAGGACACAAAAGCAAAAGGGGTCGTGAAAAGCGGCAGAAAATCTGAAACCAGGGTTCGGGTGGAATTATGGAGGTGATTTGACATGGAGCGCCGCAAGGATGGCCTAGGGATGAAAGCCAATCGTTTGGGGCGTCGAGACCTCTTACGTGCAGGCGCAGGCCTCTTGTTCGCCAGCGCAGCGGCGAGCGCAAATCCAACTTCCAGCGGCCCAGGCGTTTTAGCAAGGTCCTATGCCACAAATCAACCCGCGCGTGCAGATGTAACGGTTAGAATTGGGACCGGTCTCGTCGAGATCGCCCCGCAGCGAATCCTTTCCACCGTTACCTACAACGGCCAATTCCCCGGCCCCTTACTTCGTCTGCGCGAGGGCAGGCGAATCACGGTGGACATCTATAACGACACGGATTCACCGGAACAGTTGCATTGGCACGGCCAGCTTGTGCCGCCGGATGTGGACGGCGCCGCGGAAGAACGTACGCCTTACATTCCGGCTCACGGTATGCGCCGTATCTCTTTTGTGCCCCGGCCTTCGGGCTTCCGCTTCTATCACACTCATCTGCGCGGCGGCAGCAATCTTCACCGTGGCCAGTACACGGCACAGGTTGGGCCTGTCTATATCGAGTCGACGCACGAAGCGGGGGCCTACGATCGTGAAGTGTTCCTCGTGCTAAAGGAGTTTGAACCTTACTTGAGCCGTGGCGGCGACATGGCTCAGGACTTCATAAGTCCTGCGACTCAAGCGAAGGACCTGGTGGCGAAGGGCGAATCGGCGATGCGCGCATCACTTGCCCGTGGGATGCCACGGGGCTACGAGGTCAACTATCGGCTGTTCACGATCAACGGGAAGATGCTCGGGCACGGCGAGCCCGTGCGAGTTAAGCAAGGTGAACGAGTCATGTTTCACGTGCTCAACGGTAGCGCTACGGAGATCCGCAGTCTCGCGCTTCCCGGGCATCGTTTCCGCGTCATGGCGCTGGACGGCAATCCTGTTCCGAAACCGGCGGAATTGCCCGTTCTTTGGCTCGGGACCGCTGAGCGCGTTTCGGCGATTGTCGAGATGACTCATCCCGGCGTATGGGTGATGGGAGACCTCGACGATGACGACCGGAGCCGGGGAATGGGCATCGTGGTCGAATACGCAGGGCGGTCCGGGAAACCGCAGTGGGTGGCACCGCCGGCCGCAGGCTGGGACTACACCTTGTTCGGCAGTGAGCACCAAACCGCCGTTAAGCCGGACGAGATACTTGAAATGACATTTGCCAAAGATAATGCAGCCGAGCACGGATTCAATCGCTGGACGATCAATGGCGTGGCGTTCTCCGAGGAGAAGATGGAGGCCATGTTCCACCTGAAGCATGGGAAACGATACCGGTTGCAGATGCGAAACGCCAGCGATGACATTCACCCTGTCCACTTGCACCGTCATACGTTCGAAGTGACGAAGTACGCTGGGAAACAAACGAGCGGCGTCATGAAAGACGTCGTCATGGTGGGAGGCTACCAGGAAGTCGAGATCGACTTCAACGCCGACGATCCCGGCCTCACGCTCTTTCACTGTCATCAGCAATTGCATATGGACTTCGGATTTATGGCGCTTTTCGACTACGTCTGAGATTCGAAGGGGGTTTCAATCCTGGTTTCATAGTGTGCGCCATGCTTGTTTGTTGACGGCACGGATGTCCCGTTGATCACTGCAGCGCTCGCCCGGGACGGCCATCTGGGGCAAGGCCGGCGTATCACCGGCACTGAATAAGGGGAAGCCATGAACAGCAAACTACCTTTGTTCTGAGGATACGGGTTGGCCTTTCCATAAGTCACACTCTAAGCCGGCTTAGTTGGCCGCCTTCGTCTTGCCGCAGAACCCTGGCGGCGACTGGCTCGAATGTGAAGCGCCGTTTAGATTTTGCAAGAGCGCCCGATTTGCTTTAAGGAAGGATACTGGACCGTGCTCAGAAAGACGACCAACCGTTTGTTCATTTTGCCGATTCTGCTCTTGGCGATGGTTGGAGTGGCGGGCAGACTTATATCCGCCCCTCCCCAAGCCGCGAAGCCGCAGACTTTTACTCTGGAGGAGGCAGTCAACTACGCCCTCGCGCATTATCCCGCCGTGCAGGCTGGGCGTGAACAGGTCGAGGCGGCGCGCGGGGTCGTCGATTTCGACCGCACGAACTATCTGCCGCAGCTCGACTCACTCTGGCAAGGCAACCGCGCAACATCGAACAACGCAATGGGCCTCATGATGCCGCAAGCGGTGGTTCCGGGCGTGCGAGGGCCCGTCCTGCCAACTTCGTCGAACACCGCCTGGGGGAGCATTGGCGGGCTGCTGTTTTCCTGGCAACCCTATGCCTTTGGCTATCGCCATGCGAAAGTGAATCTCGCGCGGACCGGGGTTGATCTGGCTTCGGCCAATCTTGCGGTGACTCACTTGAGCGTAGCCACGAACGCCATGAATGCATTCTTCAATCTTCTGGCGGCGGAGCAAGGCGTTACCGTAGCCCAAGCGAACCTCCGGCAATGGCAAGTGGTGGTTAAATCAGTCCACACTTTGGTGGGTCAGGAACTTCGACCCGGCGCTGATGCGTCGCGCGCCGACGCCCAACTGGCCCAGGCCAGGATTCAACTGATCCAAGCCCAGCAGGCAGTGGCAGTAAACCGGGCGGCACTGGCCGACGCTTTGGGGCTCGAAACGAGCGCGGTCGAGGCTTCGCCGGGCCCGGTATTGGGTCCGCCGCCACAGGCCACTCCGCCGGTGGTGGCGCCGTCTTCCCATCCCGCGGCCGTGGCGCAACAAAACACCGTGCGGCAAGCTCAGGCTCAGCTTCAGATATTGCGTCACTCCTACTATCCCGGCGTTTACTTGCAATCTTTCGTCTCCGGAATTGGTTCGGGCTTCACGCCGACCGGAGTCCCTCTGGGTGGCGCGAATGGACTGGCCTCGGAACGGACAATTACGGAGCGGCGCTGACCGTGACGTTCCCGATCTTCAGCATTTTTGGCATCCACGCCCAAGAGAGAACCGCCAAGGCTAACGTTCAAACCCAGACGAACTATTACCACCAGACGCTGCTGGGAATTAACGACCAGGTCGAGCAAGCCCGGGCGATGCTCGAAGGCGCGCGCCGCGTGGCTGAAAACACGCCGATCGAACTTAACGCCGCCCGCACCGGCGAAATCCAGTCGCGGACGCGGTACCAGACCGGCCTGGCAACGATTGTCGAGTTGGCCGACGCGGAAAGCCTGCTCGCGCAGGCCGAAATCATTGACGCGCTGGCGCGGCTGGCCGTCTGGCATAACCTGGCAAACCTCGCCGCTGCCGAAGGGAATTTGGAACCCTTCTTTGGGCTTGTCCGGCCAGGAGGTCACTAAGCATGTGGCTGATTCGCACGGCGCTGCGGCGCCCCATCACCGTCCTCATTGCCGTCATTGGGATTGCCCTCTGCTCAATTCTCGCCGTTTCGCGGATGCGCGTCGACATCTTCCCGAACCTTAACCTTCCCGTGATTTATGTTGCGCAACCCTACGGGGGGATGAGCCCGCGGCAGATGGAAGGTTACATCGTTTTTTATTACGAATATCACTTTCTTTACATCAATGGCATCCAGAGCGTGGAAGATAAGTCGATTCAAGGCAACGGCCTGCTCAAACTCACCTTTCACCCCGGGACCGATATGAGCCAGGCGCTGGCGCAAACCATCTCCTATGTGAACCGTGCGCATGCCTTCATGCCTTATGGGACGGTACCGCCTTTCGTCATCCGCTTCGACGCGGGGACTGTGCCCGTAGGGGATCTAGTCTTTTCAAGCCCGACCTTAACAATCGGTCAGATTCAGGATCTGGCCCTGAACCGGGTCCGTCCGGTCTTTGCAACGTTGCCCGGCGTTTCCGCGCCGCCGCCCTTCGGTGGCAATCAGCGGACGATCGTCATCACTGTCAATCCTGAACGGCTGCGCTCCTATCACCTGACGCCCGATGCGGTGGCGCGGGCCATTAATTCCGGCAATCTGCTGATGCCGGCCGGGAACGTGCGCACAGGTAGCCTGCTGCGCATCGTCACCAGCAATTCGGTTGTTCCCAACATTACCCGGCAGCTCGACGACTTGCCGATCCGCACGGGCGCAGGTCCTACCGTTTATCTGCGGGACATCGGATACGTGTCTGACAGGACCGACATCCCCACAGGCTATGCACTGGTGAACGGCCGCCGGGCAGTTTACGAGCCGGTCACCAAGCGTCCGGACGCATCCACGCTTTCGGTGGTGAGGGAGGTGAAAGATGCACTGCCGAGCTTTCGCTCGCTGGTCCCTTCGGACCTCCATATCAGTTACGAGTTTGATCAATCCGGCTACGTGAAAAGTTCTCTGCTTTCGGTGGTGCGCGAAGGCTTGCTGGGAGCGCTCTTGACCGGTCTGATGGTCTTTTTGTTTCTGCGCGACGCAAGAAGTTCTTTGATTGTACTGACGACCATCCCTTTTGCGCTCCTCACGGCGGTGGTAGCGCTGTGGATCAGCGGTCAAACGATTAATATTATGACGCTCGGTGGTTTGGCGCTGGCTGTAGGTATTCTGGTGGACGAGGGCGTGGTCGCGATCGAAAACATCGACGCCACACTGGAGCAGGAACCCGATGCGCCACTCGCCCGCGCCGTGCTCCGGGCCACACAACAGACAGTCGGGCCCCGGTTCCTCTCCATGCTGGCGGTTGTGGCGGTCTTTGTTCCTTCGTTTTTAATGACGGGCGTGACCCGAGCCTTGTTTGTGCCGCTTTCGCTCGCGGTTGCATTTTCCATGATTGCTTCTTTCCTGCTCTCAAGCTCCCTGCTGCCTGTGATGTTTCTGTGGATGCATAAAAAGCGCCAGGCGGCCGGTGCTCCTCGCCCCAAAGGCCATTGGAGTTTTGACGCTTTTAGAGAGCAATGGAGGGCTGGCCTTCATCGTGTAGCTGGCTTCCGGTGGCTAATTGTCGGAGCTTACATCGCGATTGCGCTGCTGATCATCATGGTCTTAGGTCCCCGCCTGGGCCAAGAACTCTTCCCTCAGGTCGCCAACAATCAATTCCGTCTGCGCCTTGAAGCGCCATTCGGCACGCGTGCCGAAGATACGGCCAATTTGGCGGCGGATGTCTTGAACCAGATCAGCCATGCAGCCGGAGCCGGGAATGTGGCCATGAGTCTGGGCTATGCAGGCACAACACCTTCGACCTATCCTATCAATACGGTCTTTCTCTGGACCAGCGGCCCCCACGAGGCGGTCATCAACGTAGCCCTGCGGTCCGGCGCTCACATCGATGTGGCATCCTTCGAGGAAAAGCTGCGCCGCATACTTCCGCCCAAGTTTCCCAGCTGCTCGTTCTCATTCGAGCCGGGGGACATAGTCAGCCAAATCATGAATTTTGGTGCACCGACCCCTGTGGAAGTCGCGGTGTTGGGGCCGGATTTTGGCCAGCTCCGCGCCTACACCGTAAAATTGGAGCGCCAAATGAGCGAGATAACCGGCCTGCGCGATCTGCGGGTCGAACAACCGCTTGACTACCCCAGTGTCAACGTCGATATCCACCGTGAACTGGCTGGCCAGCTCGGCGTTACGGCAGGACAAGTGGCTACTTCTCTATCGCAGGCCACTTACTCAAGCCGCTTTACGATGCCGAACTACTGGGCGGATCCGAAGACAGGGGTTGGCTACCAGGTCCAGGTGCAGTATCCCCAGCCGCAAATGACTTCGCTTCAGGATGTGCAAAACATCCCCGTGATGCCTGGTGATACGGAGCATCCACTGCTGGGGGATCTTGCGAGCGTCACCCAAGGCGTTACGGTAGGGGAATATGACCGGGAGAACGGCCGATGGAGATTGGATCTTGCGGCCAACGTCGCAGGGCAGGATTTGGGGCGGATTGGCAAGAACATCGAGGCCGCCATCCGCCGGGCAGGCGCCCTCCCTCGCGGGGTGAACGTCAGTGTGCGGGGACAGGTCGCTCCGATGCGGGAGACTTTTACCAACCTTGCCATCGGGCTGCTGCTGGCCGTCCTGGTGATTTTTCTTCTTCTCGCCGCCAACTTCGAATCGTTGCGGCTTTCATTTGTTGTTTTCACCACCGCCCCTGCCGCGATCTGCGGTGTTATCTTGATGCTTCTTATAACCCACACGACGCTCAACATCGAGTCCTACATGGGGGGCATTATGGCCGTCGGCGTGGGCACGGCCAATGCTATTTTGCTGGTGACTTTTGCCGAAGAGAACCGGAAGCGAGGCGCTTCTTCCGTCGCCGCGGGGATCGAGGGAGCAAGAGCGCGAATGCGACCCATCCTGATGACCAGCGCCGCGATGATTGCGGGAATGATCCCCATGGCGCTGGCCTTAGGGGCGGGTGCTGAGGAAACAGCGCCGTTAGGCAGGGCCGTGATTGGCGGGATCCTGGCAGCCACGCTGGCCAACCTCACCGTGTTGCCCTTTGTCTTCTCTCTGGTGCAGCAGCGGGCCAGCGCCGTTTCACCTTCGCTCGACCCGGATGACCCGGCAAGCCGCTATGCGGAACGGTAAAAATGGCGTTACACGATCCGTACGAGGAGGCGTTATGAAATCCAAAACCGGCTTGAGCTTGATCGTCTTCCTGGCTCTGTCCGCCGGGTCCACTTCCTGCACGAAGCAAAGTAATGGAACTACTGAGGCTGCGACGCCGGCGTCAGGCTCTCTGCCCAAAGTGGAGGTCACTCGCGCCATCGCACAGAAGCTCAATGCTTCGGTGCAGCTTCCAGCCCAATTGATGCCTTACGAGGCCGTTGATGTGTACGCGAAAGAGACCGGGTTTGTAAAATGGATCGGCGTCGACCGCGGCTCCCGGGTCAAGAAGGGCGAACTGATCGCACAATTGGAAGCCCCGGAGCTGGTAGCCCAACGGGCCGAAGCGGACTCCAAGTACCAGGGCGCCGAATCACAACTGCTGGCGGCAGAAGCCAAACTAGCTGCCGACGAAGCGACCTATCGGCGCATGGCTGCGGCGGCGAAAGTTCCGGGAGTGGTTGCCGGCAATGATCTTGAAGTCGCCGAAAAGACTGCCCAGGTCGATAAGCAAAATGTCGCGGCGCTTCAGAAAAACGTCAAAGCGGCGCAGGATGCGCTGCAGGCCTTTGCCCAGCTCGAATCTTACCTTAAGATCACGGCCCCGTTTGATGGCCAAATCACCACGCGGTACGTCCACCCCGGGGCCTTAGTCGGTCCTCAGGGAGGGGCAGGAGCTTCAACTCCGATTGTCCGCATCGAAACGCTGACTCGCCTTCGGCTGGTCGTGCCGGTGCCGGAGTACGACGCAGGAGACGTTCCGGAAGGCACGGAAGTGAGTTTCACCGTCCCGTCCTTTCCGGGAAAGATCTTCCGGGCGCCTATCGCCCGGATCTCGCACGAGGTTAACGTCAACACGCGCACCATGCCGGTGGAACTGGACGTGAGAGACCCTCAGGCCCAGTTGATCCCGGGAACATTTTGCCAGGTGGAATGGCCCGTCCGTCGCGACTATCCAACCTTGTTCGTCCCCAGCTCTGCGGTGGCGAGCGATTTGGCGCGCACCTTTGTCGTTCGTGTGCAGAACAATCGCACCGAATGGGTCGATGTGAAGACGGGTGCCACCGTCGGGAAACTGATCGAGGTATTTGGTGATCTAAAAGAAGGAGACGAGGTTGCGGTCCACGGTTCCGACCAACTCCTCCCAGGGACAGACGTGACGTCTGTTGCGGTCCGCCAGATGTGAAGACACCGAGTGGCTTAAGGCCGACGACGGTGCACCGGTCATTTCAACATCATCCTGACACTATGGTCGTGCAGGGTTCTCAACGCAACTTGATGGGTTCAGCGGTCAGAAGTCGCATGTCAAGGGCCGCATTTCCGCACCACTTGCTTAATATGCGTAGCCGCCTTCGTTATGTCCTGAAGGCTCAATAATAGGCGTCATTCGATTTTTGCCTTGAAGGCAGGAAACTACGGTTCATCGGCTGTCGGGACCAGTAAAGCATCCGATGCACCCAGGGAGAGGCAGCCTGCGTGCGAACCGTCATAACGGGCAAAGTATGCGGCCGCAGGGTTCAGATCATCCAGGATCGCCTTGCCTGCGACCCCCAGCGGGCTCCGACGATTCCATTGAGAGGGAGAGCAGGCAGGTTTTTGGGGAGCAGAGCAGACTTTCTGAACATCTTTAAATCACGGTCATAATTGCTGCCCACGCCTAGTTAGCGCGCTGACTAAGCTTGCGTCTTAATGCCGGAGCCAATAACGGCGAAAGCTGCCTCGCGGCGCTGGGCTCTGCATTTGCCAAGTTATACAATAAGCGCGGTGGGGTGCCCGGTGGAGTCCTTGCCAGTTGCCGGTCCCAACTTGCCAAGGTGGCAGAAAGCGCTCGACGGAGTTGCTGCAGCTCCCGGATACGTCCCTCCACTGCCTTTAGCTTATCCGCCGCCAAGTGACGAACCTGTTGACACGGATAGAGACCGCGGTCGCGAGCTCTGAAAATTCGAGCAAGCTCATCTACGCTAAACCCCACAGCCAGCGCCGACCGGATTACGCGAACACGGGTAAGCGCTTCGAGCGGGTAGCGACGGTAGCCGTTCACCGCTCGTGGCGGTGCGGGAAGCAAGCGCTGTCGCTCGTAGTACCGCAGCGCGTCGGTGCTCACCCCAACCGCGCGGGCGAGTTCGGCAGGGCTGTAAAAACCTCGCACGGCCGCTTTACCGTCGTGCCTATTTTCCGCCTGGGAACTTATTTCAGAGTCAGCGAATTTATGGGGCACTGCTCCCTCCTCTCAGCCGGGTCATCGGCACAAAATGATAGACAGTCCGGCGCCCGCAAGCACGATCCACAGGACATTCGCCTTCAGGCGCAGCGCAACAACCGCGGCAACCACCAGCAGCAGATGCGCCCAGTCCCAGGTTACACCTTCAGCGAAACGAACAGTGACTGTTAGCAACAGCCCAACAAAAGAGCATATGGACCCGCTAATCATCTTAATGAACGGCGGCCAACTGCGCAATCGGTCGAAATAAGGCGCCGTGGCGACCAGCATGAGAAACGACGGGAAGAAAATGCCCAGCGTGGCCGTTACACCGCCCGCGAATCCCGCCAGCAAATAGCCGATGAACGTGGCCGTGATCACAATCGGGCCGGGCGTGATCTGACCGAGCGCGATTCCGTTCAGGAGCGTTGGTCCATCCAGCCAGTGGTGCACCTCCACAGTCTCATGGAACATAAGCGGCACGGATGCAAATCCACCGCCGAATGCAAACAGGTCGATGCGGAACATCAGTGCAGCCACGCTGAACAGGCACCGTTCGACGATCCACAGCCCTAGAAAAACGAGCGCCGCCCCCGCGAGCAAGACCATGGCCTGCTTCGCGGTCTGGGGCATGGGTTGGCGAGGCGATTCGAAGACATCTGGTTCGGTGGAAGCGGGGATAAACTCGAGTGCCAGTAACGCCGCCAATAGGATGACGAGGAAGGGACTCGCCTTCCAGCCAAACAGCGCGGCTGCCAGCAGGGCGATGAGGACGTGCGGCAACCGTTTTAGCGATGTCTTGCCAAAGGTCACGGTCGCATTGGCGACCAGCGCCACGCTGATGGCCTGAAGGCCGCTAAAGGCCGGAAGAATTCCCGGCAGGTCGTGCGCGCGGGTATAGAGTGCCGACAACAGCAGCATCAGCGCGAAGGCGGGTAGCCCGAAGGCCACAAAACTGGCAGCCGCACCGATTACGCCACGCACTCGCAAGCCAACATACGCCGCAGTTTGCATTGCCGTTGCACCGGGAATCGCCTGGCAAAACGCCACACCGCTGTCGAACGAATCAGCAGGAAGCCAGCGCTCCTTCTCGACAGCCATTTGCCGAATGTAAGCCACCATTGCAGGACCACCGAAGGCGGTCAGGCCTAATCTCAAAAACGCGCTGAATAAGTCAACCACGGATGGCACATCAGGTGAATCCCGAATTGCGGCTTCCTGCGAGTTTGGATTGAGCTTCCTGATCTTCAACTTCCTCTCCCGGCACCCGTCGGAAAGTAGCTCTCGTTCTTTCGTTCGGGCGCGATCGAAGCCTTGGGTGGCAAAGGGTGAACGATTACCGAGGATGGCGGCCATCGGCGCCTGAAGGCGATAACGGTTCAGCTCTCAGCTCGGGCGGGGATGGCATTTGTGACGTATCCCAGCCCCCGCCGAGGGCCTTAATTAATTGGACGCTCGCCACCACCTGCTGCACCCGCAGGTTCACCACCGATTGCTGATCGTTCAACAAAACGGTTTGCGCTGTAAGGACGTTCAAGTACGGGTCGAGCCCGGCCTTATGCCGGGCGGTTGCTTCCTCGAGGCCCCTTCTTGCAGCCGCGGCGGCTGCGCTCTGCTGCTCGATGCTTTGTGACAGAATTCTCAGGGATGCG
Source organism: Acidobacteriota bacterium (assembly GCA_021827245.1). Next base: position 8,670 of record JAKAWN010000058.1, on the reverse strand, counting down.
AGGTTGTCCTCGACCTGCTCGAAGGCGGTTAGTACGGTCTGACGGTAGTTGGCAACCGTCTGGTCGTAGGTGGCACGGTATTGCTCGACGGTGGCCCGCCGTAATCCCGCATCAAAAATGGTTTGCACGACGCTCGGGCCGACAGACCAAAAGCGGCTCGGCCACGCGAGCCAGCTCGTAAACGAAGAGTTTCCAAATCCCCCGGCGGCGTCCAAGAGGACGTTTGGAAAATAGGCCGCCTTGGCGACGCCAATCTGCGCATTGGCTTGAGCCACCGCGCGCTCGGACGCGGCAATGTCCGAGCGCCGCTCGAGAAGCTGTGACGGCACTCCAGGGGGAATCCTCGGAGGAATTATCTGCAGAGATCGCTCAGAAAGAGAGAAAGTTGAAGCTGGCTCGCCAACCAGAACGGCAATGGCATGCTCGTACTGCGCACGCAGGATGCCGGTGTTCGTATCCTGAGCCTGCGCCGCCTTTAATTGGGCCTCGGCCTGCGCGACCGCTTCGTCAGAATCAAGGCCTGAGCGGTAGAGGCTTTGCGTGAGATCGAGGGCCTGCTGGTAGGCTGTTATGGTGGAGTCCAGGAGTTCTTTGAGCGAGTCTTGCCCGCGTAGCGCGTAGTAATCGGCGGCGAGTTCGGCCTCGACGCTGAGGTGCACGTTGGCCAAGTCAGCAGCGCTCGCCTGCGCGGCAAACGTGTTTGCTCCCACCTCGCTTCGAATGCGGCCCCATAGGTCGGGCTCCCAAGACGCATCAAAGGGCAGCGAATAGGCCGTATACGATTGGACCGAGAAGGTGGAGCCGGATGATCCGTTCCTTTGCAAGCCGGCAAACTGCGCTGGCGAGGGATGCGAATTCACGATGCTCGGGCCGGTGGTAACGGGCGGAAAGTATTGCGACCGGGCTTCCTTGACAAGGGCCCGCGCCGCGAAGAAATTGGCACCGGCCGCGGCAATACTCTGGTTCCGAGTGGCGGCTTTCTCTTCAAGGGCATTGAGCCCTGGGTCGTTGAACGTTTCCCACCACTTGCCGCGGACTGTGCCGTCGCTCGGCTGCGCAGCCTTCCAAGTCCCCGCGCCAGCCCCTCCGGGCGCTGTCTGCTCCTTGAAAGAAGGCGGGGTTGGAACCGAGGGACGAACGTACTTCGGGCCGACCGTGCAGCCGCTCAGGGCGATAACAAAGACAAGGGCAATCGCCATGTTCAGCGGCGGCCGCGACGCGTTGAAATGCGGACGCTCGAATGTCCCAACATTCTGAGCCCATGGGCTCCTTTGTACGCTCATCGGTCAGTCTCCTTCTGCGGCCCCGCTGCGGCCGAGGCCGCTTTCGGCCCTCCCTCAGCGATGTAGACATCGACCAATTCCCCTGGATAGAGATTCACGTTTTTGGGTTTGTCAAACCTAAAGATAACGGGCAGCACCCGGACATCCACCCGTTCCAGCCTTGCGTCAGAAAGTTCGATTTTGGGGGTTACGTATGGTTGGATCCTCACGAACTCGAGCGGAAGCTTCACGTCTGAACCTCGGATCGACAGTTGCGCCTTCATCTCGGACGCGGGTGGCAGGCGGGGCACCAGAATCTCGTCCACATAGCAGCGAACCGCTAGCGAACTGCGAGGAGTGCCCAGCACGAGCACAGGATCGGAGCCCTGCGTATAGGCGTCGTAAACTCCCTGCGGCGATACGTAGCTGCCGACCGCGGCGTTGATCGCCATCACGATTCCGTCTTGGGGAGCGCGGAGCGTGTACCATGCGAGCAGCGCCTTCGAGGCCTGGTAGGACCTTATGAGCGCGTCGTATTGCCTTTCCTGGTTCCTGATGTCATAAATCCAGGCTCCCGCCTTGGTGAGATCGTATTGCTTCTGGGCTACGACAAGGTTAGCCTTCGCTCCGGCGGCGGTGTTGATGGCGCTATCCAAAGCGTCCTTGCTCACTGATTTCGGATTAAGTTTGTAAGCTACCTCCTGTTTGTCCATCGCGTCCTGCGCGGTTTTCAAAGATGATCGGGCGGCCGCGACCTGGGCTTCCGCCACATCAAGAGTTTCGGACCTCGGTTCGGCCCTCAACTCTTGAAGCAGGGTGTGCGCTGCCTGGGCCTGCGCCCACTGCTGTGCCACGACTGCTTTCTGTACGGAATCGTCAACCAGCAGAAGAGGCGTTCCTTTCCGGACTCTCTGCCCTTCTGCGACCAGTATCCGCGTGACGGCGCCTGACACCTCATTGGGATAAACGTTGATGTTCTCTCCGCTCGCCTGTGAGCTTTCCACGATGCCCTCGGCGTAGATGCCCCTCGCATAAGGATCAGTGGGAGGAGGAAACAGCGCCGGCTGCGGCGCCTGCAGGACGGAGAATAGATGGGCGGCCACGCCGCCAGCGACGATGCCGACCAATGCGAATACGGATAGCAGTTTGGCAGATCTCATAATGTCACCTTTTTTCAAACCTGGCGCCGCCCTTTTCCCGTTGAGCCTTCCGTCCTCCATCTCCAGAGTCCGGTCGGCGAATTCATAGATTCTGTCGTCATGCGTGACAACCACCACGCAGCGTTTCTCGTTGAGAATGTTTCGGCGCACGAAGCTTACAATGTCCCGACCGGTATCACCGTCGAGCGAGGCGGTGGGCTCGTCCATAATCAGGATGTCCGGCTGGCTCACCACCGCTCGGGCGATGGCCACGCGTTGCTGCTCTCCTCCGCTCAGTTTCACGGGAAGGAGTTCTGCCCGCCGTTTCAGGCCCACGATATCCAAATACTTGACGGCCTCGCTCATGGCCTCATCCCAGGGCCTTCGCCTTAGAATGAGAGGTATTGCCACATTCTCGGCAGTGGTGAGACGCGGAAAGAGGTGATAATCCTGAAACACGAACCCGATCTTGTTCAGCCGGAATTCCGCGAGCCGGTCCGTGTCAAAGCCCCAAATGTCCGCGCCTTCCACAAGGACATTTCCGGAGTTTGGCCGGAGAATCCCGGAGAGGACGCTAAGCAAGGTCGTTTTCCCACTTCCCGAAGGGCCTACGATATAGAGCATTTCCCCAAGAGAGGCCTCCAGGTTGACCTCCTTGAGCGCAACTGTCCTCGCTTCGCCTTCACCGAACCACTTCACTAGTCCGCTCGCTTTGATTGCTGTAACCGGCATTTCATCCTCTGAAGATATCGAAGGGCTCAATCCGCAGCACGGTGCGGATCCCGATGTAGCTGGATGTCGCGGCGATGACGAGAACCAGCAGGAAAGCAGCTCCAAGGTTCGTGTACATCTCCATGCCGGCGTAGCTGGCCATCCTGAGTTTGGCCAGCCCGATGATCAGCGTGGATAAGCCGACCCCCAAACCATATCCCGTGAGCGACGCGAATCCGGCTTGGAACAGGATCATCCCGATCAATTCGCGGCTTGTTGTTCCGATGGCCTTCAAGGCGCCGTATCTTTCCAGGTTCTCCAAAACGAAGGTGTAAAAGGTCTGGCCGGACACCACGATGCCGATCACGATACTGATCAGGGTCATGAGGCCAATGTTAATACCCATGCCCGTATTGAAGAGGTAAAAGGCAGAGACCTTCTGCTTGAGTTCCTGCATTGTCAGCGCCCGGTAACCGAGCGCCTCGACCTGCTGCTTGATTCGCGGGATGTCGCTTGCGCTCTTCGGCTGGACGAGAACGTACGAGATGGTGTATCGCGGATTGGGAACGTATTGGATCGCTCTCTCATACGTTGTGTATAGCGTCGGGACGCCAAAAATGCTGAACAAGGGCACCTGGGCAATACCGGTGATGACTACCCGGTGATCATTCAGCTCGAATTCCGAGCCAACGTGAACACTCCCGAGCTTGGGGAAATCCGCATCTTTCACCGCAATAAAGGCGTCCGTCGCGTAGATATCCTCGATCTTGCCTTCAATCATCTTGGGCCTGCCCCACAAGCTTGTGTCGTCCAACCCAATAACTGTCACTGGCTGGTAGGTGCCGTCAGGAAGTTTGACCAGCGCCCCTCCTGAGTAGAGCGGGACGGCATGCTTGACGCCTTCCATGCTTCGCACCGCGTCGAGGACGTAATCCGGCATGCCGATCGAACTGGTGAGATTCTTCACCGCCGGGTCCATGACCCAGAGGGGCGCGCCGACGTTCGTGACCATGGCGGAGGAGTGATTCAAAACACCGATCAGCATGGATGTAACGAACACCATCAGAAAAACGGCGAAGGTAATCCCGCCGACCAACGCCGTAAATTTCGTCTTGTCGGTTACCAGCAGCTTGAATGCGAGCTTGAGAATTCCCTTCATCGGGTCCTTCCCTCCGTTGAGCCTTCGAGAGATATTAAACAATCTCTACTTTTGGATTCTCGCCATTGGGTTGCACTTTGAGCCGTGACATTCATCACAGGGTTTTGTAAAGTATGTCACCTGCTCATACGCTCTCCTTCTCGAACCATCCTGGAGAACTGCGCGTCTCGGTCCTCTGACGTTTTCATTCTCCACCCTGGAACAGGTTCCAGTGTCAAGCTATTTTTTCCGTGGTTGGCAAGCTCTTCAATCAGTGGGCTTTGACGCGAACTTGCTCATGACCATGGCGCGTTAGCTGGTCGCCGAAAAGCGTGTGGGCGGGTCCGCGTCGGTCGTTTGGCGGAAGGTTCAAGAGCGGCAGAGCCCCTTTCGCTTCTGGCCCACTGCTGATTTCTTCACTCATTTTTCCCCTCATCTGTTCGCCTTCTCGCCGGGTACCCTAAAGATTTGCGTTCTCGAAATCGGTTCAGCGGCGCACCTCTTGACAAGCCATGGTCTAAGTGTTCAACTATGCGATTGAATACTTTATGAGTGCGGCGCCACACTTCAAAAAAACGATCTACGAACAGCTCGCTAGGATTGGTAAGGCTGTCGCAAGTCCGCCCCGACTCGAACTGCTGGACCTGTTGTGCCAGGGCCCGCGCACGGTCGAGACGCTCGCACGCGAGGCTGGCTTGACGGTGGCCAATGCTTCGCAGCATCTTCAGGTGCTCCGCAGCGCGCGGCTGGTGGAAGCAGAAAAACAAGGGCTGTACGTAACTTACCGTTTAGCGGATTTGGCGGTTTGCGAGTTCTTTCAGAAGCTGCGGGCCCTCGCTGAAATTCGCCTCGCGGAGGTCGAATCCATCCTCAGGCAGTTCCGGGAGGGCCCCGAACGGCTTGAGCCGGTCGCGAAGAAAGCGCTCCTCGGGCGCGTTCGTAAAGGCGAGGTAGTCGTCCTTGATGTGCGTCCACCGGAAGAGTACAGAGCCGGGCACATTCCGGGCGCGCTATCCATTCCTCTCAAGCATTTGAAGTCGCACCTGCCGAAGCTCCCCAGGAATCAAGACATCGTGGCCTACTGCCGCGGTCCGTATTGCGTTCTGGCGGCTGAGGCGGTCGAGGTTTTGAAAGCGAAAGGCTTTCGCGCCTTGCGGCTGGAAGACGGAGTCCCAGAGTGGAGGGCACACGGGCTTCCGGTTGCTATTGGGAACGAACCCCGATGAAGAAGGCTGATGGTTCGATCCGACGCGCGGTGGCTCGCACGGAATTCGGTGGATAGCTCGATTCGAGTGAACACAAAGAAGGAATCGCCATGAAATATCTGATCGCACTCAATGACGCGCCTTACGGTTCAGAACGCAGTTACAACGGCCTCCGTCTGGCTGGCTCCCTAGTGAAACAGGAGGGCACGAGCGTCTCAGTCTTCTTGATGGGTGATGCTGCGGGCTGCGCCGTGGCCGCGCAAACAACGCCAAACGGCTATTACAACATCGAGCGGATGCTGAAGGGTTTGGCCGCAAAGGACGTCAGGATCGGCATTTGTGGGAGCTGCATGGACGCTCGAGGGATCAAATCGGATTTCATCGCTCAAGGAACAAGACGAAGCTCCCTCGATGAACTCACTCGGTGGACCATGGAGGCCGACAAAGTCCTTGTGTTCTGACATCGAAATCTCGTGTCCGAGAAAACGCTGATGCATTACCAGATATACAACGCAATCTTGGACAAGTACGGCGGGCCGATGCTCTTCGTACTGTTCGGCTTGCTCCTGGTGTTGGAATCCCGGCACCCGCTGCGGCGGTGGGTTCGGGGCATCTTGGGGCGAATCATTACGAATGCGGCCGTCTCCGTTCCGGCGTTCCTGGTGTTGCGCCTGGGGCTGATCCCTGCAGAACTGGTGGCCGCCTATTGGACGCAGCGGGCGCACTTCGGCGTGCTGAATGCCGTCGCGATGGCCCCCTGGTTGCACGGCGTGCTCTCGTTCCTCTTCATGGACTACGTTCTGTCCGTCTGGCACGTGCTCAGCCACAAGGTGCCGTTGCTGTGGCGGTTCCACAACGTACACCATACGGATCTGGACCTGAGCGTGTGGACCGCGCTCCGCTTCCATTTCTGCGAGATGACCTGAGCGGTCTGTTCAGAGTGGTTGCGGTGATGCTGTTCGGAGCCGGCCCGGTAGCGGTGCTCGTCTATGAGGTGGTTTTCGAGGGATCGGTTGCCTTTCAGCATAGTAAATGGCGGCTGCCCTATCGGCTGGAGCGCATGATGACCTGGGCCATCATTACGCCTCGAATGCACGGGATTCATCACTCGATCGTTGCTGACGAGGCCAACTCGAACTTCACCAACCTGTTCAATATCTGGGATCGCCTCCACGGCACGCTCCGGCTAAACGTCCCTCAAGGCGAGATCATGATCGGCGTCCCCGCCTACAGGGGCGAACACGAGCTGACATTTGTCCCGCTGCTCCTGATGCCATTCCGGCGGCAGATGAGTATTGGCGGCTGCCGGATGGCTCGCGGCCGGAGCGTTGGGAACATGGGGACCGCACCCAGTTAGGTGAGTAAAACTGGCGTCGCCACGTGCAAGGGAACCAGACGGGGTGAACTTCAAGGGAGAGGAAATTAGAAGATGCGAGCGAAAAGCGCTTATCTATTGCTTGGTTTCGTGCTTGCCGTGGGCGGATTTACCCTCTTGCTCGCCCGATCTGAAACGGCGCGCCCCCAGGGCGGGCCAGCGGGCGCCGACCCCCAGATGACAGGTCAGAATTCGATGCAGCAGATGATGCGCTCGATGATGTCCGGAGTTGTGCCTGCGGGCATCAAGCCCGGCGATCTTCCCGAGCCGGGCAGCGAAGGCGCGAAGCTGATGGCGAGATACTGCGTTCAATGCCACAACTTGCCCAGTCCCATGATGCACTCGGCGGCTGAGTGGCCGCAAGTCGCCGACAAGATGTTTCAAAGGATGTCCATGTGTTCCCGGATGAGCGGCATGGGAATGAAGGGAATGATGGGGGGCACGAGCATGAGCGGGATGATGGGGATGATGAACATCAAGGCCCCTTCCGCTAAAGAGCAGGAAGTTATCGTCGCGTACTTGAAGGAGCATTCCCTCAAATCCATACAGCCAAACGCTCTGCCCTTGTCCCACACCAAAGGCGCGGTCCTTTTTGCCGCCACCTGCGCTCAATGCCACGCCTTGCCTGACCCCGATCAGCACACCGCGCAGGAATGGCCGCATGTCGTGGCGCGCATGCGTAAGAACATGGCCGCGATGGGGAAGGCAGTTCCCGATGAAGCGACCCTCCGAACGATCGCTGAGTTTCTTCAGGAGGCGGCTCGGGCGAAGCCATAACGGGTTTAATAATTGGGGCCGGCATGCGGTTGATGGATTGGCAGACCGAAAGAGAGACTTGAAGGAGGAGATCAATGGGTGACAAAACGATCGTGATTCTGGGCGGGGGAGTTGGGGGGCTTGTTGCCGCCAATGAACTAAGGCGATTGTTAGGCCGAGAGCACCGCGTTCTGTTGGTTGAGAGGGATCCTCGGCACGCCTTTGCGCCGTCGTTCCTGTGGCTGATGACCGGAGACCGGCAGCAGGCCGAGATCACTCGCGACGTGCGCAACCTGGTACGGCCAGGAATCGAAGTGATCGAAGGCGAGGCGCTCGCCATCAATCCGGCTGACCGGCGAGTTGAAACCACCGCCGGAATTTTGAACTACGATTACACGATTATCTCGCTTGGTGCGGAGCTTGCGCCCGAGATGGTTCCTGGCCTTGCAAACGCCTCGCACACGTTTTTCACCGCCGATGGCGCGGCGAAGCTGCACGAAGCCCTGTTCTCGTTTGCGGGTGGAAAGGTAGCCATAGTGATCGCCGCGCTGCCGTATAAATGCCCTGGAGCGCCGCACGAAGGAGCGATGCTCATCGCAGACTTCTTTCGCAAGCGGGGAATGCGTGACAAAGTGGACATCCACCTGTTTACCCCGGAACCTCAGCCGCTGCCCGTGGCGGGCCCCGAGATGGGCGAAGCGGTTCGCCAGATGCTCCTAACGAAGGGCATCATTTTTCATCCAGGCCACAAGCTGACTCGCTTCAACCCCCAATCCCGCGAGCTTCTCTTTGAGGGCAAGGACCCCTTCCGCTACGACTTGCTCGTGGCAATTCCCCCGCACCGCAGCCCCAGCGTGGTTCGCCAGTCGGGTCTTGCGAATGAGGCCGGCTGGATTCCGGTCAACCATGCCACACTTGAAACCAAGTGTCCCAATGTTTATGCGATTGGTGACATTACAGCCATACCTTTGCCGGGACGCTGGAGGGCGGACGCGCCCTTGATGTTGCCCAAGGCCGGTGTATTTGCGCATGCCCAAGCCCAGATCGTGGCGCGTCGTATTGCTCAGGAGATTGCAGGGACGCG
>JAKAWN010000571.1 GCA_021827245.1 Acidobacteriota bacterium | reverse complement strand
TTCCGATCTCCCATGAGAGGGCGACATGTTTTCCTGCGGCATCTTACAACCGCTTTGATCGTGTGTGGCGTGCTGGCCGGGTCGCGCCTTTTCGCCCAAGTGGACATGGGCACCATTGAGGGAACGATCAAGGACCCGTCCGGCGCGGTCATTCCGCATGCCAAGGTTAGCATCACCAATGAAGGCACCAACTTTACCATTACCACCACGGCAAGCGGGACCGGCGCGTTTGTCTTCACGCCGATCCGAATCGGGGAATACACGGTCAGCGCGCAAGCTCCTGGCTTTGCCAAGGCTCTTCGTCCCCACTTAACGCTGAACATTCAGCAGCAGCTCGTGGTCAACCTCACGCTCAAGCCGGGTGCGGTGACGCAGACGGTGGAGGTAACGGCCGCGCCGCCCGTGCTGCAGACCCAGAACGGCTCCGTCGGCCAAGTGGTCACCAGCCGGAGCGTGAACGACCTGCCTTTGAATGGACGGAACTTCACCTTCCTCGCCCAAATCGTCGCGGGAGTGAACACACCCCAAGCCGATACGCGCGGCAATGCCGCCAGCGGCGCCTTCTCCGCCAATGGGGAGCGGCCGGCTCAAAACGATTATCTTCTCGACGGCATTGACAATAATTCCAACACCATCGATTTCCTGAATGGCACAAACTTCGTTGTTCTCCCACCTATTGATGCTATCCAAGAGTTCAAGGTCCAGACAAGCAATTACAGCGCCCAGATAGGGCGGGCCGGCGGAGCGGTCCTCAACGCCACCATTAAGTCCGGGACCAACCAGCTTCACGGCGATCTCTGGGAATTTTTCCGCAACGATAAATTGGACGCGGCAGACTTCTTTGAGGATGCCGGCGGCATCAAGAAGGGCGAGTTCCGGCAGAACCAGTTTGGATTCACGATTGGCGGGCCGGTGGTCATCCCGCACGTCTATAACGGCAAGAACAAGCTGTTCTTCTTCGGCGATTACGAGGGGCTGCGAAGGGTGCAAGGGAGCGTGTTCACGAACTCTGTCCCCACGGACCTCGAACGGACCAGCGGCTACACGAATTTAGCCGAGCTGATCACGGATCAAACAGGCAACAGCACTTCCACGGATGTGCTGGGTCGGGCCTTCCCATTTGGAGCGGTCTTTGATCCCGCCACCACTCGCCCCGTGGTTTGCGGAACGACCGATCCGGTGACCGGACTGGCGGCTCCGGCCTGCGCCTCAGCAGGCGTTCCGGCCGGAACCACCCTGAGCTACATCAGCGACCCGTTCTATACCGGCAGCCTTGTCGGGGTAACAGACTTCACGGGCGCCTGCCCCAGCGCGGCCAACTGCCAGCTCAATCAGCTTCCCGCCAACCGCCTCGATCCGAATGCGATCAAACTTCTTGACCTTTACCCGGCTGCGCAGCGAGCGGGCATTGTCAACAATCAGACCTCGAATCCGAATCTTACCGAGCATCGCAACACCTTTGACACTCGGATTGATTATGACAAGAGCGATAAGGACCAGATGTTTTCCCGCTTCAGTTTCGTGCATGACCCACAGTTCATTCCGGGCCCGTTTGGAGGGATCGCAGACGGCGGCGCATTCCAGCAAGGTCCTCAAAAGGCTTTGTCGATTCAAGGAGCTTTAGGCTGGACGCACACCCTGTCGCCCAATTCCGTGAACGAGGCCCGCTTCGGAGAGACTCGCCTCCATACCACACGCTTTGACCCCGAGGGCACCACACTCGGGATTCCCGCCCAGTTTGGAATTCAAGACGTGCCGCAATTCTCCGAGAATGGCGGCTTGCCGGCGTTTTCGATCGGCGGTCTCAACACGCTGGGGACGAATGCCTTCTTACCTTCCGATGAAGTGAGCCAGACGACCCAGATCGCGGACAACTACACCAAGGTGTTCGGAAAGCACACTTTCAAGATGGGCTTCGAATTTCAGCATATCAAGTTCTCGGTGCTCCAGCCCTCCTGGTCGCACGGCCAATTCGACTACGGGGGGGCATATACCGGGGGTGATAATACCGGAATCGCTCAGCTCCTCTTGACTCCTATGAAGGCCACCGTGTCCAACGGAGTGGATTATGTCGGCGGCGCCGACACCGTATTTACGTCGAATAGCTCTCTCGTTGACGATGTGCATAACTACTATGCGGCTTACTTTCAGGATGACTGGAAACTCACACCCCAATTGACCCTCAATCTTGGACTCCGCTGGGAGCACTTCGGCCTGCCCGACGAAGTTCACGGGCGGCAGGCTAATTTTGTGCCCGGTAACCCCTGTTTTCCTCCCGCCGCCACGCCTGGCTGCGCGCAATATCTGGTCCCCTACTCACAGAAGAATCTTAATATCTTCAATACGTTCTCCCCCAGTGTAGCTCCTAATGGCTTCAGCGCGGCACTGGCCCAAGACGGCATTAACCTCCAGTTTGTCAGGCACAAACCCGAGCTGGCCAGTGCCCAAAACTTGAATTTCGCTCCACGGTTTGGCTTTGCGTATCGAATCTCGCATAAGCTGGTGATGCGGGGTGGGTTTGGTGTCTTTTTCGGCGGCTTTGAAGTTCAGAACGGAAACGAGCAGGGGAATAGCTTTCCCTATCAGTTTAACTTTGGGCTGTTCAATGCCAACTCAAACACACCCATCACTGTGCCTGGCCTTGTTAACGCGCCAGCCGGCTGCACCGAGGCATATACTTTTGAACTCGGCTTCGCCTGCACACCGCTCGATCCTGCCTTGGTCCCCGGGTTCGGGGTGGGAATGACGGGCTTGCAGACTAACTTCCAGACACCTTACACTCAAGGCTGGAACCTCAGTTTCGAGTATGCCTTTACTCCATCCCTGTCCCTGACGATGGGTTACGTGGGGAACTCAACGCACCACCTGGAGATTTTTAAGGGTGCAAACGATACTTCACAAATCCTACCTCCCAATACCTGTTTGGAAGCGCCGAGTTGCCCGGGCCAAAATCCGGGAAATATCAGCTATGTTCCCTTCCCGGATTTTTCGACCGGCCAGACTTATCAAACCACTGACGGTAACAGTTATTACGACGGGCTTCAGACAACCCTCGAGAAGCGCTTTTCAAAGGGTTTGGAGTTCCTTGCTACGTACACTTGGTCACGCTGCCGAAGCGACGCGGGAGATCTTCTCAACGGTGACGCTATCGGCGCGTATCGCGCTGTGCAAGTTCCTGGCGCCGGAATCCGTTTCGATTACGGCGACTGCGACTTCGACATTCGTCACGTGGTCCACCTCAGTGGCGGATACAAGTTGCCCTTTGGCCGAGGCAGGCGATTCTTGGGCCATGCAAGCCGCTCCGTGGATATGCTCGTCGGCGGCTGGAGCACGAATTGGATCACCACCCTTGAGGGCGGCCAGCCGATTACACTGCAATGTGACGATGGGCCGGCAGCCGGTGTCGGCTGCTACGACTTCATCATTCCGGGAGTAAACCGGCACGGTTCTGGAGCGCCCGATCATTTCCTGAACCCCGCCGCTTTCACCCAGCCGTGTCCGCCGCCGAGCTTTTCACAGCCCTCCACCTGCATTTCCGGGATTACCGGCCTTGGACTGCTGGGCGGAACGGCTTCTCAGGTTTCAGGACCCGGCATCGGCACCTTCGATTTCTCGATGTTCAAGGATTTCCGGCTATCGGAACGTTTCCGCATGCAATTCCGCAGCGAGTTCTTCAACATCCTGAACCACCCTACTTTCAACGCTCCCGGATTCGGCGGCAACGGCGTCATTGCCATTCCAGGAGCAACGGATTTTCTTAACAGTAGCTTTGGCGAAATAGGATCAACGCGCTTTCCGTTTAACGACCCGCGGCAGATCCAATTTGCTTTAAAGCTCTATTTCTAGAGCTTATCCGTAAATAGCTATTGAA
>JAKAWN010000057.1 GCA_021827245.1 Acidobacteriota bacterium | reverse complement strand
ATCTATCGGCGTCACACTTCTTGCGGCCCTCATCTTCGGCATCGTCCCAGCCTGGCATACTTCTCATGCCGACCCTTACTCCACCCTCAAGGAAGGCGGCCGTTCTCAAGCAGGTGGTCACTCCAGCCACCGGCTGCGCTCGGCACTGGTTGTCGGCGAACTGGCGTTGGCCCTGGTCCTGTTGATCGGTACGGGCTTGTTGCTCAAAACGATTTCCAGCCTCGGCAAAGTGGATCCCGGCTTCGAGCCCGCAGGGGTGATGACGGCTGCGGTGTCTCTTCCGCAAGTCAAATACGATACGCCGGAGAAACAGATCACTTTTTTCCGCAGTGTTCTCGACCGCCTGTCGAGCACTCCCGGGGTCAAGGCAGCAGGGTCGGGATTTCCGCTGCCCTTCAGTGGCGGCAGCGAATCGCAAGCGTTCCAGATTGAGGGCCGCCCAACCACGCCCGGCAGCATCGGTCCCTGGGGAAATATCCGCTACGTCACGCCGGGCTATTTTGCTGCGCTCCGCATCCCCATTCTGCGTGGACGGTCCTTTACCGGCGAGGACCGCCTGAGCACCGAAAGGGTCGCGGTGATTGATGAAGATATGGCCAAACGCTACTGGCCCAACCAGGACCCGATTGGGCAGAAGATTCGCCCCGTGAATGAAAGCACTTGGGCCACCATCGTGGGTGTTGTTGGAAACATCCGGTTCAGCCAGCTTGCCGGAGAAGAGAGTTCTTCGGGGAACGTTCAGAGGTCCGGTGAAGGCACTTACTATTTTTCGATGTACCAGACCAAAGCGCCCACGGGTTTCATTACAGTTCGAACTTCAGGCGATCCTGCCTCGCTGGCAGGAGCTATTCGCAGCGCCGTGCGCGATGTTGATCCCGACCAGCCGGTACACGACCTGCAAACCATGGATCAACGCATCTGGCAGTCAATGGGGCCGCAGCGATTTTCCACCACGCTGCTGGCGGTTTTTGCGGCAATTGCAATTCTGCTGGCCGCCGTCGGCCTCTATGGCGTCATCAGTTATGGCGTGGCCCAGCGAACGCATGAAATTGGCATCCGCATGGCGCTCGGCGCCCAGCCTTCGGGGATCGCCCGCATGGTTCTCGCAGATGCCTTAAAGCTCGCAGGCTGGGGAACCGCGCTCGGCATCGCAGCGGGGCTTGCCCTGACGCGATTCTTGTCGAGCTTGCTTTACGGCGCCAGGCCAGATGACCCGATCACATATATTGCAGTTTCTCTGGTCCTGATCGCCGTGGCTCTGCTGGCCTGCTACATCCCCGCCCGCCGCGCGGCTAAAGTCGATCCCATGGTGGCGCTGCGCTACGAGTGACTGTAGCGGCGGTCTATGACCGCCAGTCGTTCGATGGTGACACAAATTGACTGTGGCACGGGCGCCCTTGCCCGTGCTGCGCTCAAAACACACGGCCAAGATGGCCGTGCCACAGAGTAGGAAACGGACTGAGTCACCACCATTCGTTCCTAAAGCGAAATCCGGCGCTCACAGAGCGCCGCTAGAGCAGGCTTGCTCCTGACGCTCGCGAAATGATCTCAGTGTTCGTGCCGGTGAAGGTGAGAATGGGCGTGGATCTCGCCGGACTTGTGCACGTGGAGATGCGAGTGGAGAAGGTTCGTTCTCTTCAGCAGAGGCACGTCATTCAGAATCTGCGATGGCGGGCCGCTGGCTACGATACGCCCCTCGTGGAAGACGAAGCAGTCATCGGCGATATCTTCTGTGATGTCGAGATCGTGCGTTGTTGTGATGACAGTTTTGGCTCCGCCTCTTGCCTGCACCAGGAAATCGATCATATGGCTCGCGCTGTAAGGATCAAGGGCCGCGGTCGGCTCATCGAGCAGCAGGATTTCCGGGTCGAGAATCAGAACGGAAGCAAGCGCCACGCGCTTCTTTTCACCCATCGAGAGGTGATGCGGAGACCGTTCTTTCAGGTGAGGAATTTCCATCATCTCGAGCGTCTCCGCGATTTTTCTCCTTACTTGCTCGACGGGCCAGCGAAGCTGAAGTGGCCCGAAGGCGACTTCGTCAAAAACGGTGGGGCAGAATAGCTGAACATCCGGGTTCTGAAAGACCAGGCCGACCCGGCGGCGGAACTCCAGGCCGAATCCGTCATTCTGAAGTCCTTCCTCGGTCAGTGGCCTTCCTAAAAAGCTGACCTTTCCTTCTTGCGGGAAACAGAGGCCGTTGAGGATGCGAAGCAGAGTTGACTTGCCGGAACCGTTTGGCCCGAGCAGCACGATCCGGCGGCCCTGCTTCACAGTCAGGCTGAGATGGTCCAGCGCTTTCACCTCGCGATAGCGATAGGTGACGTCGCAAACTTCAAAAACCGGGACTGGTTCCGCTGAATTCGAATTCATTTCATTCATCGTCCCAACCAGAAGGCGGCGGCTGAGATAAAGATGAATCCTGCCAGCATGATCCAGTCCGTGCCTCGGGCCTGGAATTCATCCAGAATGGAAACGTCGCCGCGATAGCCGCGCGACTGCATCGCCAGGTAAACTTCGGAGCTGAGGTCAAAAGTCTTTGACATCAGGACGCCGGCGCTTGAAGCTGCCACCTTCCGACGCTCGCTCCCGGTCAAAGCTCCCACCATGCGGCTTCGACGCGATTCAAACATGTCGTGCGCGCTTTGGAGCACAAGGAACAGATAGCGATAGGTCATTCCGAGAATCGCAACCAGCACGGCCGGCACTCGCAGCACGCGCAAGGCTTTGAGGACGTGATTCCACGGGGTTGTCAGAACCAGCAGGACGCACAGTGTCGCCGCAGTCTCCACTCGCAACACCAGAAAGGCCGCACTTGTGAGACCTTGAGAAGTGGCCGCCCAGCCGAACCACGGAATATGTCCGATCACCTGGCCCGGCGTGACAAAAGGAGCAGGGAAGGCGATCACGCCCGTAAACAGCAGAACCGCGACCCATACTCTTTTCAGCAGAACCCCGAACGACACGCGGGAAAGCGCAGCCAGCACCGCGGCCACGACGAAAAGCCCGCCAACCACGGCCAGCCGGTGAGCCGCGGCGGCCGGCACGATCAAAGCCATGGTCCCCACCAGCTTAACGCGCGGGTCAACGCGCTGTAGCAGGCCATCAGCGCGCGCAGTTTGCTCGGCATAGAAGGCGTGCTCCATCGCATCCACAAAGCTTGCCGTGGTGCGCTCCAGGAAGCCACTCTTTCCGCCTTGGTTGCCAGCCGCCATCGGTCTCAGGTTTCCTCCGTGCGCGCCGGTGACCCGGGTGGAGCGTGGCGAGCCTTCCGCGTGAACCAGCCGATCAGGATAGACAGGAGAATGATGAGGCCAGTTCCAAACATAGCCGAAAGAATGTAGCCGAACGCGGGCTTGTGAACGAAAGATGGAGAATAATTGGGAAAAGGAGCAGTCCAGATGGTGGACAGCCTCTCCAGCCCGCCGGGAGCTGCGGCCGGAGGCGTCGCGTTTCCCGAGACCTTCGCAATCTCCTGCCGCATGGCGGGGCTTGTAAAGTCATGTACGGTCCATTCGCCCCACGCTTTTCCCGCGGCCAGCAGGCCGAGCGGCGTGAGCACCAGCAACAGACCTACGGCCGTCCACAGCGGCCTTGCGGCCCTCCAGCCGGCTTCTCTTGCATACCCCGCTGCTTCTTCCTGCGGCTGCGCCACGCCGGGCGCCGTGAAGAGGAGCAGGGAAGGATTTGCCCTTTGCAGGTAAGCCACAACGCCACCGGAAATCACCAGTTCCGCCACGCCGGCAAAAGTGAGGTGGCCGATCATGATGGCTGGAACCGCGATGCTGAGCGGATAGGGAGCGTAGAGTGGCGCGCCGGCGGCGTTCTTGAAATAAAGAGGCTGAATGCCCAACTCGATTGAGGCGCACAAGGCTGCGCAATTGATGGCCAGATAGCCAGCCAGGGCTGCGGCGACAACGCGCCTGGATGAAGTGATCGCAGACCGGCCCGCCACAACGCGGTAGACGAGATAGGCGATTAATGAACCCACAATGGCCATGTTGAAGCAGTTGGCCCCCAGCGTGGTGATGCCGCCGTCGCCGAAAAAGAAGGCCTGGATAAACAGAGCCGTTGAAAGCGCAAGAATCGAAGCCCATGGCCCAAGAACAATGCTTGCGATGCCGACACCCAGCGGATGAGCCGTGGTGCCGCCCGGGATGGGAATGTTGAACATCATGATCACAAAGGAAAAAGCCGCGAAGACGGAAATCAGCGGAATAAGGCGTGTGAACAGGAGTTTCCGGGTCTTGCGCAGGGCTACGTACCAGAACGGCACGGCGGTCCCGTAAAGGACCGCACAGGTGGCAGGGCTTAGATAGCCGTCCGGAATATGCATCGATAGGTTACCACACAGAGGGTGAAATGACCCCCGCGTTACGCACGAAACTTAATTATAGATCGAATTCAGGAGAAGGCGGCGAAGCCAGGGCCCGTTGAAGAGATCAGACAAGGTGGTCGTCTGGCGTCCCGGGATGACACAAGCCGTCACAAAACAATTCGAGAGGCTTCCAATCTATTGGGGCCACTTGTGTTTCCAGTGAGTTGCCGTTTGAGATTCCACAATGTTTCTCAAGCATTCCCCAAACCTTACATAGTAGATTCAGGACTGACTTCGCGTCCGCTTTTTCTCCAAATCATCACGTGGGGTGGAATTGATCGGACTGAAGACAGACAACGCCGCCCGCGTCCTGCGCAACGATGGGAGCAGGTAGCGCGTCACAGTTGCAGACGGCGCATTACTCTGGTTTTTCCATGGCTCTGCAATGTCAACTTCAGGGCTTTAATCAAATAGATAATCCCTTAAGGCATACCAGTGCCCAAATTAACAAGCCGCAGAATTACAATGCAACCGGCTGCCTGCTCAGCGTCCGTTAACCTCCCGTTACCGCACATTCGCCGGCGCGACAACGTACACGTATTCCAATAGCTGATTGCCGACATTCGCAACGTTGTGCCGGGTTGCTGGAGGAATGTAGACGAATGCCGGAGCCGTGAAGCGGCGAGAAGGCTCGCCCTCGACGAGAGCTTCCCCGCGGCCACGCAGAACCACCAAAGACTCTTCGTTCTTTCCCGTCGTGTGCCAGCCCACCGTTTCGCCGGGTTTCAGGCGAACAAACCCGCTCCGCATGCCCGCCGTCTGCGGAATGCCATTCAATAGGGGACGAACTTTGACTGTGGACTTGAGCTCCAAAGTCAAAGGCTCGGGCTTGGGCGCCTGGGAAAACACGGGCGCTAAGGCAAAGATGGAGATGAACAGCGCAGTTGCAAAGACAGTTGATGTGATCCGTTTCATAACAATTCCTCGATAGTTGGGTTTTCGAACCGAATGCAAAGTCACAGGAGGTTCTTTCAAAACGTCAGGTCGAAACCTCCTGCCGCATTCGTTCCTGGCATGGGATAGCCTGCCAGCACTTCATAACGTCGGTTGAGGAGGTTGTCGACAGTCGAAAACAGGCTGAGATGTTCCTCGACGGGCACCGTGAACCTGATGTTCGCAAGCGTGTACCGGCCCACCGGTGAGGTCTCGCCGATTCCCGAATAGGTTCGGCCCACGGTGTTGCCTCCAATAGAAAAAAAGGCGCGCTTGACCTCGAGGTCGAGTGAGTAGATTAGCCTGTTTTGGGGAGTGTAGGGGGCCAGGTTGGTCGAATGCAAATAGGCATAAGCGAAATTGAAGCTTGCTCTCCGCACAGGACGCCAGCGCGCATGCGCCTCAAGCCCCTTGTTGACGGCGGCGCCGACGTTCTGCATCACCATATTAGGGTAATAGCCCGTGGCTACGATCAGATCGTTAATGTTGTCGTAGTAGCCCGTGACCCAAGCCAGCACTTTAGGGATCGGATGTGCCTGGAAAGTAGCCTGGTAATTCCACATCGTTTCGGGCTGCAAAGTGGGTGTCGGCGCAGGGAAGAGATAGAGCTCCCGGATCGTGGGATTTCGGAATCCCCGGCTGACCGAGGCCGAGACGGAGTAGTTCTCTCTCAAGCGGTAGGTGGCGCCAAATTCCGGTACGACTATGCTGCCGGAATGCGAGTTATCGTCGTAGCGAAGTCCGGCGCTCAGCTGCAGTTTCCGGGTCGCAGCGTAGCGAAGCGTTGAGAATCCGGCATAATCATTAAGATGGAATTCTCCATAGTTGAAATGCGAGCTGATGTCACGGGCGCTGCCCCCGTATCGGATGAGATCGGTTCCAGCCTCTACCGTGAGCTCGGGGGTAACGAGAAAATTCTGTTGAATACGCGCGCCTACGGCATTGTCCACGGACCGGAATCCGTCGTAGATCATGTTGTGCCCGAAGCTCGAGTAGACTCGCGCCAGCCCCCAGGTGCGGCCTCCGGCATTGTCGAGGTCCCAGCTGAACCCGCCTCGCCCGACCGTGGACCACTGCCCAGCGGCGGGGTCTTCCACGGTTCCCGGATCTTCCATATAGAAATGGCCGTAACGGCCTTCGACCGACGTTCGCCATCTTGGCGAGAGGTCATAACCCACCGCGAGTGTGCCATCCTGATCCCGGAAGGCGGAGTTCAGGCGCGCGCCATTCGTGTGTTCGAGCCCGGCGGTAAAATTGTAAAACCAGCGTCCCATGCGCGCCCCGTTCGCCAGCCGGTACTGCCCTGTGTAGTAGGAGCCGAGGCTGGCCCTCAGGTCCGTGTGGACACCTTCCGAGGGGCGGGTCGGCTTAATGTCAATGACACCGCTCATGGCATTACTGCCGTAAAGAACGGAAGCAGGACCTTCAGTCACTTGCAAAGTGCCGACATCGGTAAGGGTGTAAAAATCCGGCAGGGGATGGCCCATCAGCCCCATAAAGTCGGGCCGGCCATCCACAACCACCAGAAGTTCGGTGGTGGGTGAACCTCCTATCCCCCGCAAGGTCATCGAGCCGGATTCACCTATTCCAAGGCCGAGAATGCCCATGCGAGTCACGTAGGCGCTCGGAATCAACTTTTCAACGGCGCCGAAGACGGTGCGAGCGCCGCTGCGGTTAATTTCCAGCGCGGTCTGCTCGACCGTAGTGTCCGGCCCAGGTGCGCTGTGCACGATCACATCGATCGTCGTGTGGAGCGCGGCAGGGAGCAGCCGGAGCCTGATGCCTCCCGGTAAATTTTTTTCCACCTTTTGCCGCAGGGATTCAAAGCCCGGAGCCGCCACGTGGACTTCCACGGGCAAGTGTGCCTTCACCGTGAGGATTCCCTGGGCATTGGTCGTGCCTGAGAAAGCGGTTGGATTTCTGTTGATACTCCGGATTTCAATCGTGGCGCGAGGGATGGCGGCATTTTGCGAATCAACAACGCGGAACGTGATCTTCTCTGCATGAGCCGCCAGGGAACTGGAGACCAGGAGAACAATTGGAAGGAAAGTACGGAGACGCATTGGAGGTCCCTCTCACAATTGAGTAGCACGAATTGTCAGGTCGTAACACCAAGCGCCGCATCATACCAGTCAATTCCAGAAAATGAAAGGGGGAAGATGCCTGACCTTATGAACACTCTGCCAATGTCGTCGCGCGCATGTCTTGACTGCGAATCACCACGGCCCCTGGGCTGATACAAGGGTGGCATAACGGCGGGAATGCAAGAAATGCCAAGGGTCGGATTGTGGGAAACAGCACGAAGGGGATTCCGCAACGCCTCACCGGAATGGTGTAAAGGAGCCGGCTTTCAAGGGGAGGCAATCAATGGCCGGTTTCACTTCAGCCCTTTCCCCTGGGTGGTCAGAACGAGCTTGCCGTGCTTGACGCCCCGGAGACTCAGAATCTGATCGGCAAGGTGTTTCATGTCCGAACTCGGCCCCTTCATAATGACAACCTCCAGGCAGTTTCTGTGGTCCAGGTGGACGTGTGTGGTGGCGAGTACCTTTCCGCGCGCATGGTGCTGGACCTGGATCAATCGCTCGGAAAGCTTGGGCCGATGATGGTTGTACACCATGGTCAGCGTGCCAACGACCGTTCGGTTTTCCTCGACATCTTCGGCCACGGCGTAGTCGCGCACCAGGTCCCGGATCGCCTCGGAGCGGTTCTTATAGCCTTTCTTCCGGATGATCTGGTCAAATCTATCGAGCAGTTGCCGCTCCAGCGAAATGCCGGTTCTCACTAGCTCTGCCATTGATCTGCCTCCTGGCAACCCGAGATCCTGAGGGAGCACGTAGCCACGGCACGGGCTCTGCGCTGTGCAACTTCTGCGGGCCGGACGCCACGAACCCGCTCCCCAAAAGGATGTCACAGCTACCACTTCAAGATTCGTGCTTCACAATTTGCAAATCGTTTTGCCTGAATTTTATCTACATAAGATTACAAAATACAGTGACATCCATCTTTTGTAGCGGCGCTCTATGAGCGGCCAAAATCCGGCGGTCGCAGACCCGCCGCTACAACGCTTGTTGTCACTTTATTTTGTAGTCCTCATAAAGGCCGCCCATCCGCTGCATGGCGATTGACACGGGCGATGCCCATAAACGGCGCCGAGCCTGCGTCAACCGTGTGTTACTTTTTTACGAACTGGACAGTCCTGGATTGCGGGGAAACATCGATGAGCGCGGTCTTTGCTCCGGCGTTGCCCGTTATGGAGCAGTTCAGCGGCTTCCCATCTGCGCTGGCGCTGCACGAATTCCACGGCGAGCGCAACTTCCACTTAAGCGTCACAGGCAGATCGTAGATGTTGGCGTCCAGGGGCCATGTGAGCCCAAAGCTGACCCTTTCATCTGTGGATTCACCCGCCTGTATTTTGAGCGCCTTTGACTCTTGAATATAACGGACGACGTCCCCGAAGGTGGCCGTCCAGATCTCGCTGTGTCGCGCCAGAAAGCCGGCCAGCTCGTCAAACGTTTCATTCGTGACGGAAAGCCACTGGCCACCGACACCGTGAAAGGTGAACACGCCCCAGTTGTGGCCCTGCCTTACAGGCTCCAGTGTGGCCAGAAGGCTGGAGAAGTCCTTTCCAACCGTCCAGCCGAGTACGGGCACGGTGAGCGGGTTCACGTCTTCGGCGACGACAGGCGCCCAGCTATTGTAGCCTCGGGCAGCAAAATAGTATTGCGCCACATACTCCAGATATCGCGCTTGGTTGCGAGCCAGATCGGCCTGGTGGCCAAAAGTCATGTCGCCGCACGGATAGGCGAATGTCAGCCCCCGGCGGACGCCCAGCCGCGCGATGACGGATTCGGAACTTTCCCGCATCTCTTTGAGCATCATCTCCGGCGTGTAATCCTGCGAATGGGGTTTGATCGCCTTCAGCATGCACGGATGGTGTACGGTGTGGCTTCCGATTTCATTTCCTTCCGCCGCCATCTGCTTCCAGTCGTCAGGGCGTTTGAGCCACGTGCTCGACGGGCCGGTAATGGCAAAGAAAGTGCCATTGAGGCCGTGCTTCTTCAGAATCGGGCCGGCATTGTCGAGCTGCGTTTGCATGGCATCATCAAAGGTAAGGCTGACGGCAGCGCTTTTATCCCGCGGCCACATGGTCGGGCTCGGAAGAGGCGTGCCTGATGCGGAAGCAGCGCCTGAAGCAAGGGTGGCTGCCGCCGCGGCTTCCAGAAACTCACGCCTGCTGATCGAACTTGTCATTCACCTTGCCCTCCTCTTTCGTGCTCGTTTTTTGCGCCTAGTACTATAACGCCAGTCAAGTATGATTGTCGGGATTTTTGCCGTCGCCGGTACCGGACTGCGTCGCCCTGGACAAAGAGCATGGAGTCACTAGAACAAGTCCGATGGTCGGAGTCGCTGATGATAAGGAATCGGCTACTGGTTGCTGACGTCCTGGACGGCCTGATTGAAGGTGACGACGCGGCCGCCATGCTGCTGGCGATAGGCTTCAGCTTCGTCCTTATTCGCGAAGGCAACCAGCACTGGCAGGCAGCGATCGTAGACGCGCATTCGAACTCCCTGGTCAGGCACGCGCTGGATGGCGGCATGCTGGAGGGTGCAGTATTGCACGTCGCCGCCCTCGTCGTAATAGGCCGATTGGGCGGGGATCAGGCGGCCGGAGTCAAGATCGGTAGCCCACTCCTTGCGGGCCTCGCCCGGATGGTCAATCATGTGGTGCATGGCGCAGCGGGCACAGCAGGCCCAGATGGTTCCGTGGGCCGTATCGATTCGAAAAGCAGTCTGCTTCGGGATTTCGCGCCCGCAGATCTGGCAAACCGTCGGTCGCGCCGGGGCCTCCCATCGGTGAGCTAGAAAGCCGACACCAATGACAAGCAAGATGACCCCAACGGTGATTAAGAATCCTTTTGCCCTCATTGCCCCTTTCCCCGGCTGGCAATCATCTTACCATGTTGTTCAATGCCTGCCGCATTGAACAAGCAGCCGGAGACAAGTCGCCTGCTCCCCCGCTGTGATTCGCCTTTCTATGACAACGTTCCGCTTCTAGTCCTTATCCTTCTCCGCTTCCTGTGAGCTGCGCAGGGTGCCGCGCTTCAACTGCCCTTCTTTCAGGGTCATAAAAAGCACGGGCAACAGGATTAGAACTGCGATGGATGAAGTGATCATGCCGCCGACAATCGGCGTGGCAATCGGCTTCATCACATCGGACCCGGCGCCGGTCTCCCAGAGAATGGGCGCGAGGCTGGCCAGTACGGCACAGACGGTCATCAGCTTCGGCCGCAACCGCAGCACGGCTCCGTCAATCGTGGCCTGATAGATGTCGTCGTGCTGCAGCGGTGCGCCGTTGGCCAGCCGTTTATCCAACGCTTCGTGCAGATAGACGACCATCACCACGCCCGTCTCAACCGCGATGCCGAACAAGGCGATGTAACCCACCCAGACCGCCACGCTGAAGTTGTAATGGAGCACCGATTGCAGTATCAGCCCTCCGGTCAGGGCAAAAACGGTTGGCAGGATCAGGATGGCCGCTTCCGATGCGGAGTTAAATGTCATGTAGAGCAGCAGGAAGATGACGAAGAAGACGATGGGCATAATCAATTCAAGCCGTTTCTTGGCTCGGACTTCGAACTCATACTCGCCGGACCAATGGTACGTCGTGCCCTGGGCCAGGTGCAATTTCCGGTGGAGGACAGCGTCTGCCTTCTGCACAAATCCTCCGTAGTTGCTGGAACTCAAGTCCACATACACATAGCCGGTCAGTTGGCCCTCCTCATCCCGGATGTCGGACGGACCGCGTGAAAAGTAGATGGAGGCCACTTCGCTGATGGGAGCTTGCGCCCCGGTAGGCGTGGAGAGGAGGACTCGTCCGAGCGCGCCCAGATTATCGCGAAAGTTGCGGTTGTAGCGAACGTTCACCGGATAGCGTTCCCGGCCCTGAATATTCGTTGCGATATCTTCGCCGCCAATGCCCGACTCCACGGCCTGTTGCACGTCTGCGACGGTCAGGCCGTAGCGCGCGGCCTGGGCGCGGTTGACCTTGATGTTCACATAAAAGCCCTGCGCAACTCGTTCAGCAAAGACCGAGCGCACGCCCGGCAAGCCGGAAAGAAGGCTCTCCACTTGTTCTCCCGCCCGCTGAATGTCTTCAACGGTTGGTCCCTGGATTTTCATGCCCACCGGTGTTTTGATCCCGGTGAGTTCCATATCCAGCCGGTTTTGAATGGGCATGGTCCAGGTGTTGGTGAGGCCTGGGAACTGGAGCTTCTGGTTCATTTGCGAGATCAGCTTGGAGTAGGTCATGCCTTGAGGCCACTCCGATCGCGGCTTGAGCCTGATCGTGGTGTCGAACATTGACAGGGAGGCGTTATCGGTCGCGCTGTCGGAACGGCCCACCGTACCAAAGACGCTCCTGACTTCAGGATACGACTTGATGATGCGGTCCTGCTCCTGCATGAGGTTGGAAGCTTCCGTGATGGAGATGCCGGGATCAGCTGTTGGCATGTATAAAGCGTCGCCTTCGTAGAAAGGCGGCATGAACTGGCTTCCGATTCGTGTGGCAAGGGGCAGCGTGACAGTAAGGAAGAGCAGACTGGCCAGCACGATCGCGACGCGGTGACGAAGGCAGAATCGGAGCACGGGCAAGTAGAGAAATTGCGTAAAGCGCGAGACCGGGTTGGCCGATTCCGGCTTCAGGCGCCCGCGAATGAAGATGAGCATCAGCACGGGGATCAGCGTGATCGCGAGCAATGATGAAAAGCCGATGGCCGTGGTTTTGGTCCAGGCGAGCGGTTTGAACATGCGGCCTTCCTGCGCCTGCAGCAGAAAGACAGGCAGGAACGAAACCACGATAATAATCAGCGAGAAGAAGATGGGGGGTCCCACCTGCTTGGCCGCGCCGAGCAGCAGCTTGCGGCGCTCTCGACGGCTGATGGCCGGCGGATTACTTCCGGGAGATTCCGGCGCAGTGACGACCGATCCCGGGGGATCGTCGCCGGGCGGGTCATTCTGGGCCGCGCTGGCAGCAAGCTCCTGCTGGCGCTCGGAGAGCACACGGTAACCGTTCTCGACCATGACGATGGCGGCATCAACCAGTACACCGATCGCCAGCGCGATCCCGCCGAGTGACATGATGTTCGCCGTCACGTGGAAGAAATACATGGGAATAAACGAGGCGATGACGGCGATGGGCAACGTCAAAATCGGGATAAGCGCGGAGCGGAAATGAAACAGAAAAATAATGATGACGAGGCTGACGATGATGGCTTCTTCCAGCAGATCACGCTGCAACGTATCGATGGAGCGGTGGATCAGATTCGAGCGGTTATAGGCCGTAACGATTTCAACGCCCGGCGGCAGCGACGATTTGATTGAGGCGATTTTCTCCTTGATGCCGTCGATGACGTTGAGCGCGTTCTGGCCGTAGCGCATGATGACAATGCCGCCAACGGTTTGCCCTTCGCCGTTCCAGTCGGCGACTCCCTCGCGGATGTCTGGCCCGAAAGCCACGGTTCCCAGGTCGCTGACCAGCACCGGCACGCCGTTGTGCACTCCGACGGGAATTTCGGCCAGGTCCTTGAGAGACTTGAAATAGCCAAGCCCGCGGATCATGTACTGCGCGCCGCCCAAATCGAGCACGCGCCCGCCCACTTCGTTGGTGCTCTCGCGGACGCGCCGGATGACGGTTGAGAGCGGGATGTTAAAGGCCTGAAGCTTGTTGGGATCAAGCCGAACCTGGTACTGGCGAACAAAACCGCCGATGGTGGCGACTTCTGCGACGCCGGGAACGGTTTCAAGCTGGTAGCGGATGTACCAATCCTGAAGACTGCGAAGATCAGCAAGGTTCAGCGTGTTGCCGGGGTCGAGCAGAACGTATTCGTAAACCCATCCTGCGCCGGTCGCGTCAGGCCCGAGGACAGGATTGACGCCAGGAGGCAGTTTGCCTTGCAGTTGCTGAAGGTATTCGAGCACGCGCGAGCGGGCCCAGTAGAGGTCTGTCCCGCTCTGAAAAATGACGAACACGTAGGAGTCGCCAAACATCGTCTGGGCGCGGACGTTCTTGACGTGCGGGGCTGCAAGCATTCTGGTTACAATGGGATAAGTGACCTGGTCCTCGATAATGTCCGGAGGCTCGCCGGCCCAGCGGGTGTGGATGATCACCTGAACGTCGGAAATGTCGGGAAGGGCATCGAGCGAAATATTCTTCATCGACCATATCCCGGCCAGCACCAGCAGAAAGACGGCGGTAAAAACCAGGAAGCGGTTGCGCGCACACCAGTCAATCAAGCGGGATATCACGTTACATGCCTCCTTCCGCGGTCACGCTCAGTTCTTTGGTGGCCAGGGTCTGGCCGTTCTTCTCGGCAATGATCGTTACCTGCCAGGTGCCACTGCTCTGGAGCCGGCCCCGCCCTTCGTAGTAACCGCCTCCCTGATCGGCGAGGGTGAAAACGCTTTGCTGGGCAGACATTCCCATGGCCGGCATGGCGGGTATAAAGAATCGAACCTTTACTTGAGCGCCTGTGATGGGTTTGCCATCGGCGCCGGTCAGCTTGACCCGAACGGTGTTTGCACCTTTCCTCGGCGGCGAGGGCGAGGTGGTGAATTCAATCTTGGCTTGGGCAGCAGCCTTCTCACCCGCAGCAGGTGGTGGCGGCGGAGCAAACGATCCCAGCGCGGCCTGAAGCTGGCTTTCGGAATCGATCAGGAAGTTGGCGGAAGTCACAACCCGCTCGCCGGGCTTGAGCCCCTTGAGCACAATGTAATAGTCTTCTGCCCGCGGCCCCAGGGTCACGTTGCGCGGCGCGAGATAACCGCCGCCGTGGTCGATGAAGACGATGTTGCGCGTGCCGGTCTGGAAGACGCCGGAGGTGGGTATCGCCAGGTGGCGACCGAGAGGGATCTTCAGATCGACATTGACGAACAATCCGGGCTTGAGTTTGAGGTCCGGGTTACGGAACACCAGCCGCACTTTGACGGTACGTGTGTCCATGTTCACTTCGGGGTAGATGAAATCAACGCGGCCGTAGAAAGTCTTGCCTGGATAAGCATCCGTCGTTATCGTAGCGGGGTCGCCGGGATGAATCTGGCTGATCTCGTTCTGGAAAACTTCCCCAAAGACCCAGACTGTCGAGAGATTGGCGATGGTGTAAAGCCGCGTGGCCGGCTGGACGTAGAGATTCGGCAGGGCGTTGTACTGGGTGATGTAACCGGAAACGGGGGAATCAACTTCCAGGTTGTGGCGGACCTGGCCGGTCTTTTCAAGGTTCTCGATCTCGCGCGCGGGGATCTCCCACTGCTGCAGCCGTTCGCGGGCGGCGGTGAGCAGGGAATCGGCGCCCGAGGCGACGCCCGGCACGGTGCTGGCTGCCAGCAGATTGCGGTTCTTCCGGGCCAACAGATATTCCTGTTCGGTGGTTACCAGTTGCGGGCTGTAGATGGTGAACAGCGGCTGGCCTTTGTGCACGTACTGGTAAGTTGAGTTGGCATAGACCTTCTGAATCCATCCGGAAAAGCGAGTCTGGACGTAAGCCTCAAGCTGTTCATCAACGGCCACGTTGCCTACGGCCCGAATCTCTTTCGAGAGAACCTTGTACTTGACCGCGCCGCTGGTGACTCCTATGCTTTGCAGGCGCTGGGGCGAAAGCTGGAGCGTGGCGAGCTGGGCCGGAACGGGGGCCGGGGCCGACGCGGAAGCCTGCTCGCTTCCGGACGCAGCAGCCTGGCTTGGGGTTGCTTCGACGGGTGCCGTTATCGCTTCTGCGGAAGCTGCGCGCTGCCTTTCTGCAACGTAACGCCATCCGAAGAATGCGATGATTGCCGCGAGTAAGACGCTTATTCCGAACGTAACTTGAAATGCTTTGCGATAATCCTTCATGATAAATACCTCCTTCGATCGCCCTCGTTACGGGATCGAAAGTCCCGTCAGTTGTTCAAGGCGCGCCAGCGCAATTTCGTGCCCGGCCAGCGTGTGCCAGTACTCGACGTCGAGATTGAAGACATCGAGGAAGGAATCGAGCAAACTCTGAAAATCTTCCTGGCCTGATTCGTAAGCGGCGAGGCCCGCATGAAACGTGGCCGTCGCCTGGGGGATCAGCCCTTCGCGGTAAATCTTGAGGATTCTGGCATCGGAATCAGCTTCGAGATACTGGTTCCTGACTTCGAAATATGTCTGCTGGACCTGCGCTTCGTAAGCCCGGCGTGCGCTGTTTAACTCTTCGGCTGCTTCGGCCACCTCCGGTCGTTGCCGCCGGTTGCGATAGATGGGAATCTTCACACCGAAGCTCAGCAGATAGCGCTCCGGGAAGTTCGGGCCGGTGTGCTCGTACATATACTGAATATTGAAGTCGGGATAAAAATCCTTCTTGGCCAATTCCACGCCCAGGCCGCGGTCCTGCACCATCTCGTGCTGTGCACCGACCTGCGGGTTGCCCGTGCGAACGGCTGCCAGTAAATCATCCGAACTGTAAGGTAAAGTGGTTTCGGTGATCTGTTCGGCGGTGATGTCTGCTGAATCCTGCGGCCGGTTGAGAAGCTGTTTCAGTTGCGCTTCCAGGCTCGCCATCTGCTGACGGTATTGAGTGGTGTCCCGGAGCAGCTTGGTTTCCTCCAGTTGCGCCTTCAGCACGTCCTGCTGGTTGCCTTTCCCCACGCGATATTCCGCTTCCGCGATCTTTTCAACCTGAGCCAGCAGTTTCTTATCCCGGGACAGAATGGAGAGCGTTGCCTGAACAAAACCGAGACGGAAGTACGCGGCCTTGACTTGTTCAATTACCTCGCGCTGGACGGCGTCGACCTGCTTGCTGATGGCGTCCGCCTTCCGCCGGGCGATTTCACCGCGCAGGCGCAGCTTGCCGGGATAAGGAATGTCCTGTGAAATGCCGAAGCCTAGGAAGGTCATCTCTACAGTATTGAAGCCGTCGAAGGGAAGCGGCGTTCGGGCCGACATGTTCTGGACGGTTACTTGCGGGTCCGGCAACGTTGAGACCTGCGAGGGGACCTGCGTGGCCGCCTGCCATTGCCGCCTGGCCGCCAGGATCTGTGGATTGTTCTGTTCGGCTTCTTTGACCAGTTGCGACAAGGGCGTGGCTGTTTTGGCAGGCTGCAGGTTCTGGCTGAGTTGCACGGTGGCCTGCGCCGCTTTCGCAGGGACCGAAATCAGGACGGGAAGAGCTACGGCAAGAGACGCGACAGATAGTAGCGTTCGGCGCCACGCGTGCTTTCGTCCCGGGCATCGAGCCTCTTGTGGCTGGAAGTAACTCACTGATGCCTCCCTTCGGAATAGGCAAGGCCTGTCAGGCCCCGCCCGTAAACGTCATCCCAGAGCCGGTCGAACAACTTGCGGGACATCGGCTTCTTCAGTTCGAACTCGAAGGTCTCGCGGTAGCCTTGGACGCAAAAGTGATAGGGGTCGGGATGGGCGATGGTTTCGATGTCGGCCCATCGCCAGCTCCGGCTGCCGCGCCCGCTGGTGGTGACGTAATCGATCCCGCCCTGGCGGAACCGCAGCACGCCGTTGGTTCCTCCGCCGAAAGTACGATGGCGGGCGGGAAGAGCGGCGAAGGCGTGGGCGTCTGGACTGGGGACGGCATCTATCGCTGGCTTCCCGACACGGCGCGAGAACTCCGTCGCGACGCCGGGCGGCACCGCGCTCTTCAGCTTGAAGTGGAAGGCGCGGTCGCCATGCAGGTGCCAGCTTCGGTTCTCGTAAGACTCGAGATCCAGGTGATGCGACCTCACGTGGAAGCTCTGAATCTCGACATACGACCAGCGCAGTGGCGAACCTTTATTGGGGCGGAATTCGACCCCTTGATCGTTGATCATCAGCATCCCGCGAGTCTTGGTGATCAGGTGCTTCCACTGCGCCGCCGATTGCCATTGCCCAGCCGTTGTTCTGGAACCCGGAGAGACTTGCGGCGCGCCACGAGAGGCAAACGAAACGCCGACAGCCCAGAAAACTAATAACGAGAGCAGGACGATATAAGAAAATCTCCGCATAAAAAGACCTCCAGTGAAGATTCGATGTTGTCAAGAAGACGGAGGGGCGGCGTGATGGATATCACACCGAGGCGGAAGAAGCTAAATCAGGAGAGAATGGTGAATCGTGTAAAGCTCGCCTGGCGGTGAGTAGCAATGAAGCCCGACTTCCAGGCGCGGGGCAATTGTTGTGGCCGATGCCGTGCTCAAGTGGGGCAGAAGGGCCAGCACAGCGTAGGCAACTGCAGGGGCCTTGACTTTGGCTGTCTGTTGCAAATGGCTTGCAGCGCCAGAAAGCCCGGGAGTGCAGCAGCTTCGCGAATGGCTTGCGGGATTACAGGGCATTGACTTACAGCAAGGCATCGAATGCTCGGCCGCCATCAGAGGGCCAACGCAGCCTCCCACACTGGCAAAGAGGACCGCCCACAGCAACAGGATGGGTTTCGCCTTCCTCATAAAATGACATGATAACACGACTCTCAGCCTGCCGCGCTGTGACATGGATCGCACTCCGAAAGATTCGGGCACGCCACCCTCTTACCAGGTTCAACGCGGGGTCATTAGCCAAACCTTAGCTTCATGCCGCTCCTAAAAGGGAAGGAAGAATACTGGCGTGAACAATGCGACATCCACCAGAACACGGAACTGGTCAATGGAAAGAGACTCGCCTTTGCGGCGAATCCAGACAAAGGCCAGGGCGCTCAGCAGTTCTGCGGCCAGAAGCTGCCAACTCTGGCGCCCGAAGCCCGACGCGATGAGGCAGAGCGCGACAGCAGCGGCCAGCAATGACAGAAGGATGAAATGGCGCCCCATCCAGATGGTCCAGGGGTGAGGCGAACCAAATCTGCGGTGACGCAGCCGATTCCATTCTTCGAATTCGATGGCCGCGCAATTCATCCAGCACAGGGCGGTGTACAACAGGTACGGCGCCAGCAACAAGCCAAAGCCGTGCGTCATGTGCTCCCAAACCGGGAAGCACGTGCCGAGAGCAAACAGGACGCCGACCATCATCTCTTTTGGCAGCCATTCACGCCTGGGTGAAAGAAAATGGACCACCAGAAAATAGACACTAACGGCAAGCAGTATCACGATGCCGTCGCGAAAAGTTCTTGCGTCCAACCGCGTTAAAGACATCCATGCCGCCAGCAGCAGGACGGCGCAAAAAGGGAGCAGAAATGCCCACAGGTGCCGCCGGTAAAAGATGTGCCGTGAAGCCTCGGCTCCCTTTGTGCCGGCCTTGAAGACATCGAGTGCCCGGTCCGCCACGTAGATCAGCCAAACCACCAGCGCCAGGAGAATCGTGACGGTGGCACCGAGACGGGACTCGAATGACCGGGCAAAAAGCAGTTGCCACAGCACGGCGACTGCAGGCGCGTCCAGGCTGAGCACGGTCAGCCACAGGAGAGGAGTTGACGACTGGACCACTGCCGCTCCTGAGTCGAGCGGCGGCTTTGCCGATTCGTCATTCGGGCTGCTCGTGCTTTCTGGCGGCGTCAAGCTCATCGCTTATCATGGGCGCAGGCAACCCCCTGGTGCGGCAGGCGCGCAAACTCCTCCGCAACACTACGCTGCGCATTTCGGGGCATGCCGCGCTATTTCTCGATCCGCACGGTGCGCGCTGTGCCCTCGTCGGGGAACTTGACCCACAGGGTGTTGTGCACTTCGTTGTAATACCAGCCCTGGGATGAACCTTTCAGAGCTTCTTTCGAGTTCAGGCCAGCGAGAGAGTTTCCGTCCAGCGTGACACCCTGCGGGCGGTTCCGTCGGTTGTGGACTTCGAACTGCATCGAACGCGCGGGCGGCGTATATGATCCCTGCCGGGCTGAAACCGAAAGCGTGAGCGAATGCGGCTGATCGTCGGAGGCGAGCTGCTCCTTCAGGAAATCACCCTGGCGGTAATCAAAAGTCTCTCCATCATCTTCATAGTATTCGCTCGATGAGCGGCCCTCCGGGTAGACCTCAAACGTAAGAGGATTGATGGGCGCCTGGCCGGTGTACTGGACAAGCTGGCGCGCGGGAATGATGGCGCCTCCGCGAACGAAAATGGGAATACGCTGGAGCGGCGCATTGACTGCGATTTCTGCCGGCCCCTTATAAACGCGGTCTTTCCAGAAGTTGAACCACTCCCCGCTCGGCAGATAAACGTGCTGTTTGATCTGGTATGGCTCCATGACAGGCGCCACCAACAGATCGTCTCCGAAAAGGAACTCGCCATCCTGGTCGATGGCCCTGGGGTCGTCCGGATAATCGAGCAGCAGCGCCCGCATCACCGGCAGCCCTGTCTGGGAGGCCTGATAGAAGGTGTTGTAAAGGTAGGGCAGCAGGCGGTACCGGAGGTCGATGGATTTCCGGTTGATATTGGTATCGCGGTTGCCGTAGGACCAGGGGTCCTGCTCCGCCGAGCCTTTGGTAGTATGCGTCCGGCAATAGGGGTAGAAAATTCCAGCTTCAAGCCAGCGGGTGTAGAGCTGCGGGCTGGGGCTGCCTATGAACCCCCCGATATCCGCGCCGGTAAAGGTCAGCCCGGAAAGCCCCATGGTCATCAATTCCCGAACACTGATGCGCAGGTGCTCCCAGGTGGCCGTATTGTCGCCGGTCCAGACGGCAGCGTAACGCTGGCCGCCGGCGTAGGTATCTCTGCTCAGCACAAAAGGCCGCTCGTTCGGACGCAGCTTCAATACTCCCTGCTCGGTTGCCCTGGACATCTGCATGCCGTAGACGTTGTGGACTTTGGCCTGCGGGCTGTGGAGTCCGTGGTCATAGAAAATCGCATCGAGCGGCATGGTTTTGGACGGAACATCGAAAATGGAGGGCTCATTCATGTCATTCCAGAAGCCCGCCACGCCGTCCTGGACCAGGCCCTTGTAGAGCGTCCCCCACCATTCGCGAACCTTGGGCGAGGTGAAATCCGGGAAAACGCACGTGCCGGGCCATACCTTACCCTCGTAGAGCTTGCCGTCGGGCATCCGGACGAAATCATTGCCGGCCAAGCCTTCCTTATAGACCCAGTAATTGGGATCGACCTTGATGCCGGGATCGATGATCACCGCAAGGTGGAAACCCTCCTTCTTCAAGTCGGCGATCATCCTGGCGGGGTTGGGGAAGCGTTCCTTGTTCCAGGTGAAAACGCGGTAGCCATCCATGTAGTCGATGTCGAGGAAAATGACGTCGCAGGGAATATGGCGGATGCGGAAATTCTCCGCGATAAAGCGGACCTCTCTTTCCGGATAGTAGCTGTAACGCGACTGGTTGTAACCGATCGCCCACATGGGCGGCAGCGACATGCGGCCCACCAGGTCCGTGTATTCTTCCAGTACCTTTTTCGGGGCAGGACCGTAGAAAAAGTAGTAGTTCATCTCGCCGCCCTCGGCGCCAAACGAATACTCATTGCGGAACTGCACGCCCATGTCAAAGGAGGAGCGCCAGGTGTTGTCAAAAAAGATGCCGTAGGCGCGTCCCTGCCGCAAGCCGATGAAAAAGGGCACCGTCTGGTAGAGCGGCGTGGTGGTGGCTCCCCAACCGGGAACATCCGTGTTCCACATCACGTAGGCGTGGCCGCGCTTGTCGAGGCGCCCGGCGTTTTCACCCAGGCCGAAATACTGTTCGTCTTCAGGCATCTGCTTCCAGCAGCGGACCTGCTGGCCGTCCCACGCCATGCCGAGATCTTTTGAGTCTTCAGAGATCAGCCTTCCGCCCGCGCCATAGAAGGCCAGACGGAACGGCGAAAGTTGAGCGTGAATCTCAAGCTTGCCGGTCCTGATCACTTCCATGTTGGGCGCGTGGCTGAATTCCACGTGGAGGGCCGGCCACTGCTTCTTCTCGACCGCATAGGAATAATCCGGACCAAACGCCGAGCCCTGCGCCATGCGGACTCGCACAATTTCCGGAGCCAGCACCGTCACCTGAACGATGGCATGCTCGGTGTGAAAGGTGATCTCGTTGCCTTCAGCTTTCGAACTGGTCACCTTGCCAATGCTGTGCCATTCAGCCTGGGCCGTTGCCGCGGCCACGGCAGCGATTAGAACGAACTGCAACAGGTAAGCAAGAATCTTCTTCATCTCAGTGTCTCCTCATCCGGCGTAAGCACTTGTGCGTCCGTCAATTTTGTGAAAGCGAAGCATACCACATAAGCTCATTCATGCAAGCATGGCGCTTGCGCGGCGCGTGAATTTCAGCCCTGCGGGGCAGGGAATTGCCGGGAGCGGCGTTGCTGTGTAGCCTCCACGATGGTGAAGCGGGAAGAGCGGCGCGGGCCGCCGGTGCAGCTTTGTTATGATCGTGCGTCTTGCTGACCCCAATATCGTCCTCGGAGGGCTCAACAGGGCAGGGATGAGCAGGATGGGATAGCTTAAGAAAATGTCCGATCCGTTTCCGGTCCATTTTTTCAGTGGTTCTTTGTTTTCAACAAGATCGGTAGGTTCGTTTTTCGGTTCGTTCCGGTTCGTTTTTTATGCACTCTAATGTTTTCAACAACTTCTCCGCTTCGTTTTTCGGTTCGTTTCGGTTCGTTTTTGCACCCCGATCCTTTGTTTTCAATAATTTCTGCGGTTCGTTTTGCAAAAATAGATATTTTTTGTCCCATTTGTCTCATTCTTCAAAGTGCAGTTAGTGCCTCAATGTCACTTGTGGCATGGGCGTCCTTGCCCGTGCTGCGCTCGAAACACACGG
>JAKAWN010000570.1 GCA_021827245.1 Acidobacteriota bacterium | reverse complement strand
TCTGGCGTGCCCGCAGCAATCGATAGGCAAGCATCCGGCGGGTCGGAAGAAATGACTGAAAAGGCCTGTTAATCGCCTCAGTCCATTGTTCTTCATTGGGTCCTTCCTTTGGCAGTTGGCCTTCGTGGCCCTCCTCAGCAGTCGTGATGTGATAGTGCGCTGCCCAGTTTGGAACCTCACATGCCGTTGCACCCATGCGATGCGATACCTGAGCTTCAACGCTAGGCCTTCGAAAGATGCGGGACACAGTGCAGGAATTGTGGTCGGGTCACTGAACCCGTCATCCCGAAGGGTGAAGAGTTCACCCAACCGTCAGCAATGCAGTTACGCTGAAACGCCCGCGCCGGGAATCTTTCGTGGGCAGAGGAGGGTGACGCACATCACATCGAATCGTTTGGGATGGACTGTAGATTTAAGTCTCGCCGGTCGACACCTCTGGATGGACCAACTGCCACAAAGGAATTCTGAATGAAAACCAACTTCTTTTTCGCTCTATCAATCTTGGCTGGCCTCGCGATATCCAGTCTTCCGTCGTGGAGTAGAACCTCTTCCACACTCCAACCTTCTTCGACAAGCGCTAGCATTCCCACAAGTCAATCCCTGCGCCTCACCATCGAGGGAACAAGAGTGGCGCTGGCGAGGCGCATGGCCCCTGCAAGACCTATGCCGCCGGCTTCCGGCCTTCCGGCGCAATCACCTATCTGGACAACAGGGGCGCGGCTTCGCCACGGGCTGGGCTGGGTTAAGGGAACGCTAAAACTCAATAGGGATGGGGTTGAATTTCAGGCTCCGAAGAACGCTTCGCTTCACTGGCAGTATGTCCAAATCCAAACTCTCAACCTTTACCCGCGCCAGATCATTCTCACTGGTTACGAGAAGCGCGGACGATTGCGCCCAGGGGTCCGGCGATACCGTTTCGAATTGACCCTCGCCCTGCCTCCTGCGGTAGCTGCTCAACTTGTGCGGCAGGTGGGCAGGCCGAGCCGCAACGGAGACCCTGATCCGGATTCGCCAGCCTTCTCAATAATTCCAGCCCAGCACCGCACCGCCTTCGGAGGGACTAAGAGCAACGGAGTTCTGCGATTCGGCAATGGGGGGATCGAGTATGTCACCCAGAGCCCCAAAGACAGTCGAAGCTGGCGCTGGGCCGACATCCAGACGCTTTCCAGCCTCGACCCCTATCGCCTTGTGCTCTTCGGTTACAGGGATACTTACTCGTTCGGGTTAAAACAACCTATGACGCGGGACCTGTTAAACCGGCTCACGGACGAGATCTATCGACACCATCCGCTCGATCGCGGATCGGCTCAATATGCCGGAAATTAAAGGAATGCATACCGCCATGAAAGCTTCCGAGGAGATGATGAAAAGAATCGAAACAGCGCTGAGCCAAGAAAAAATCATGCAGATTCGATGCAAGCGGCCAGGAGAAATGCGTCAGCAGGAGCCGGCTCGCCATTCTCGACTTCAGAACACCTTCAAACGAGCTCTCGCACCTTTCCTGTTTGCCTCGCTGTTCATCGCGTCACCCTCGCTGGCCCAGATTACGGCGCAGATTGCGACGAGTGCCGGCAAACCACAAAAACCCGTTTCCCAAGATTCAGGCAGCACGATACATGACGCTTCGGAAGGTCAGGCCGCGCCGGCCCAGATTACTCTCCCGGAGCTGGTGAGCGCGGCGCTGGCCCGGAATCCCGCCATTAAGAGCGCTGCGATGCGTGTCGAAGCCTTGCGCGCGCGCATCCCGCAGGCTCGGGCCCTGCCGGACCCGATGGTCTCCGGCGGGTGGATGGGGAACGTCGAGCCCTTGAGCGTGCAGCGGGGAGATCCCTCAAGCTACCGGGGGCTGACGGTTTCCGAGGAACTGCCCTTTCCAGGCAAGCTCAAGCTCAAGGGGCAAATCGCCGACCGCGAGGCGGAGGCCGCCTGGTGGAACTATGAGAACACACGCCGCAGCATCGTCGCTCAAGTCAAAGAGGCTTATTACGACTACTTTTACTTTGAGAAGGCGATTTCGATAACCGAAAAGGACGAAGACCTGCTCCAGAAGTTGGAGAAGATCGCCGAGGTCCGCTACCAAGTAGGGAAAGGCATTCAGGAGGACGTTCTCCGTGCGCAAGTCGAGGTTTCACGAATCCTCCAGCGACTGACGATCTTGCGCCAGCAGGACCGAACCGCAAGAGTTCGTCTGAACACCCTTCTCAACCAGGATCCAGAAACCCCGCTTCCGCCGCCCGCTTCTTTCACCGAGTCTCAGTTTAATTATTCTCTGGACCAGCTTTATGAGATGGCGCGAAAGAATGATCCCGGCTTAGAAGAGAGCCGACGCATGATCGAGGCCAACCGGTACGCGGTGAATCTGGCCGAGAAAGCCTACGAACCAGATTTCACGGTGGCGTACAACTATGCGCAAAGACCGCTGATGCCGGACATGCACGGTTTCATGGTGGGAATTAATATTCCCATTTTCTACAAGACCAAGCAGCGGCAAGGCGTGATCGAGGCAAGCAACAACCTGAACAGCGCGCGCCAGGACCACGACAGTCGCCTGACCGAGGTCAACTTCGAAGTCAAGCAGAATTACCTGGCGGCCAAGGCGTCTGAAGACCTGGCGAGACTCTACTCGAAAGCCGTCGTTCCGCAATCCTCGCTGGCGCTTGAGTCTGCGATGTCTTCGTACGAGGTCGGCAAGCTCGACTTCCTCTCAATGCTCGATAACTTCCTTAACGTCCTTGATTACGAAGTGAACTACTACCGCGAGCTGAGCAATTTTCAAATTGCTCTCGCGCGCCTCGAGCCGCTGCTGGGCGTGGAATTGACGAAGTAGGAGAAGACTATGAGCGTGTCACGGCAAGCTAAATACATTTTGCTGACTTTCGCGATCTTTGCCTCCGGCGCTTCGGCTGGCTGGTTCTTCGCGCACCGGAGTGTGAACCATGCGCGTGCAATTCCGGCCTCGCTCGCTCGCTCCGATGCGCAAGCTAAACCGCCGGGACAAGCTCCGCCGGAGGGGAAAAGCTCTATGCCCAACATGCCAGGCATGAATATGCCTTCCAGCTCGAGCGGCACTGCGAGCCCCGCTCCGTCGCAAGGTATGGCGAACATGCCGGGGATGAATACGCCGACTAGCCCTAGCAGTTCCTCGGCGTCCGGCTCGGCCCAGAACACGCCGCCCGGGACCGTCATGCTGAGTTCCGCCACCCAGCAGATGATTGGCGTCCGGTACACGACCGTCCAGCGCGCCGATCTGACCCGCACCATCAGCACAGTCGGGAACATACAAATGGACCAGGAGAAGATCTCGCGTGTGCATGTGAAGGTTGCGGGCTGGATCGAGAAGGTCTATCTGAACTACGTGGGCAAGCTGGTCAAGAAGGGCCAGCCGCTCTTTACGCTGTACAGCCCCGACCTGGTCTCAACCGAACGCGAGTACCTCATCGCGCAGAAGGGGCAGGAGTACCTGGGGAAGTCACCTTATGCTGAAGTTGCCTCGGGCGCCGATGCCTTGCTAGAGGCGACGCGCCAGCGGTTGCGGCTCTGGGATATCACTGATGCACAAATCAACCAACTGGCCAAGACCGGCAAAGTCAGCCGGACGATGACACTCTATTCGCCCATCGATGGCTTTGTGATGACGCGCAACGCTTACGAGCAGACCTACGTGACCCCGGAAACCGATCTGTACGACATCGCCGACCTCTTAACTATCTGGGTCATGGTGGATATCTACGAGTATGAAGCGCCTTACGTCCACGTCGGCCAGCCAGCCTCGATGCAATTGAGTTATTTCCCTGGCAAGACCTATCGCGGGCGGGTGGATTACGTCTACCCAACTCTCGACCCGGCAACACGCACGATCAAGGTCAGGCTGGCG
>JAKAWN010000056.1 GCA_021827245.1 Acidobacteriota bacterium | reverse complement strand
TAAATCTCGGGCCGGGTGATCTTGATAGGTATGGACGATACCGGCGGAACGTCCTTGATGAAAAACACCGGCAACCCGTCGGACGTGAATTCATTCACCGGGCCCATGCAGAGACCATAGCCGTGCGTGTAAATCAGATGGTCGTTGATCCAGTTCCGGCTGGGCAGGCTGGTTGTGGACAGTTCACGCGGTGAAAGAGAGACCTGGCGGTAGTCGCCGTCGATTTCGTAGCGATCGTTGTCAACCCTGACAAAGTCGTAGTAGGTGCGGATCTCCTGAAGCTGTGCAAAGGTGGTGAGCAGCGGCTTGTGATCCCACAGCCGGACGTTCCTCATGGTGGCTGAGTTGTCGAGAATCGTGGCCGAAGTCAGGTCTGAGGAGGCCGGAAAGTCATACTCCACAAAGTGATCGAGCCCATAAGCCTTGCGGGTAAATTTGATCGCGTTGACGATATAGGGCTCCTCCTTGTTGAGTTCGTTGGGGGTCACCACCAGGTGCTGAATGATGGAGGGATAAATGCCGGCGCCGAGGATTCCAACCGCGATCAGGGCCAGTACGCTGTAAATGGCAGGCCGTATCCGCCCGCGCACGGCCCCGAAGATCAGGGTCAGTGCCGTAACCCCGCAGAGCACCAGCATAATTTTGAGCACAGGCAGGGTGGCGTGAACGTCGGTGTAGCCCGCACCATAAATCAGGCCGCGAGAGGAATAGAGCAGGCTGTACATGCCCAGGCGCGCGCGGTAGGCCAGCAGGCCGAACAGCAGCGCTCCCAGCACCATCAAGTGCGCGCGGGCCGCCGGAGCGACGTTCGGCCCCCGCGGCGTCACCCAGACTCCGCCCTCTAGCAGATAGACTACCACCGCGCTCACCAGGCAGCAGATCAGGACAACCAGGCCCAGATGATAAAGGAACCAGTGATAATTGAGCTGGAACAGGTAGAAGCCCAGGTCGATGTGGAAAATCGGGTCGGCGGTGTGCACCGGAACCGCGTGCTCCGCCAGCAGGTAGTCCTGCCAGTGAAACGCGGCCCACTGTCCTACGGCGTAACCCACCAGTAGAACGCCCAGCCAGACCAGCCAGCGGAAAGCTTCCGCAAAACGGTCAAGCCCCGGCAAGTCGATGGTGCCACGATAGACGTGGTATCCGTAACGTTCGGAAAGCGCCCGCGCCACCAGAACGTTGGCCCCAACCAGAATGATGAAACCGATGCCGCCCAGACCGCTCAGGCCGATCTTGGCAAAAAGGATGTTTTTATAAATAACGAGATAACCCAGCTGTCCAAACCACAGCCAGTTCACCAGCAGGCTGACGCCGTCCGTCAATAGGGGCGCAACCACCAGCAGTAGAAGAACTCCCGCCACGATATAACGTTGAATTCGGTCTTGTTTCAAAGCATTTCTCCGCCGATATCTTCACACACCAGCGCCCCTGTGTCAAAACGCTTGCACCCTATTTTTATGGCGGAGGATCCTTTATCGTCAGCCGCTGCAAGCGTAGCCGGGAGTGCAAACCCGATGCTCAAGGAAGTCTGCGGGCTTTTCCTGGATCTCAAATCCCCGATCTCAAAATGTGATGTTTGCGGTCCAGCCGAAAGACCGCTTGACAATACTAAATAATTAGTACTAGACTTTAAGTATGAGGACACCAAGCCGTACACTTACTGGGCAGGAACTCGAAATCATGAAGGTCGTCTGGGAACTCCGCCAGGCGACGGTTCGCGGCGTCTATGAAAAGCTGCGCGAGCAGCGCCCCATCGCCTACACCACCGTCATGACCATGATGAATATCCTGGAGCAGAAACGCTTTCTCAAGAAAAGGCAGACGGACGGCCGGGCTTACGTCTACCAGTCGGCGCGGCCGCGCAAGCAGGTGATTCGCTCCATGGTCCGCGAATTTGTGGACCGCGTTTTCAACGGCTCAGCCGAGCCACTGGTCGTCCATCTGGTCCAGGACCGCCGCCTGTCCGAAAAAGAGCTCAAGGAAATCACTCGCATGATCGAGGAGGGCCAATGAGCTATCATCCGTTGTGGTTTCTGGACTTCGTGGCTTACTGCATTCAGGTCGCCGCCCTTGTCGGCGTGGGAGTCATCATGGCGTGGCTGCTGCGGCTGCGCGTTCCGCGGGTGCGCCTCGCTTACTGGCATGCCTTGCTGGCGATCTGCGTTCTCCTGCCGCTGCTTCAGCCTTGGCGACAGGAATTTCTGCAAACTTCCGGCTCGGTGACCGGCAATGTCACTTTCGCTGCATCCGCAACTGCTGCGCCGTCAGGCCCTTCGCTCGCGGACATCGTTCTTTTACTGATTTGCGCCGGCATCCTTTTACGAACGTTATGGATCGCTCTCGGTCTCTGCCGGCTTTGGCTTTATCGCCGTCAGGCACAACCAATCGAGCAGGTGCCGCAAGCGGTTGAGGAAGCGCGGCGACTCGTGCCCGTATTCCCGGCATTATTCATCTCCTGCCAGCTTCAGATCCCTGCAACTTTCGGTTTTATCCGTCCGGCGATCCTTTTCCCGATGCGATTTCTGAAGATGGAACCTTCGATGCAGAAGGCCATCGCCCTGCACGAACTGCTGCATGTGCAGCGCCGCGACTGGCTGTGGAATATGTTCGAGGAACTGGTGCTCACGCTGCTCTGGTTTCACATTCCGCTCTGGTGGGTCGTGCGCAGCGCCCGCCTCAGCCGCGAGCAGGTGGTGGATGCGGAAGCCGTCCGCCGCAGTCAAGCGCGGCGGCCCTATCTGAAAGCCTTGCTCGAAATGGCAGGGCAGAAGCGGCTGGCCGAAAACCTGCCCGCCCCACTATTCCTGCGCGAAAGTCAGCTGGCCGAGCGGGTGGCGCTGATGATGAAGGAGGCGCACATGTCACGCAAGAAACTAGCGGTTTCGATTTCAACGGCTGCCGTGGTTTTGTTGACCGCGGGAGTCACTTTGGTCTGGGCTTTTCCCCTCAAGA
Source organism: Acidobacteriota bacterium (assembly GCA_021827245.1). The sequence continues at coordinate 19,135 of JAKAWN010000056.1, read as the reverse complement.
CCTCCGCGCCGCAGGCCGCGGCACCGGACGTCTCTTCAGCGGCAGCTTCATCCGAAAGCGGCGCTGTGGCGGCTCTGCCATCCGGAAGTCATGAGGAGACTGAGTCCCGAAACGGCCAGACCAGCGTCAACGACCAGATCCAGAAGGCGGGCGGGAAGGTGCGTCCCCCCGTTCCAATTTACAAACAACAGCCCCTGTACACGCACCAGGCGAGGGAAAAGCACGTCACGGGGACGGTGGAACTTCTGTGCACGGTCGACACGAAAGGCAATGTGACGGACGTCAGCGAAGTGTCCAAACCATTGGGCGAAGGTCTGGACGAAAGCGCCATGAACGCCGTTCGCAACTGGAAATTCAAGCCCGCAACGCTCAATGGCGAGCCCGTCCTGGTAAAGATCAGCATCACCATCAACTTCAAACTTCCCGAAAAGTCTAGGAAGGCTTCTCCGAAGTCAACCTCTGCGAATGACCCGCCAGCCCAGTCCCAACAGAGCAAAGCGGAAGCAGCAAAAGACAACAGATTGTCCGGCAAGATCAATCAGGCGGAAATCCAGCGGCAGGTTGAGCAAGCCAGGAAGCAAGCCGAAATAGCTCGAAAGGCCGCTGCGAAGATCGACCAGGCAAAGATTCAGGAGCAAATCGATCAAGCCCTGCGGCAGGCCAGGATCGCTCAGCAGGTGGCTTCAAAGGTCAACCAGGCGAAAATTCAGCAGCAGATCGATGAGGCCATGAAGCAATTAAAGATGGCGCAGATTACCGCCCCAAAAATCGACGAAGCCAAAATCCAGCGGCAGGTTGACGAAGCCATGAAGCGAGCCAGGATCGCCCAGGAGGCCGCTGCGAAGATCGACCAGGCGGAGATTCAAAAGCAGGTCGAAGAGGCCATGAAACAGGCCAAAATTGCTCAGAAGGCCGCCGAGAAGCTGAACAGCGCGGAGATGCAGCAGCGGCTTAAACAATCCTTGGAGCGGGCGCAGGCGGCCCAGCAGCAGGCCCAGAAGGAACAGGAAAAAGCGCAAAAGAAAATGAAAGAATATAAGCCGCCGCTGCCTCCTCCTCCATCACCCGAGGAACTGAAGCCAACGCTGCCAGCTCCTCCTTCGTCTCAAGATCTAACCCCTCCCCCGGCGCCACCGCAAAACTAAGCAGCCAGCCGCGTCGCTGTGGCGATGGCCTATGGCCGCCGATATTTCTTCTAGCAAACCCCGGCGCTCATGGAGCGCCTCTACAAGCAAGGGCCGCAGACCTTCGCAAACCAGGGAGTCTGCGCGACCGTGATTTCATCTTCGTACCCGCAGCACCGCCTGCACGGCAATCGACCGCGCACCGTTCTTGCCCACGAAGCGCACGGCGAAGAAATAATTGTCGGTAGAAAGGTCTTTAAAGACGTAAGTCTCGGGGTTTTTGACGAAGGCAAAGACCGACCATCGCGAGTTGGTGGTTCCGCGCCGCAGCAGTTCAAAGCCCGCGCGATACGGGCCATCGGGCGCGCTCCAACTGATCCTGGCGCTGGGCGTGACTTCTCCGGCGAGCCACACGTCGCGGGGCTGTGACGGGGCCATGATGTTTGTCGCCCGCGAATCAAAATGGCCCGAAACAACGAAGGCGGTTTTGGCCAGCACGGGATCGCTGCCGGGCAGAATGGCGTAAACGTTTTCCAGCGGAACCATCTTGTTGCCCGTCGTGGCCGCCTCGGCTTCAAAGTGGTCCACCATCACCTTCAGCCGCCCGCCGGATTCCCGGGCGATTTGGTTGAACTCCGCCACAATGTGATCGCGGCCGCAGCCGATGCCGCGTTTGGGATTGGTCCAGGAAGGGAGCGAATGGCGCGTGCCGCAGGAGATAAGCCCTTCGATTGTCTTGCGCAACGCGCTCTGGCTCACGTCGCTCAGCGTGATGGCGCCTGCCGGGCGCGGCAACAGCTTGAGATGCGGCGGCCCGCCCGTAGGCTCCGCCAGTGCCGTCGCGGCTACAAATAACATGGCCAGCACTCCCATCGTAAGAGCGGCCGGCTTGCAGGAATGACTGAGTTTGCATGAACGCAGCACTATCGCACCTCCTGGGTCTCGATAGTCTGCAGAATATACAGCATCTCGGTATCAGCGGTCCGGGGTTCGTGCCGCTCGGCTGGGTGCCATTGCAAGTTAAGGTTTCGAACCTGTCGAGAGCAAGCCTTCAGCCGCGCCTATTTGAGTCCTGCTTCGGCGAGCATGGTCAGAAACTGTTTCCGGGTGCGCATGTCCATGGACTCGGCCACGAGCTTGCCCTGGCGGTTGTAAACAAAGCTCACCGGAATGCCCTCCACCGAATAAAGCTTGTTGACCTTGCGTCCCGGATCGAGCAGCAGCGGATAGGTGACGCCGAATTGGCGGGCAAAGGGCTGCACCTTACTCCTGGCCTGATCGGAGATACCCAGCACCACAAAGCCCTGTCCCTTGAACTGCTTGAAGAGCGATTCCAGGTCCGGCGTTTCCTTGCGGCAGGGTGGGCACCAGGTGGCCCAGAAATTCACCAGAACCACCTTGCCGCGCAGATTTTTCAGAGTCCATTTTCGGCCCTGCAAATCCACCAGGGTGAAATTGGCCTGCTGGCGTTGCTCATCCTGCTGTTTGAGCTGCGCCATGGCCGCCGCAAATTCCGGCGACTGCAACGACGCTTGCATGTGCTCGACGTGCACCAGCGAGGCGAGCTCAAGATAAGGCATAGCGGGCTGGCCATCTTTTGCGGGCAGCGGATGTTCGCGGAGCGCGTCGGCCAGGGTGGCGGTGACCGCCTGCAAGGTTTCGCGGCCGCCGGGATTGCCTTCGGTCGAAAGCGTGGCAAGGCCAAAAGCCAGTTGCACCTTGTTCGCCGACGCCCGCAGTTGCCGGATCTCAAGCGCCAGTTGCTTTGTCTCGTGCCCGCGAGCATCGGTCGTCAACTGGCGCAGGCTGTCGATTTTCTTGATGAGGGTCTTTTCTTGCGGGGTCCACACAATCCGCTGTTGCTGCCCCCAGAGGCTTTGCGAGCCAACAGTCGACGCGCCCGCGGTAAGCAGGCAAAAGGCCGCAACCAGAGCCATCGCGCGGCTCGCCTTCAATCGAAAAATATTCAGCGCTTTCTCATCCATCCCAGGTCTCCTCATGGTTTGAGCGAGTGCCAAACTCCGGACACAACCACCGCTCTGCTAAAAGCCTAGGGGCTTTTTGAGATAGTCCATCCAGAACTGCCGCCGGGCCGCGGTGGCCAGCGGTATAGGCTCCATCCGGGCCCCTAGCTCCATGATGCTCAGCTTGCCTGCCTGCACGGCGGGCCAGTCGGGCAGGCCGTGGCCATTGGGGTTGCCGGTTTTGGCAAAGTTCGTCCAGTAAGCGGACATTTCGCGCGCCACGCGGTAGTCCACCGGCTGCCAGGGGCGCTGCATGAGGTCGAGATTATCGAAAACATAAGGCAGCTCGGAAGAATGGAACACACGATATTCGGGGTGCTGCGGCCAGGGGATTTTGCGATTGAAGTAGTAGGTGTAAACTTGCGGGCTCAGGTGAGTCTGCTCCGCGGCCCATTTGTAAAGCGAGATGCGGGCGCGGTCCTGCAGGGGGGTGCTCCGCGCCACGGCGGCCTGCTGATTGTCCTGCGCGGGATAAAGCTTCAGGCATTCGGAAACTTCAGCTCCGCAGATTTCCTGTAGCCGCTTGTGATAATCCGGTAGGGTCATGGCCGGTTCCGGCCCGTTGCCGTAGTAGCCGATCCCGATGTCATCTGCCACCATCCCGTTGATCACGGTTACCTGGTGCGCGGGATGCCATCCTGCGCGAAGCACCCACCCGTCGCGGATGGGCGCCCAGCGCAAGTGCTCCGAATCCTCCAACAGCTTCTCCGCTGGCAGGACGCGCAGTTGCGCAACCGAATGGGCGCCCAGTTTGGCGGCAAATTCCTCACCTTCCTTCTGGGCATTGGCCAGCGAACCTTGGGCAGAGATGCCCGGGAACGGAATCACCGCCGGGCCGCTCATGATGATGGCACGCTCAAACAGGCCCTCGGCCAGCGGCGATTGCGTCAGCGCCCAGACGCTGGCCGCTCCGGCGGACTGGCCGAATATGGTGACCGCGTTCGCATCGCCGCCGAAAGCCGTGATATTCCGCTGCACCCATTTGAGCGCGGCAATCTGGTCGAGCAGCCCGTAATTTCCGGAAGAATGGTGCGGCGATTCCTGGGTCAGTTTCGGATAGGCGAGAAAGCCAAAAGAGCCAAGGCGGTAATTGAAGTTCACCACTACCACGCCTTTGCTGGCCAGCGCAGCACCGTTGTAGATCTCGACGCTGCCGGCCCCGCTGGTAAAGCCGCCGCCGTAAATCCACACCATCACCGGGCGCGGGGTCTGGGGCCGCTTCTCCGTGGTCCAGATGTTCAGGTAGAGGCAGTTTTCGCTCGGCTGCATCTTCGACAGGAAGACGCGCGTCCACGGCCCCAGCCGATGGGGCGATGCCTTTTGCATGCAGGGCGCGCCGAAACTGTCGGCTTTGCGCACGCCCTGCCAGGACGCAGCAGGCTGGGGCGCCTGCCAGCGCAACTTACCCACGGGCGGCGCGGCAAATGGAATGCCCTTATAAACTTCCAGGCCGTGGCCGATTGCCACACCGGAAACCAGCCCGTTCGCCGTTCGGACGGGCTGGCTTTGCGCCGCCAGCATCGCCGGAAGGTTGAATAAAAGCACCAGCGTACCGGCGCCGATTATTGCCTTAATCCTGCGAGTGTCAGACTCCATCAAGTGTTTGCCCTCCCTTCGCCCTTTCTGCTGCCGGATTTTCCAGTGGCGGCAATCTGAATTCACAAATTGGAAATTTCAAATTGAAATTCTCAAATCACCTTCGTGCTGCTTCCGCCTTGACGGCAGAGAATTCCCAATCATTGCTGGTAATCACGGTCAGCGTTTTCCTGACCGTGGGTTTTTGACTGGTAAACGCCCCATAGTCAACCCCCAAGGCAGGTTGACCGTGGCTACCGCTCTTCTTGTAGCGGCGCCGCCCTCAGCGTCGAGGTGCGCCGGTGGGGACAGCGGCGCTACAGCCGCCGCTTGCACTCATCCAGAATCTCCGCCGTGCGGCTGGCGCCGACGCGCGTCACGCCCAGCGCACGAACCTCCAGCAGCTTGTCAAGGTCGCGAACGCCTCCGGCAGCCTTTACCTGCACGTGCGCCGGAGAATGTTCGCGCATCAGCTTCAGATCCTCGATTGTAGCGCCGCCACTGCCGTAGCCAGTCGAAGTCTTCACCCAGTCGGCGCCCAGTTCGGCGCAGATTTCGCAGAGCCGGATCTTGTGCTGATCTTTCAAGTAGCAGTTCTCGAAGATCACCTTCACCTTCTGCCCGCGACGGTGCGTCACGTCGATCACGGCTTTGATGTCCTGCCGGACGTAGGTCCAATCCTCGCTCAGCACTTTGCTGATGTTCACCACCATGTCGAGCTCCTGGCCGCCGTCGTCGAGCGCCTGCCGCGCTTCCACAACTTTGACGGCGGTGGAGTGGCCGCCGTGGGGGAAGCCGATGGTGGTGCTCGCCTTCACCGTGCTGCCATCCAGAATTTTGGCGCATCGACGCAGGTAGTAGGGCATGATGCAGACGCTCGCGCAATCGTAATCGAGCGCCAGCCGGCAGCCCTTTTTGAGCGCGTCCGCGGTTAGCGTGGGATTCAGCAGGGAATGGTCGATCATCTTGGCGATGTCCTGATAGGTGTAGTCCATGCGTGCTCCCTGATAGGATTGATGCCGGGCGTTCGGGTAGCCCGGTTTCGTGCTGTGGGCCTTCTTATACTGGAAAGCCCACGGTCGATCGAAGATCGAATGACCGTGGCTCCCCTTGGCCCTACCTGCCACTACGTTTCCACTACTGCGGCAGCAATTCGTAATGGTGCGGCTGGGGCTGCGCAGCCGCGTGCGTTTCAGCAACCAGCTTGTTCTGCTGCTGCTGCAGATTTTCCAGGATCACGTTGACGGCGTGCTGCACTTCCGGATTGGTATTGTGGCGCAGGGGCACCTGCACGGCGCGCCATCCGTAGAACCGCAGGTCCACGCAGTGCCACACCATGGTCAGAACCTTGTCCGCCTGCTCCATCATGGGCGTGTCGTATTTTGCCAGGTTGATGCCCTGCGCCAGTTGCTCTTTGCTGAAGGTTTCCACCGTGCTTCCATCAATCTTCAGCGAGTAGGATGCCGCCGTAAGGCCCGTCACCTTCAGCGTTTCGGAATCGAGATCCCGGTACATGTGGGTCAACCGCACTACCATTTGCGCCACCGGATTGATCTCCGGCCCGCTCAGAGGAGGCATTTCCCAAAAGACGAGTGGCGGGTAGCCGCCAAACGGGTCGGGCGGAAACTGCGGCCATTTCGTCGAATGGAGCGTCATGATGGGGTAGGGCAGCGCCTTGTCGGTTTCGGTCCACGCGATGCCATGGCCGGAAGCCGACAATCCGCTCACCGTAGCGTTGACGGACTCCGCCACACGGTCGTTCTTTGCGTTGAGGGCTACCGTCGTCACCGTCGAGGGCGCGTCCCAAGCTTTCAGTAGAAGCTCGGCCATAAACAGTTGCGTGCTGGCGCCTGGATGGATGCGGCCGGGAATCAGCTTCTGGGCCAGCGCGGGATTTTCCTTTTCGGCTTCCTCGAGCAGCTTGACGATGGGCGTGTTGAAGTTGATCACCATGAAGTGGTGTTCGGCGCCAAGCTGGCGCACGAATTTGCAGTAATGCAGCAAGGTATCGTTGTAGCCGCCCGGAGCATTGTTGGGGTTGTGCAGGTAGGAGGGCTTCTGGGTGACGTCGTCCCAGGGCGAGGGCTCAATCAGGACGATCTTGACGCCCGGCAGGTGCGCCTGTAAGGATTGGATGATGTACTTATACCCTTTTACGTAAGTGTCGAATACCGACTGGTCAAACGGCCGGTATTCGGCGTCATTCATGCCCAGCATGATGGTGATGACATTCGGCTTGAAAGGAAAGACGTCGCGCTCCAGGCTCTGAGCTTCCGAGTCAACGGCCCAGTTGCCGATCACCCGTGCGCCGCCCACGGCGGAATCGACAAACTTCACCTGCAGATTAGGAAACCTCGTGCGCACGTAAGTTTCAATCGCCACGGGATAGTAGCGCTGCTCGGTGATGCTGTCGCCATAGAAAAGCACTCGCTCGCCGTTATGAAGATAAAAGTTCTTCGCCGCCCAGCCCGCCTGGGCCATGCCTAAAACGAACACAATCATTGCAAGATGCCACCTGGAAAGCTTCATCCATTCCTCCTTGAATCGTTAACCGCGGTCGCGAAGTTCCCCGGTTCAGTACACCAGACGCTGCGATTCTCGATCCCGATCAGTAGATGAGTCGTTCGTGCAGCGTCTCGCTTCTCAGAGACCCTCCGGTTTCATGCTCCCACTGCGACGCAAGCCCTACGCATTCTATCACCGCTGTCGGAACGTTCAGCCGGAGCGCTTGATTCACCTAATCAAAAACAACGGTTCTGTTCCCATATATCAGGACACGATGTTCCAGATGGACGCGCACGGCCCGCGCCAGCACAATCTTCTCCAGGTCTCGTCCCTTGCGGATCAGGTCCTGGACTGAGTCCCGATGGCTGATGCGAACGACGTCCTGAGAGATGATGGGGCCGCCGTCGAGTTCCGCGGTGACGTAATGGCTGGTGGCGCCGATGATTTTGACGCCCCGCCGGTAAGCCTCGTGGTAAGGTTTGCGACCGGCGAAGGCAGGCAGGAAAGAATGATGAATGTTGATGATGTGGTTCGGGTAGTGCCTCACGAAGTTTTCAGTAAGGATTTGCATATAGCGTGCGAGCACGATGAGGCCGATTTTGCGCCGCTCCAGCTCCGCCAAGATCGCTTCTTCTTGGGCGCGCTTGGTATCCGAATTCACGGGGAACAGCAGGAATTCCACGCCCTCTCCTTGCACCACGCCGCGCAGGTCGGGGTGGTTGCTGATCACTAAGGGAAACTCGGCCTCCAGTTCACCCGTCCGGCAGCGGTAGAGAAGGTCCTGAAGGCAGTGGTCGTATTTGGACACAAAAATGGCGCCGCGCGGCCGCTCGTCGGAGAAATGCAGTTCCCAGTCGAGCGCCAACTCACTAGCCAGCGGCTGGAAGGCGGCATGTATTGTGTCTCGCGGCAGTTCGAAGCCGGCCAAATCCCACTCCACCCGCATCAAGAATCGTGCCGCCTCATCGTCAATGTGTTCGTCGGCATGGAGAATGTTGCCGTTGTGACGAAACACGAAGTCGGCAATGCGCGCCACCAGACCTTTCTGGTCCGGGCACGAAATCAACAGAATCGCGTGTGCTCTCTCTTTTTCCACAGAAGTCGATCATACCACGCTGCAGCAAAGCGTCAGGTCCCGGCGAAAAACCGCAGGCTGGCGGCCCGACGCATAATTGCCGCAAAATTGGCCCGGCAAAAGGCTCACCGGCCTGGCCCCACACAATCGGCATGCTTCTTCCTGCCGGTCAATTTGGCAGGGACCAGACCTGGTTCGGCAGGTTGTGTCCGCATGGCTGCATTTCTAGGCTTTGAGCCCCGCTTTCCGGCCCGGCAGCGCTGAGGCACCGATGGCCGTCTCTGCTGATCAGGTTGCCCATCAGCGTGCAGCGCCAGTGCTGCGCCTTCGTGGCACGGCAGGCTTCCATCACCGGCTTGCCATGGGCAACGGCCAGGCAGCGGCCGCCCGAGGAGCGCAGCGCGCCCTCCCTGGTGACCGTCCAGTTTTCACCTGCGGCGCCGGAGCAGGCTTCAGCGTGTCCCGAGGCAGCCAGGCAGCGCTCGTAACCGTCGATGCTGTGCGGGCGGCGCCTGACGTTGTCGGTCAGTGTGATCGTGCCGGTGCGAGTCGCCCTGCCGCAATCGGCGGAAGCGTGAATGCGCCAGATGGCCGTGTCGTGCGGCGCCACCTCCGCCACGAGAGCGGATAATGCCGCCTGGCGCTTTCCGGTCCACAGGTCTTGCGCCTCCAGGCGGCAGCCGGAGTTCGCTGCGAAGCCGAACTCGGACGGGCGCAGGTCAACGTGAATCGCGGCCTCGCCGCGGTTCAGCACTGCAACGGCATCATCGCCGTTCGCCAGCGGTTTGAAAAGAATATCCATCACCGGAGTGCGGCGCACCAGCGTGGCCATCCGGCCCAGAGGGTCCTGATCGATCGCAATCACCGCCCGGTTGCCGAGAATGGCAATCGCCTGCGGGCTGAGCTTCGCAACATCTGAACTCAGGATCAGCGGCGCGGACATCATGGACCACAAGACCATCTGGCTGCGGCTCTCGGCCAGGGTCAGGCCGCTGTCGCCGGCGATGATGAAATCAGCATCATTCCAGTTGCCCGGTTTCTGAAATCTGCCCAGCGGAAGGTTGTAGGCGTAGTTCCAGAGCACACTATGGAAGCGCGGAGCGTTCGGGTTCTTGGCACTATAGTTGGCCATGTCCGAGCCTTCGCGCCACAACTGGCCGTAATGGCGGACCCAGCTCAGCACGTCGTACCATTCCGGCGTCCCCTGGAAGTACGCGGGAGCCGATTCTGAGAAAACGACGGGACGTCCCACGGATTCAAGCGCCCGGTGCTCGGCGGCGTAGGCCTTGCGATAAGCCTCCTCCTCGGTCTCGCCGGGCGGCACGTAAACGTTGCAGCCATCCAGTTTCAGATAATCCACGCCCCACGAAGCGAAAAGCCGGGCATCCTGCAGGAAGTGATCCTTGCCGCCGCCTTTCGGCTGGCCGCTGCCCGCCCACCCGCCGCAGGTTGCATAGCCGGCGTCCTCGTAGATGCCGAACTTCAATCCCAGCTTGTGGATGGCATCAGCCACCGGCTTCATCCCGTCTGGGAATCGCTGCGGGTTTGCCTGCAGGTTGCCGTTCGAGTCGCGATCTTTCTGCATCCAGCAGTCGTCGATGGTCACCGTGTTGTACCCGCGCGCGGCGAGGCCGGTCGAAACCAGGGCCCGGGCGTTATCGATAATCGTATCCGCCGTGTAGCCGCATTGGTAGTGGGCCCAGTCGTTCCAGCCCATGGGCGGAGTGGCGGCCAGAACTTTCTTGCTGCCGGCGGGCGCGCCAAAGGCCGGAAGCGCTAAGCTCCAGAGGAGAACGAGGCTCAGCAAAAGCGGCACAGTGGCCGGCGGATAATTCAGATTTCGTCTTGTCAACATGAGGGTGCCTCCTGCACTGAAGCCTTGATTAAAATGGCCGAGATAAGTACGAGCGTTGCGCCTGGACGTGCGAAGTTTTTCATTCTGGCGGCCGTGACATTGCAGGTCAAATTTGAGATTTCAGATTTGAAATCCTCAAAGCTGGCCGGCGTCGCCAACCATTGCTGAAACGGGTCGGAGGTCAAAGACTTATCCTTTCGGGTCGGATTTCACCACGCAGCCCAGAGTTGCATCTCGGGACTCTGTATCTTAAATCTCAAGATCAAATTCTCCAACCTCCGTTTCCAATTTCACCTCGATGCCTTCGGCGTCGGCGCGCGCTACCCGGCCTCCGCCACTACATATCGCATTTTTTATGTTGACACCACAACATCTTGTGCTAGATTGGTCCGGGAGGAGTCTATGAAGGTTACTGATTGGACGAATATGTTTGCTTCGCCCCCGGCGGGTATCACATTCCATAATCGGCCCTTCACAGAGCCAGCGCTGTTTCACTTGGCGCCGCCACCCATCTCATCCGGTATTTACGCGATCTTGATGCCTGATCCTTCGTGCCAGCCGCGGCCTTATCGTGTGATCTATTTCGGAGAATCCAACGATTTCTCCGCCCGCGTGACGCAAGAGCACGAGCGTTATGACGATTGGGTAACGGAAGCAGGCGGCGTCGCAAACCTCTATGTGGCATTCTGTTCAACCCCTTACCTGAGAGAAGAGCAGCGCCGCTGGGTAGAGAGCGATTTGATCGCCCGATACCGGCCGGCGTGCAACCTGAGAGGCAATCCCGCCCCAATTTTCTATCATCCGATGCTCGGAATGGCGAAGTGAGCGCGCCACCCGCGCGAGCATCGATCATGGCGGCAGCAACGGCGCCTGGCTGCTGCGCCCGTTTTGTTGGGGGCAGCGCAGCGTGCGGCAGGATTCCAATAGTGACAAAAGGGCTAGGCAGCGGCCATGGAACAATTGCGGCAAAGCTCCGGTTCGTTTTTAGGTTCGTTCCGGTTCGTTTTTTATGCACTCTAATGTTTTCAACAACTTCTCCGCTTCGTTTTTAGGTTCGTTCCGGTTTGTTTTTTAGCCTCCATCTTTTGTTTTCAACAGTTTCTACGGTTCGTTTTTGAAAAAACGTATTTTTTTGTCCCATTTTCCCGGCCCTGTTTTTCACGTTATATTTTTCAATCACTTACTCCGCATTTCATAGTCTGTGCAGACTGTGATTGCTGATCCCACCTGCATAATTCTTCGCGATCTTTCCGGCCCTCAGCCGCATCAGCAAGGCTAGCACGATAGCCGACAGTTGTCAAGCAAATTCCGCTTCCGCGTGATCGCGCGGGCCGCAAACACCGAGATGCGCCACCCGCCCGGGGGCGTTCAGCGGTACATTCCAGGCAAAAGACGCGGACCGCAGAACCGGCGGTCCTCGCTACGCCCGTACCGCACACAATGCAAACAACGCGATGCGCCGCCCGCGCTACTGCGGAGACGCCGCGCGGCGGCAAACTACGGCGCGGCTTGACGGAATGCCGTACAATAGCGGAGCCGCAGAAATCCGGCGGGGGGTGAATTTCAAACGATCAGGGAGGAAATGATGAAGAGGCGGGAATTTCTGGCATCATCGCTGGCGGCCTCAGCGTCGGCGGGCTTTGCCTATGGAGAACCGGGCGGCGGGCAGGGAAGTGAGCGGGCGGGGGAGGGGGCGCGGGAGTTTTACGAGTTGCGCTACTACCTGCTGCACCGCTCGAAAGCGAATCTGACACACGATTACCTGCGCAACGCCGCCATCCCGGCGCTGAACCGCGTGGGCATCAAGCCTGTGGGCGTGTTCAATGTGCTGGTGGGGCCGGAAAGCCCTTCGCTTTACGTTTTGATCCCGCATCCCACAGCCGAGAGCGTCCTGACGGCCTGGGAGCGGGTGCGTGCCGACAAGGAATATCAGGAGCGCGGGGCCGAGTTCCTGAACGCTCCAGCCACGAGCCCGGCTTTTGTGCGTGTCGAGATCGAACTGATGGCCGCCTTCGCCACCCATCCGCGGATTACGCCTCCGCCCCCCGGGCCGCACGTTTTTGAGTTGCGTACCTACGAAAACCCTACCAAGAACGCGAACCTGACGAAGATCAAAATGTTCAACAGCGGCGAGATCGATATCTTCAAGCGCGTGGGCTTTCACCCTGTCTTTTTCGGTGAGAAATTGATTGGCCCGAAATGGCCGAACATAACTTACATGCTGGCCTCGGCAAGCGTCGAGGAGCGCGACAAGCACTGGGCCGCGTTCGGCGCTGATCCGGAATGGAAGAAACTGAGCACCATTCCGGAATACACGGACGAGCGGATCATCTGCAACATTACGAACTATCTGCTGCGGCCGGCGCCGTATTCGCAAATCTGACGGGCGGCTGGCGTCGGCAAGCCGCGGCGGGACGAGGCCTGAGCAGCCGGCTGCATAAGCTTACTTGTGGAGGCTAGTGTTCGGCAAGGTCACTTGTATGCCTCGCAATAGCCGTGCAATTCCGGCAAAAATAGCTATCACGGAATTTCAAGCACTTACGGAGGTCCTTGATGAAACGGCGTGACTTTTTGGCATCGTCCCTGGCGGTGTCAGCCGGCCTGGCATCGGCAAATGCGGGCGAGGCTCAGCAAGACAAGCCCGCAGCGCGCGACTTCTACGAACTCAGGTTCTATGAGCTGACGGGCGGACCCAAAGTGAAGCTTTTCCACGACTACTTTCGCGAGGCCGCAATCCCGGCGCTCAACCGCATCGGAATCAAGCCGGTGGGTGTTTTCAGTACGCTCGTTGGCCCGATCAGTCCGTCGATGTATGTTCTGCTGCGCCACGGCTCGCTTGATTCCGTAGTCGCTATGGAGGAACGCTTGTTGTCTGATTCCGAGTATCTGGAACGCGGGGCCGACTTCCTGAATGCTCCGGTATCTGACCCGGCATACGTTCGTTATGAGAGTTCGCTTATGCAGGCGATCTCGTCTCACCCGCGCATTACCCCGCCGCCTGAAGGACAGCGCATCTTTGAGCTTCGCACGTATGAAAGCTCCAGCAGGAAATACAACCTGAACAAAGTGGAGATGTTCAACAGCGGTGAAGTGGGCATCTTTATCCGCAGCGGATTTCATCCCGTGTTTTTTGGCGAAAAGCTGATCGGGCAAAGGATGCCGAATATCACTTACATGCTGTCGATTGGCAGCATGGAAGAGCGCAATAAAGCCTGGAAGGCCTTTAACTCCGACCCGAAGTGGAAGGAACTGACTTCATCACCCAAATTTTCCTCCGGCCCGAATGTGATTAACGTTACGAACTTTTTCTTGAGCCCGGCGCCATATTCCCAGGTTTGATTGGCAGCCAGCAGCAGCAGTGGTGTCGTCGGGCTGGGCGTTTGGAATGTTGGCCGGGTTGGGGATTTGCACGAAAGTTCTATAGACGTTTGCGGGGTTTATGGCACAATCAGGTTCATGGGTCCGTGGACACGTTGGTGACAACGTGCCCGGATTCGAATGGGGGGGAAAGAAAGGAAACGAACGTGAAATATCTTCTGGCAGGGCTGTTGGCTGTCTCATTCTGTGTTCCAGCGTTTGCAGCAGGAAAGGAAGATCAGCGGTTGCAACGATCGGCGGAAATCATTCAAGAGATCATGAAAACTCCCGAGAAGGGGATTCCCCGGGACCTGTTGGATAAAGCCGTGTGCGTTGCCATAGTACCGTCCTACAAGAAAGTCGCGTTTGGGTTCGGGGCAAGCGGCGGCAAGGGAGAGCTTGACTGCCGGCGCCACGGCGACGGCCCATGGAGTGGCCCGTCCATGTTTACGATGGGCGGTGGAAGTTTTGGTTTACAAATCGGCGGTTCAGCCACCGATATCGTCATGATCGTGATGAACGCACGGGGCGCCGAAAAATTGATGGGAAACAAGACTCAGCTTGGAGCAGACGCGTCGGTTGCCGGAGGTCCCGTGGGGCGCACGTCTTCGGCGGCGACCGATGTGCAGATGCACGCCGAAATTCTTACTTACTCGCGCGCGCGGGGACTGTTTGCCGGCATATCCCTCAAGGGTGCCTTTATGAAGACCGATGGCGAGGCGAATGAGCGGCTTTATGGACGAAAACTGACGCCAAAAGAAATCTGTCTTGACGGAGCGGGTGGAGTTCCTGCCCCCGCCAGGGAGCTTGACGCTGTGCTAACCAAATACTCGCCGCACGGCGGGCAAAAGCTGACCCATTAAGATTTCGTGTACCCTGGCGGGTCGGTGCAAGGCTGCATTTCCGCTCATGCAGTTCGCCAGCTCTTGCATTACAAAAAAGAGGGCGGGATTGCCTCTCCCGCCCTCTGCAACATTACTTCTGAAGCCCGGCTTTTTGTCTGAAACCGGTCCTACTTGATTTCTCCCGCGTATATGTTCATGACCGTCTCCAGGAACTTGATGGCCTGATCCCTGGGGCGCTGGAACGAATTCCTGCCGATAATGGAGCCGAAGCCGCCGCCATCTCGAATGGCCCGGGCTTCATCAAACACGTTCTCGTCGGCCGCCTTAGCGCCTCCGGAAAAGATGACGATGCGGCGCCCATTAAAGGCGCCCTGGACGACGTGTTTCACACGATCCGCAAGAGTAGTTATTGGCACGTGAGCGCTCTCGTAAACGTTCCGGGCCGCATCTTGCTCGATGTACTCGCTCGGCAGCTTGACTTTAATCAGGTGAGCGCCGAGTTGGGCTGCGATCTGAGCCGCGTATGCGACAACGTCGATGGCAGTCTCTCCAGCCTTGCTCAGATCTGATCCGCGCGGATATGACCAGACGACCACTGCCAGCCCGTGACTTTTGGCCTCCCTGGCAAGCTCCCGCAGTTCTTCATACATGGTTTGTGATTTCGCTGATCCGGGATAGATCGTGAACCCGATGGCCACGCAGCCAAGGCGAAGCGCGTCTTGAACACTGCCCGTGACCGCGGAAAGAGGATCCGCTTCGTCGTGCAACACGTCATGATTATTGAGCTTCAGGATGAGGGGAATTTCTCCCGCATGACGCGCCGCAGCCGCTTCCAGAAAGCCCAGCGGAGCCGCATAGGCGTTGCAGCCTGCATCCAGGGCCAGCTCGAAATGATAATTGGGATCGTAGGCAGGAGGATTCACGGCGAAACTTCGTGCCGGCCCGTGCTCGAACCCCTGATCTACGGGAAGAATGACGAGCTTGCCGGTTCCTGCCAGGCGGCCGCTGTTCAAAAGGCGCGCGATGTTCGTCTTGGTTCCTGGTGAATCGCTTTCATACCAGCTCAGGATCTCACGCACGCGATCCGTCATTCGGCTGGTCTGAGGTTGACGTCCCGTTCGCGGGACAGTTTCCATCGTTGCCATAACATGCCTCCAAGCTGTTGAACTCGTAACCCTTCAGATTACAGGCCGCTCGAATTGCACGCAAGGGAAAAACTCGGAGCCAGACCACCCCGTGTGTGTGTCCCCGCACTCAAGTTAACCGCACCTTCCGCGTGACTTGTCCTGTGTTATATTGGGAGCCACGTCACAAAGGTCAATCTTTCATCATTATAAAGGGGGTCTATGAGTCAGGATTCCGAAATCAGCCGGCGGGAGTTCTTGAGGTCAAGCGCCAGGACCGGTGCAGGCCTGGCGGCAATGAACGGGCTTGGACTGGTTGGCGCAAGCCAAAAAGCCCTGGGAGCTAATGCGCGGGTTCGGCTTGCGGTCTGCGGAGTTCGTGGCCGGGGATTTGATCACATCAAGGGATTCTCGAAACTGTCCAACGTGGAAATTGCGGCGATTTGCGACGTGGACGAGAATGTGGCACGACAGCGGCTTGCGGACATGGAAAAGCTGGGGCTCCCCAAACCTCAATACTATGTTGATGCGCGAAAATTGCTGGAAGACAAATCCATCGATGCCATCACCATTGCGACCCCGAACCACTGGCACTCCTTGTTGGGCATTTGGGCCTGCGAGGCGGGCAAGGATGTTTACTGCGAGAAGCCCTGTTCCCACAACTGGTGGGAAGGCAAGGAGCTGGTGGAGGCTGCTGACCGCTATGATCGCATCGTTGAGCACGGCACACAGAGCCGCTCGAGCACGGGCGTTCGGGAAGCCATCCAGCATCTACGGGACGGCCTGATCGGGGAGGTCTACCTTTCCCGCGGCCTGTGCTACAAGTGGCGGCCTTCCATCGGCCACACGCCGAATGAGCCAGTACCGCCGGGGGTTCATTACAGTTTGTGGACGGGACCTGCGCCGCTCGAACCGTTCACACGCAACCGCTTCCACTATAACTGGCATTGGTGGTGGGATTTTGGAAACGGCGACCTGGGGAACCAGGGTATCCACGAACTTGACGTGGCCCGCTGGGCGCTGGGAGTGACTTATCCCAACCGCGTCTCGGCGATCGGAGGACACTTCCTTTTTGACGACGACCAGCAGACGCCTAACGTGCTGAATTGTGCCTTCCAGTATGATCTGCCGGGCGGCAAGCGCAAGATGCTGGAATTTGAAGTGCGCGGCTGGATAACCAACCCCGAGGCCGAGATTGGAACTCCCGCCTTTGGAGGGTTGCATCTTCCTCCCGCCGGCCTTTCTTCACCGGCTGCGAAACCTTCTCCCAAAAAGAGGACACTCGGGCCTGTCAGTTCGTCGCACAATTGCATTGGGAATGAGATTTACGGTTCGAAAGGCTACATGGCCATTAACGGCTACGAAGCATACAAAACCTGGCTGGGTGAAGCCCAGGAGCCAGGCCCAAGTGGTCGTGGCGCGGAGCACCATTTCCAGAACTTTATCGACTGCGTTCGCAGCCGTAACAAGCAAGAGTTGAATGCCCCCATTCTGGAAGGGCACATTTCGTGCACGCTGCTTCATCTGGCGAACGCTTCATACCGGCTGGGCCGGACTCTCGAATTCGATCCGGACACGCAGCAGGTAGTCAACGACGACGAGGCCAACCGCTTGCTCCGAGATGCGGATCGCGGCTACCGAAAGCCGTTTTATATTCCAGAGAACGTGTAGAGTTCTTCCTGCAGGCAATTTGGGGAGTCCGGAAGGGCAACGATCAATCTGCCCCCTGAAGATTCAATCCTGGAGAAAAGAATCCTGCCCTTCTGTCTGGCTCCCGAGTGCTTCAGCCAGCAAGCGCCGGTCCGGACCAGGCTCGCCGGAGGGAAGGAGACGTAAATGAACATTTCACGACGGGAATTCCTGACGACAGTCAGTGCGGCCGGTTTGGTGATTCCAGCTTTTGCCAGGATCGAGGGCATTCAAATTGGGGTCTGTTCGCCTGCCTGGAGTCTGGAAGAGACTGTTCGATACGGATTCGATTACCTGGAACCGTCTGCTGCCGAGGTCGCCGCCATGGGTACTGGGGCCTTTCAGGCATTTAAGAGGAATGTTCTGGCATCTACGATCCGATGTGAATGCTTTAACAGCCTGATTCAGCGAAAGGACCTTCACGTGGTAGGAGATGACGTACACTGGGACCGCCTGAGTGAATATCTGGAATTCACGCTTGCGCGCTGCCGGCAATTGGGTGGGACCATTGTCGTTTGGGGCAGCGCCGGATCAAGAAATGTCCCTCCTGGCTTTTCCCGTGCCAAGGCCTGGACCCAAATTCAGGATTTTCTACGGCGAGCAGGCAACATTGCGCGACAGCACGATATCATTATTGCAATTGAGCCGTTGCGACACCAGGAGAGCAACATTATTAACACCGGCGTAGAAGCCCTTCGACTGGTTCAAGAAATCAACCATCCGAATATCAAAATGATCATTGATTACTATCACTTGCGCGAGGAAAAAGAAAACCTGGACATCATCTGGAAGGCACGAAAAGAGATTGTCCACTTCCATTTTGCCAATCCTCATGGCAGGCTCTGGCCGAAGAGCCCTGCGGAAGATCCCGAGTACAGCCAGTTTTTTATGCTGGTCAAGAAGATTCACTTCCATGGGGGAATTTCCATCGAAGGCCAGGGAAGCTTTGCCCAGGATGCTGCTGCGAGCCTGGCGTTTTTTCGGGAGGAAATTTCCTCCGCCTGAGAGCGCGCGGGGCAGGGAACGCTTGCGGTTCGCACCTTGACTTCCCTTCTTCAAGAGCTTACGATTTCTTCATCTGGTTTTCCATTCGAGGTTGGGGGGTGTGGCCCCCGGGAGGCAACTATGGGTCTCCTCAAAATCGCTCATGTACCTCCTCCGGCCATTGAGGAGGGCGGGACCGTTCTCGATGCGGTCCGGATAATGGCGAAAGAAGGAGTCGGTGCTGTTGCAGTACTTGAGAAAGGCGAGAAGGCTGAACTGTGCGGTGTTTTCACCGAGCGTGATGTGATGCTGCGCGTCGTCTTGCAGAAGCTTGACCCGGAGCACACAAAAGTCCGGGACGTCATGACTTCTCCGGTGGCGACGATCCCGGAGGACCTGACAGCCGAAGAAGCATTCAACAAGATGGTCGAGCGGCACATGCGCCACTTGGCTATCGTTTCAAGCGAGGGAGTGCTTCTTGGAATGCTTTCTATCCGCAATCTGCTTGAACATCTGGTGGAAGATCTGCAGCGCGAACTTCACTCCCTGGACCAGTACATTTCAAACGACGGCCCGGGAGGATGATCTGGGCCGGCTCCAGCCAAGGCGGCTTACTGTGACCGCTCATAGATTACCCATTTGGAGAATGGAAGCTAAGCGCTGAGGGATGCCACTTTCGGTACCTCGCAGCCGCCGCGTTGCGTAGTCTTCTCAAACGACGATTCAGGCCTTCGGATTGTTTTTGCTCTTTATTTACGGAAAAACCTAAATCTTCCCAACCGCACTATTCGGGAAGAATGCCTGCTTTCTGTGCCGAAGGTTCAGGGCTCTCCCCGCCTTGTTCCGCCTCCTCCTTAGCCCAACTTCCGCGGTTGGCTAAGTGAAGTGTTTTGTTTGTAAGGGGTTGCGTATTTATTCCGTCACTATGTGCCCTAGCTCAATGGCACTTTGTGAACGCCAGTCCTTGTGTAGCAACAA
>JAKAWN010000569.1 GCA_021827245.1 Acidobacteriota bacterium | reverse complement strand
GCTTCTGTCATGGCCTGAGCGAACGTGAGGTTGGCGTCAAACGAACCGGCAGGCAGTCCGTCCTTTCCGTAAAGCTGGCGGAGGTAAGCAACCCACTCATCGATTAGGACGAGGGTTGGACCGGCGCTTTGAAAAAGTTCACGCAGAACATTCGAGCCGGGACTCACTCCCTGCTTGTCCGCGTCGGCGACTCGGCGGAATCCTTCTTTACCGAGCAATTGCCACGCGAGGTCGCCCCAAAGGGTATGAACGACCGTCCCATCCGGTTTCTTATGCGGCTGGCCAGGAGAAATGGCAGTGCCCACCAGCACAGGCCGCTTGGCGAGAGGCGGTCGCGCGACATCGGTTTCCTTCAGCACGGGGTCAATGCCGGGCAGGTCGGCTGGCGCGACGCCAGAGAATAAGTGGTAGAGTGCAAGCATGGAGTGCGTTTTGCCGCCGCCAAAGTTCGTCTGGAGTTCGACTACGGGATCGCCGCCCTTGCCTGTCATGCGCAGAAGGGCGTTTGCGAGAAGGTGTTTCAAGCCATCGGTCAGGAAGGTGCGGCGGAAAAACTCCGTCGGATTCTTGTATTCGTCAGCACCTTCGCCGCGATGCACTTGTCCGAGGTCGGCCGCAAACTCTGCTTGTTGGTAGCGCCCGGAGGCAACGTCGGGATGCGGCGTGACGATTTCGCGCCAGGGCTTCAGGCCTCCGGCGGGCTGGCCTTCAACGGCGGCGGTCGCAGCTCTTTTCTTTTCCTGGCGCGCCTGCTCTTCAAATCGGACGCGGAGAATTTCCTGCTTCTGCCGCTCGACTTCAACAGCTTGTTCAGCGGAGACGGCCGTGAGCAAGCGGCTGATGCTGTCGAGGGCGCGATAGGCGTCGTCCGTTGAAAATGATTCCTGATGCGCCCATTTGTTGCGCACGTCACGAAGCTCGCTAACGAGGCTTCGCTCGGCCTGGCCAAGCGTTTTCTTGAAAACATCGTTCCACTGGTCCCACATGACGCCGAGTAAAGCGTGGCTATCCAGGTTGCGAGAGTTCTGTTTCTTGCCGGGAGCCGGTCGAGATTCGAGCAGTCCCGCTCTCGCGAGCCAATCCTTGCCGTATGTTGCTTGGAGTTCCCGCTCGACAAAGGGCTTTAACCCCACGACCAGCAAGTCGAGTGCCTTGCCTACTCGTTCGTGATTACTTAGAGCCATCCCCATTCTCCCGCGATATCATATGTTCCATTCGTGATTGGGTAACCAATCGTCTTATCGCAATCCGAGCGGCGCTTGAGTTTCCGCCGGGCGCGTGGACCGCGAGAGGCGAACGATTTCGGGCCAGGCGACGACGAGCGAGTTATAGGGCAGCGCTTCCTGCGCCCACTTCTTACGCTCGCAGATGCCGTAAAGACGATAAGCCAAGTCGCGGGCCGTCTCGCCCAGAGCGCCCACCTGTCGGAGAAGCAACGAGGCCGCGCTTTCCCCTTCGTCTTCAAGCAATCGGATCAAGTAATGCGCGACTTCCCAGATGGTCAGTCTGCGCTCGGAGGCCGGATCCCAATCTTCGGCAAGGTTTTTGCGACCAAGCAAGCGGACCTTGCCTGCCTTAGCAGAAACAATTCCTGCCTCAACCATTCCTTGGACCGAAGTATTCTTGGCCTTGCTTAACGTCTCGGCCACGCCAAAAGGCCCTTCGTTGAAGCCAAATTGTTCGAACCAAGCAAGCGCCCAGCGAGTGTCAGCATCGAATTCGCCTTCCTGTTCGGCCAGAACTTCGTCTAGCGTCTGGTTAATGAGTGCAAGGGCCGTGCGGACCATCATTGGCGAGCCGTCTGCTTCGACAACTTTGGAATAGCGGGAAAAAACTGCCATGCCCGGTCCGATGGCAGCCTGCGCCAAATCCACTGGGGCGATATTGCCGCGCTGGAGGTTCTTGAGGGCTGAAGGAAGCTCCGCTTTCAGTCCGTTTATGAACTCTCGACGTGTGGCCAGCGGGGCGTCTATGGCGCGAGGTCGGCACACCAAGACGACAGATGAGGCTAGGGCGTTTGTACCAGTGGCCACCGGGCGATTGGAGAGCTCGCTCCGCATCGGCCACGTGCCGCTAATTGCAAAGCGGGATTTCAAGAGCCCCTCAAGCATGGTCTCCCAACCGGTCGAAACCGGAACTGACAATCTGTTGTCTTCGTCTCCGCCTCCTTCTTCTGATTCAGCTTGCTTGAATGCGTAGAAGAGGGTCAGAGGATAATCTGGGTGCTGAGCCTCGCGCATCCGGGCAAAGGCTTTTCCCAATCCTTCCTCAAAGAAACGGTTGGCCTTCTTGCTGTCCCCTTCAAACCGGTGAGGCGTAGCTACGAGTTCCTGGGTCTTGGGAGTAAGTAGTGTGCTGAAGAGGTCTGGATAAACTTTGCCCAGCGATAAGCGAAGCCAAACGTAGAAGAAGTCGGAGAGGTCCGCATACCCGATGTTGTCGTAGTATGGTGGGTCAGTACAAATCAAGGGCTTCGTAAGGCCGTTGATCGCCGCCGTGGCGTCAAGCTGCTTAGCAGTACCGCTACTACCATAAGTAATCGGAACGCCATCGAGACTCTCTGCTGTCCATTCAACCGCTCCGGAGAAGCTCCCCGTCCCGTTTAACAACGTGTTCAGCTCGGCATAGTCCCAAGTCATGGGGATAGCCTGGCGCGCAAATGTGTTCCGGGTCGAATCCCGCTCAGTGAACCAAGTACAAATGGTTGAACCGCGGTCCGCCATTTTCGAAAGTGCAAAGGCCAGGTACGTTGCAATGCAGTCAGCATAAGCGGTGGCCTTCGCTCCCTGATCGGTCAAGGGCTTGCCATCATCGGGCATCCCGACCTTGTGCGCATCACCCAGGACTTGCCCACGCGCCTCGCCGACAAAAGCACTAAACGTGGTCAGTGCCACGAGCTGACGAGGTGTGAACAGATCACTGTGCTTTGTCATACCATAAACCTGAACCCGAAAGCCTAAGGCCTTCTCTGGAAGATTTGTGTCGGGGACCTCATTGGGCTTGGCGTTGCTGGCCGCATCCTCCTCTTGTTCATCTGGACGCAGGTAGATTCGGCCACGCGCGCCCTCAGCAACAGTGGCCATAGGTTTCGCGTTGATTCTACGCGCCCTACCCTCCGCACGAATGTAATCAAACGGAACCGGTGTCCCACAGACAATACACTTCGCACCTCGGCGGTTCACAGTACCTTCCGGGGCGGCTCCGATACCAGTTTTCACCTCGAAATGCACGGTTTTGTTCTTCTTGTCTACTACAGGCTCCACCCAGGATTTTTGACGAACCTTTGTGGATAGCCAGAATGAGCGAACAAGCGGCATTTGCGCGCCGCAGGCCGGGTTCGGGCATTTCACCGTCCGCGCCCAGAGCCAGGCGATGACTGTGGCTTCTCCACCGCCATGCTCCTTCGGCAGCTTGACCTTGGGATATAAATGGCCGATGCGTTTCTCGGCTTCATCCCGCATCCACTTTCCGTAGTAGCGCACGTCTTCGGCAAGCCCCTCTGCGCCGCGCCAAGTCTTCGAGTGGTCGAGTTTCTTGCGCGCTTCGGGATTCACGGGCGGTTTTCCGGCGAACTTGGGCGGGATCTCAATCAGGGCCTTCGTGATGAGGACCGCCACAGGGTTGAGGTCGCTAGCGTGGGCTTCGAGCCCCAGCCGCTGCGCCTCAAGCGGTATCGAGCCTCCGCCACAAAAAGGATCGAGCACCGGCGGCGGGTGTCCGTTCGTAGATTTAATAATCTCGGCCCGCGCCGCCTTCAAGACTGCTTCGTTGTTCGAATACTCCCACTTAACCAGGTCCTCGATAATTCGAAAAAGCCTTTGCCGTTCTTTGTCCTGCGCTTCTTCTGTCGGGAACTGGTCGGGATGACTTGAGGGATCGTCCACCAAAGACGCAAACAGGACTGCCCGGCACGCCGCC
>JAKAWN010000568.1 GCA_021827245.1 Acidobacteriota bacterium | reverse complement strand
TCCAGCCTGTGGCCTGTCTACTCCGAAAGCTGTTCCTAGCTCCTCAGAGCTTACCGCCTCCAAACTAAACATTCGTACCATCTCCTTATTGGGCTGATTGCACCGGCGTGAATGCTTCGTCGGCGCGAAAGTCGGTGATCGTGAGGCCCAGGGGGTTGATCGGGATCAATCGGTTCGGGACTTGACTCTTGAAGACAAACACGAAGTTCGCTGTGAAGAGCGTCTTGCTGAGGACGGAGTGGTCAACGGGTGAGTATTGGATTCGGTAAAAATCCACGCTGGCTTTATAGGGCGGCTTGTCCATCGGCTGAAGGGCCACCTGTTCGACCTCGATGCCGACTTCAGGCGCGGAAGGGTTGTCGAGAAAGGTTTCGATGGTCTTGTTCTTCTTGTTTTGGGCCATGATGTCGTTGGCCAAATTGCCGTCGAGGAAGTAAAGCGCCTTCGTAAAGTCATCGTTGATGGTGTAGCGATTGCGGCGATAGTAGAGCTCGCAGAATTGCGTCAGGAAGTATTTCGATTCGATCGCGTGCGGTTTATAAGCGAAGGCGTCGTAGTTGACAGCTTGGGCGCGGCCCAGCTTATCAATGCGGATGACAAGGGGCTTGAAGTTGCGGAATGTGTTGATGGTTTTCACATTCAGGACAACAAGCCCGACGACAGCGAGAGCAAGAAGGGCGATGGCAACCTTGAGATAATTGTTCATAACAATGGCCTCGCCAAACTGCTCCATATAAAGTTGCTTCGCCTCGTTGACATTCGTGTCCTTGGACATTTGCTGCTCCTCGTGTTAAGCCTTTCGCGAGCCCATGAAGTTGAGCATTTCGGAAGAGCCTGCACCGGCCGCGCCGCTGAAGATGTTGCTGGTGAGCGTGGGGACCTTGAGCAGGACATAAACCGAAGCAACCACCACAATGAGGAGTGGTGCGAATAACGCTTCTTCTTGGTTGAGGGGAATGGGCTGACCGTGGTAAAGATTCATGAAGGCGGTAAGAACGTTGCCGATGATATAGACCACGGCGGCGGCGATCACCTGATAGAAGGCGTACTGGATGAAAGCCCGGAACCATCCCCAGAAGAGCCAATCGAGTTGCGGAACGATGAAGAAAGGAATGAAAATTGGCCCCACAAGCACACACACGGCGGTCGCCACGACTCCGAAGGCGACGACGACCATGGCGATGGCCTCGGCGAGCGAAAGCAGAATAATGATGCCCCAGTATTCGAAGTAGGTCCAAAACTCGAGCGTCGCGCCGGGCGGCTCAATGGTTCCCATGAAATTCGAAATCCGAGTGGTAATCGTGTCGAGCATGTCGTGAGAAATGGTGTTCGAAAGATATTGCGCCTGGTCAATGATGAGGTGATGGAAATCCGTGCCGAGGCCGGGGATGGGGGTGTTGTAATAATTGATCATGGCAAAGCCGAAGGCGATCATGATGACGAGGCTGGCGAATCTCGAAAACTGCATCCCTGCATAAAATTCGCCGGCCCCGAGTGCGATCTTGATTCCGAACCAGGCGAGCATGATGGTGGCGAGCGCGCGGAACATGTTTTCGCCCATGTGAACGAAGATTCCGGTGTTGGCGGTCAGCATGTTGGTGATCGCAGTGAAGACCCAGGTGTAGTAGTTGGAACCCCACATAGTGGAAACCCTCCGCGCGCCCGTTTTGGTTGTTTAAGGGAGCCGGTAATTCGCTAATGAAGTACCCATACCGCTGGTTGCGCGGGAAATCTCGGGAACCATGTTTTGGCGCTGGTAGATGTCAGCGTTAATGGCGGTTGTCATCGCGTCGCGCCGTTGCTGCGAGGCGAGGACTTGTTGTTCGAGTTGGGAAAGCCGAAGGTTATTGGCGTCCTGGAGCGTTCGAAGGGTTAGGACGTTTGCCGCGTTGATCTTATTCAGGACGGCGACTTGAGAATTGAGTTGCGGATTGTTAGAGAGCGAGTCGTTTTCGAGGTTTGCGATCTGCCGCTGAATCTCCGGCGAATCGGCACGTAGTGTCCCGATGGTCGCCAGGCTGCTGGTATTCACGCCATCGGCCAATTCAACGGTCGCATAATTGGCGAGAACGCGCTGGCGCTCGTCGGGCGGCAAGGAATCAAGCTCATCGGCGTTGTACCGTCCGAGTTGGTTGGTGGTGCGTGCATAACCGTTCTGAACCGCTGGGAGGTTCCCGGTATTCGAGCCTTCGACCCAGGCGCTTGTGTTCTGATAAACGTCGGGCACTGTCGTGAGGTTTTGCCAGTTTGAAAACCGGGCTCGATAGCGTGCTGGCATGTTCTGGATGCTTCTGGCCATTTGCACGGCCAAGGTGTACTGGTTGACGGCGTTTTGATAGGTCGAGCGAAGCTGGGCGAGTTGGCGGGAAAGCTGGTAGTAGCGGAGGACGGCGTTGTGGAAGTTCGTTGGGTCGTAAACAATTCCACCGAAGAATTGCGCGCGGCCCATTGTTGGCGTAAGGAAGACAAGTAAGGCTCCAAAGACAAAAAGTCTCTTCATTTGTTTTTTCTCCCGGTTTTAAATTGTGGTCGTTGCATTGTGCGCCCGGCTTTCAAATCAGAGATTGGGTGGCATCGTGTGGTCGTTGTAATCGGGTAAGAGCAAGTCGTTTGACAAATAGACGTTGACGCGCGTGCCTTCGCGGATCGTGATGGTGGGCATGATGTTCAGGAAGTGGTCGAGGATGCGTTCGCCGGACGTTGCCATGCTCTCGCCAAAGCCGGCCCGTGCGCGGTCAAGTGGGGATTCGGTGAAGATGTTGCCGGTTCCTGTTTCCCCTACTCCGCCAAGTATTCCTACGGCAAGCGATGCCCCGAAAATCCGCGCATAGTGGTTGTTCACCTTATCGTGGAGCGCAGTCGCGCCTTCCTGGTCGAGGCCCTTGAATTGGTCGAGGCTGACGGAATAGCCGTCTGGCATGATCAGCCGGTGGAAGAAAACGGCAAGGCGCTCCTGTCGAAACGCGCTGACTTTTTGCGCCTCTCCGAGCACTTTGGTTCCTGCCGGAATCAACACGTGCTCGCGGTCGTGGGAATAAGTGTCTTCAGTCACAAGGCAATTCACTGGACCAGAGAATGAACCGTTGAGGCGGTTCATCAGAACGGTGGGAATAATCGTGCCTTCAAAGAGGACATGCATTTTGCCCGTCGCGGAATTGAGGTCACTTGGTGATGTCACGTTGGGATTGTGGTCCTTGCCCTGAGGGGCGGCGGTGTGCTGTTCCTCTTCGGACGCGGGCGATCGTGACCCGCCGTCTTGCCGCTCCGCATTGGGTGGGTAAGCCCATTGGGAAGGCGGGCCCATCGCCGCCAGGGCTTGCGCATCCCGTAACGCCTCGGCATCGGCGTCAGAGGGCGAGGGCTGGCCAGCTTCGCTGGGGGCTGAGAGAGAGGTCCCGAACGCGCCGCCGGACGGTCCAGTGAGCCTTTGGGCTGCTGTTCCCTTTCGATAGGTCAATGCGACATTAGAAGCGAAAAGTGAGAGATACTCCCGTCGCGCAAGGTCGGCCTGCAAAGGGTTGGGTTGGGGCGGCGGGGTCGGCTCCTCGCCCTGGTACGAAACCTGGGCTGGTCGTGCGGGCTGCTCATCTCCCGGTTGCGCACCGCCGGCCTGTTGTGGTGCGCCAGGGTATGAGCTTGAACCGTCCTGCGCATCACTGCTGGCGCCGGGCCAGCCAAAATGGGACTGCTCCTTGATCGCGGCTTGCTGCTCAGCCTGGATGTTTTGTTTGAAAGCTTGGAGCTGCGACGTATCAGTGGGCGTCACGGGTGGCACAGGGTTCGGGGTCGGACTTGTATTCGTAGCAGATTTCTTGCCCCCACCCGTGAGCCACATGATGATAATCATCAGGACTGCGACGCCAATGATGACGAGCGATTGCGTGTTTTTTGGAATCACGCCTTTCGGCTTCGGGGCTTTATCTTCGATCCGGTTTGAGATCGG
>JAKAWN010000055.1 GCA_021827245.1 Acidobacteriota bacterium | reverse complement strand
AAAGACCAACAAGACAGGCGACAAATTCACCGGGTACGTTGATCAGCCGGTGACCGCAAACGGCCAGACAATTGTTCCTGTGGGCAGCCTGGTGGACGGGCACGTGGTGTTTGTGAAGAAAGCAAAGCGCATCAAGGGCGTAGGCGAGATGCGCATCGTGCTGGACGACATTACAACCGAGAATGGTGATGAGTTCCTTCTGACAGGTTCACTCGAAGAAGCGCAGGGCAGCCCGTGCGCCCGGACTAAGAACGACTCTGAGGGCACTCTCAAAGGTTGCGGCAAGAGCGCCAAGGGCGCGCTGAAGGGCGCGGCCATCGCCGGGGCGATGGGAGCGGGTGCAGGCGCTACGGTTGGAATGGGGCATGAGATTGATTGCCAGTATTTCGGCAACTGTGGCGGACCAAGTTTTGGGGCGGATGTGGGGTACGGCGCGGCGATTGGAGCGGGTGCAGCTCTCGTCTACAACATCTTCAAACACGAAAAGGCGCTGGTTCTTCTGCAAGGCACGCACCTGACTTTCGTGGTTGATCGCAGCGTCAGGGCGCAGCCAATGCCGGCATCAGCCAGCATTCCGGCCACCGGCGACTAACGATTTTCTCCAGCCGCCACGCGGATCTGCGTCCCGTCCGGATGGTCATCAATGGCCGCCGCGATCGTTCAAGAGTTCTCGGGGTAAAGGACACATCTGGGTGACGGCGCTCCCCATCCCACTGGCATCCAGTGCGGGGGAAGCATCGTTGAAACTTCTGGTCCCTTGATTGCCGGATGAAACGTCAGTTTTGTCGCTGGGGAAATTCCCGGGGGCGGGAATTCGGGAAGGCTCTCCATGGGGTGCCTGTAGTTCCCTCTAGCTCATAATAATTCACGAGCCGGCCAGTTGGGTTGATCGCGGCCATCAGAGAACGAGTTCCGGGCTTAAGCCGGCTGCTGAGGAAGCCAACCATGCAAAGTGGCAAGATGCTTTGGTGTTGTGGCCTGCTTCTCTTGTTCTCCCCGTTCTGTGCTGCCAAATCACCGCTGCAAAAGCCCTCCAGCAAATCCGATGTGATTCCCTTGACCGTAAAGCCAGGTGAGCCCATTCGCGTGGCCCTGGTAAAATCTGTGAGAATCAAGCGAGTTGGTGCTCCGGTCGAAGGACGGGTCCTTGAGCCTGTCTATGTTTTCAACCGGAAAGTCATCCCGGTGGGCAGCACCTTGCTGGGAAGTGTAACGAAAATTGATCCGGTTTCACGAAAGAAGAGGCTGGTGGCTCTGGCAAATGGCAATCTGACTCCATTCCACGACGCGCATATTGAATTCAGCGCGCTGGTGCTGAAAAGCGGAAAGCATTTGCCTATCGAGACAGCGGTCTCTCCAGGAGCGACCAGTGTCGTTCAGCTCGTTGCCGGCGGCAAAGATAAGAAGAGAGGGCGCTTCCGCGGAAAGATCGGTAAGCTACGGCAACAAATTGAGCAGAGCAAGAAGCAGGCGATTTCAGCCATCAAGTCTCCGCGCAAATTGAAGTGGGTGGAGGGCGTGCTTGACGCCCAACTGCCCTTCCACCGGCAATTTCTTCCGGCAGGAACTCAATTCACTGCTACTCTCAAGAATCCGCTGCCGCTTGGCACAGAGAAACTCACCCCAAAGGAACTGAAGAAGGTCGGTTCAGAAATTCCACCTTCGAGTACGGTGCGCGTGTGGCTAGCAACTCCATTGAGTTCAGCGAAAGACCACAGGGGCATGCCCGTGGAAGCCATCGTGTCACAGCCTCTTTTCTCCAAGAGTCATCAACTGATTCTGCCGGAGGGCAGCCGGCTGGAAGGCACCGTGACTCAGTCAGTGCCCGCGCGCCGGCTTAGCCGGAACGGCAAGTTGAGCTTTGCGTTCACACGCATTGAACTGCCCCACGGAGCGACCCGCGCAGTCGAGACCTCACTGCAGGCAGCCACCGTAGCGAAGGCATCACACCTGAAACTCAACTCGGAAGGCGGCGCTCACGCGGCCAGTTCCAAGAAGAAATACCTCATGCCCGCCATCGATGTTCTGCTGGCGGAGTCCTCGTTCGACAGCGATCCTCAAAGCCGCGCGGTCCAAGAAGGGGGTGGCGGGGGCGGCGACCTTGCAGGCGGAGCGGTCAGAGGTGGATTTGGATTCGGGCTGATGGGTAGCTTAGTCGCTATGGCAGCGCGGCTGCAGCCCGTGACCGCGGCTTTTGCGTTTTATGGTGCGGCCATGTCTATCTATTCTCGCATCATGGCCCGCGGCAGGGAAGTCGTCTTCCCCAAGGACACTCCTATGATGATCCGCTTCGGAACCCATGAAGGCCGCTTGGTGCCGCCAAAGAAGACGGTAACTTCCACGGCTACGCCGGCAGCTAAGAACTCAGCCTGACAGGCGAAGACTGCACCTTCCTCCATGCGCCCTACACGCTGCTACCCTCGCGTCGTGGTTTGCCCTCGATAGCCGGGGCCCCGGACGGAGCGTCAAGACGTAAGGGTTTCCAGTGGGGCAGCCTTGCGCTGGACGTTCTCTTCCTTAACTTCCTCGTGGTAGTCGGGTTCGCTGTTGATCGCCCAGAGGTCGTGATCCGCCCCGCAGATGTTACGAGCGGCGCAGAGGGCCGTCATCATGGAATGGTCCTGATTGTTGTACTTGTGCATCCCATTCCGGCCCACAAACTGAAGGTTCCTGAGGTTGGCTTCAGCGTAAGCACGAACGGTCTCCACTTTCTCTGTCCATCCGGGATCATACATGGGATAAGCCTTTTGCATCCGAACCACGGTTCCGTCTTCGATCTCTTCCGGGCGAACCAGGCCCAGATGCGCAATCTCGCGGCGTGCCATTTGGATCAACTCAGGGTCGGGGCTCGACCAGAGTTCGTCATTTTCGAAGACGAAGTACTCCATCCCCAGGCAGGTCTTGTTCGTGTCCGGAACCATGGCCGGCGACCAGTTCTTAAAGTTCTGGATGCGCCCCACCTTGACTCCCGGTTCGTGAACGTATATCCAGTTGTCGGGTGAAACTTCTTTGCGATTGACAATCAGGCTGACAATTAGAAAGTCCCGGTAGCGAAGACCATTGGCTGCCCGAAAAACCTCTTCCGGGGGCCGCGGGTCTAACGCGTTGATCAAATCCCGGATGGGCATCGAGCTGATGAAATTGGCGCCTTCAAAACTCTCCTCGCCGTACGCCCCCCGTGTGGTCACGCGTGTCACCATGCCGCGCTCGTGGCAGATGCGGACGACAGGACGTTCCATCAGCACCGGGTAACCTTGCTGATTAAGCTGTTCGGCCAGCGTCTCCCACATCTGCCCCGGGCCTCGCTCAGGGTAATGAAACCGGTCGATCAACGTCTTCGCCTTCGGCGTCTTCGCGGGGAAAAGGGCGTTCCGTACCGCGGTCATGAGGGAAAGGCCGCGAATCCGCTGGGCAGCCCACTCCGCCTGAATCGACGTGCAGGGCACCCCCCAGACCTTCTCGGTATAAGTCTTGAAAAAGATCTGATAGAGCCGCTTCCCGAAGCGATTTGAGACCCACTCTTCCAAATTGTCTTCTTTCGGCGTTGGGAAGAGCGCGGAATGGAGGTAGCTCAGGAGGATTCGAACGCTTTCGACCGGCCCCAGGCCGAACAGCGCGTTTTTGGCCACCAGGGGATAGAGGAAAAACCTCTTCCGGTAATAGATACGTGACAGGCGTGGCCGCAGCAGGAGCTTATTGCCCAGGGTCTCCCGCCAGATCTGGTTCACCTCGTCCCACTTGGTAAAGAACCGGTGGCCGCCGATGTCAAAGAGATATCCCTTGTAGTTGACGGTCCGCGAGATGCCGCCCACCTGCTTGTCCGCTTCCAGCACCACGGCCGGGACTCGATGCCTGGCGAGCTCGAGTGCGGCCGTCAGGCCCGCCGGGCCGGCTCCAATAATGATCACGGACGACTTTCCGGCCCGCTCAATTCCGGGCAAAGCGTCTCCTTTCAAAACCATTCCTAACGGAAGAGCGCGAGTTTACGTGCACCAAAGTTCCACCCAAACACCACCACACCGCTCACACCCTTGGCAAACAGATAGTAAATCCCCAGCCTGGATTGGAAGAACCACAGAATCTCCTCATTCAGGCCCAAGCCGACCACGCCAATCAGAGTGAAGACGGTCATTTCGGCCGGCGTGCTCTTCAGCGTACGGTGCTGAAACGCCCACGACCGGCTTAACACGTAGTTCACAACTGTGCCGAAGGCAAATCCGATGGGCGCCGAAACGAGATAGTTCACTCCCAGGAAGCGGGTCAGAGAAAAGAGCGCGGACGCATCGCAGATGAATGCAATCCCTCCCACGACGGCGGAGCGGGCGAATTCACGACGCACACTCCATCTAGGACCTAGCCCGCTGGCCAGCAAATCACCGCCCCTGGCAGTCAGGCCTTCATTTGCAGATACACCGATCGGGCTTGTCAATTCGCTCCCGCCAAGTGAGGACTCGAAGGCTGAATCTGGCTGCTCTTCGCTTGGCATGCGCACTGCCATCATTTGTCCTTTACTGCCTGCACCAGTGCAGCAGGCCTCACCTTGGTGATGGATCCAATCAGGCGCCAAACGATGTGAAGCGTCGGCTTTATAGGCTACTTCAGCCTACGACATCCAGCATTTCTGTTCGCCAGGCACCCGAGTAATTCTTCGTTCTGAGACTGGGCCGCGTTCCGGCCCCAATTGAGCGTTGCGTCGCTAACACCCCGTCATTGTACACTAATTCCCATGCACGCGTGGATAGCAACATTCCTGGCCCTAAGCCGTTCGCGGGGCAGCGCGGCAATCAAAGCGAGGCTCTTCACACACCCCGAAGACAGGCCGCAGTTAATTGGCCGTTGGATTTAACCGCAGATTCTAAAGGAGAGAAGGCCCGCGAGCCGCGCTCTCCGTGCTGACCATGGGTGCCGGCCATACAGATTGACACTGCCTGATCCCTATTTCAGCATCCAGGAACTCATTAGCCCATGATAGGATAAAAGGTGCGCTACGATGTGCAGCTTGGGCACTTCAAGTCCACTAACCCGGGCTGCTCGTTGGAACCGAGGGCTCGTGTAGCGCGGGGCGTTAACGAAAACCACTGTTACGGTATTGAAGAAGGCGGATCTGAAGCACAGTCCTTCGAAGGGGGGATTTGTTATTCCGGCTATGCCCGGGGACGGCATGGCGGGTAATCGCCGTTAGGTCGCATTCCGATCTAACCGTGGGTCCTTTAAGGAAACAGGGTCCAGGTCCGCACAATGAACGTTCACCGTGCCTGTCAACTTCACCGAATTCACGTCCGCACCCAAAGAGGCATTCACGAGTTCGCGCCAGCATACCATGAAAAAGCAAAAGCACGATTATCTCCTGCTCGCGGGTTTAACCGTTGCCGCTCTCTTCGTTCATGGCTACCACTATGGAGCTGAGGACCAGGCTATCTATTTGCCCGCCATCAGAAAGCTGCTTGATCCCAGCCTTTACCCGCACGATTCTGAACTGTTTCTGCCTCAAACCAGCGCGACGATGTTCGGGCCGGTCATTGCTTTCACGGTTCGCTACGCGCCCCTCGCTTTTGCCGGACTGATTGTCCTCCTTTGCCTTTTGCTGACATTCCTCATCTTGCTGAGCTGCCTGAAACTGGCTGAGCGCCTGTTCCGTGAACCGGACGCCAAATGGGTTGGGACGCGGCTGGTGGCATCGCTATTGACCATCCCGGTGGCCGGCATGGCGTTCTTTATCATTGACAAGAGCTTTTACGCTCCCCAGACGAACGAGAGGTTGATCGACAAACTCATTGTTTTCGCGGCTCACTATGGGCACCTGTCATTGTCCGCCGTGGTCTTTATCTTTTATGTCTTGTCGCTCTATCTCGTCCTGCTGGGTTGCCTGATGCTCCTCCGGCGCCTTTTTCACGAGCGTAGCGCGCAATGGGCCGGAGTGTGCATGGTGGCCGCGCTGCTGACCATTCCCGTGGCCGGCACGGCGCTCTATATCGTTGACGAGTATCTGCACCCTCGCGCCTTTTCTACCTTTGCTTTGCTCTTCGCCGTGCTTGCCGTCTTTCCGGGCGAGACACCAGAAGAGCCGGTCAACCGGAGCCGACTACGCTTGCGCCACTATCTATGGATGGTGTTCTGGCTGGCTTTCGCGGCCCTGTTCCAAATCCAGATGGCCTTCTATGGCGCCCTGCTGCTTGCGTTTCTGTTGATCAAAATGCCGCGCCGTTCTGAAACTATGGCGACCGCGGCAATTCTACCTCTCCGCTCGCTTTTCGAGCCCGGATCTGCGGCGTGGCAGAAAGCAGCCCAGACGCGCACCGATGACTATCTTCTTCAATGGCACTGGTATGAATGGCTGGGAATTGTGGCCCCCTTGGCTATGCTGGAATGGTTTCGCCGGCTTGCGAGACGGCACAATCTTCCACGGGTCGAATACCTGAGCCATCGCCTGATGCTGTTCGGACTGTTCGGGTTTGCAGCCGGCCTGGTTGTGAGCATCCCCCCCGCGCTTGACAGGCTGACACCCTATCAGCCGATGCGTACCTTCCATATGCTTTACCTGCTCTTTTTCCTGATGGCCGGTGCCCTGATCGGCAAGTGGATTCTGCGCAAATCGCTCTGGAGGTGGCTGGCGCTTTTCGTTCCCCTCAGCCTTGGCATGTGCTATGCCCAGCTCCAGCTTTACCCCGGCAGTCCGCACATCGAGTGGCCGGGGGTTCGGGACCCCAATCCATGGGTGCAGGCCTTCCTCTGGGTTCGTCACAACACCCCCAAAAACGCCTACTTCGCTCTGGATCGGCACTTCATGGAACTGCCGGGAGAGGATTTTCATGGTTTTCGCGCCTTCGCCGAGCGCAGCCAGATGGCCGACGTCGTAAAGGACCCCGGCGTCGTGACGCTTTTTCCCAATGCCGGAAACACTTGGCTCAAACAAGTGACGGCCCTTAAAGGCTGGAATAAGTTTACGCCGAAGGATTTTCAGCGGCTGAAGCAGAATTTCGGAGTGAACTGGGTCGTGGTCCAACAACCCGGCGTGCCCGGTCTCGACTGCCCTTATCAGAACAGCCGTGTGCGTGTCTGCCGGATCGAGTGAAACTGCCCCGCTCAAAAGATGAATCCTCTCTCACTTCACCCGGCACAAAAACCGCCGGTCAGGTCAATCTTTGCCAGCGAAAGAGCGCCCTATAACAGATTCCTCGTGAGCGGGAAGAAATCGCGCAGCCGCCGCTTTCGCTCGGTCTCCTTTCATGAGACGTTTAGCACAAGCCTGATCTGCAGCACTGCTAATTCGTTGATCTTGTCTTCAAAAACGAGCGGGTAGCGCAGCAGAAGATTGTCTTCCTCTTCGAGGTCTATGATCGGGGACAGTCATCTTTCCAAGCCCTTTGACCAATCGGAGTACCTCCTCCGATGGTGAATCTCCCGAAGGCTCACTCTGAGGAGCGGTTCGATATGTTCGCCGACAAGTGAACGAATCGGCAGGCTTGCGCCTTCCGCAAGCTCGTCATAAGCGGACCGGGCAAGGGCTCTTACCCGCCGCGCCTGTTCCATGGTCTTATCCTGCAATCCAAACACCGAGTTGCGGAGGATGGCCAAGGAAATGGTGGCGATGAAAGCAAATAGGGCGACAACAATAGGAAGCACTCCGCACAGGTCCTTACGCGCAGGAGCGGCACTGCCCGTTGAGACTACGACAGGCAGAAATGCACCGAGGGGCAGCAACGCCAACAAAAGCCGCACCCACACTCTCCGGAAACATGCCAGCAAACGCCCCTTCAGACATGGATGATGCTGTGGCTACGGTCTGTCCCCGGGCCTGATGGTGCACATCACCTCACGCCCAGTAATTGCGGTCGAGGGATCGGTACTGGATGGCTTCCGCGATGTGGGCGGAGTTGATGGATTCGGCGCCTTCCAGGTCGGCGATGGTGCGGGAAACTTTGAGGATGCGGTCGTGTGCGCGGGCGGAGAGGCCGAGGCGAGTCATGGCACTTTCCAGCAGCCGGTCACAATCGGCCGAGATGTTACAGTATTTGCGGAGCTGCCGGGGACTCATCTGGGCGTTGCAGTAAATCTTTTCGCCTTGAAAGCGCTGCAATTGGCGCTCGCGAGCCTTCATCACTCGTTCCCGAATCACCTCCGAGCTTTCGCCGCCCGAACTTTGCCGCAGTTCGCTGTACTTGACAGCCGGCATATCAATGTGGATATCGATGCGGTCGAGCAAGGGGCCGGAAATTTTGGAAACGTACCGCTGGATCATCGGCGGCGTGCACGTGCACTCGCGCGAAGGATCGTTGAAAAATCCGCAAGGACAAGGATTCATCGCCGCTGCAAGCATGAAGCGTGACGGAAACGTCAGCGACATGGCAGCGCGGGAAATTGTGACGGAGCCGTCTTCGAGCGGCTGGCGCATCACCTCCAGCACGTTGCGGGCGAATTCCGGCAACTCGTCGAGGAACAGCAGGCCGTTGTGCGCCAGGCTCACTTCTCCCGGCCGGGGCACGGCGCCGCCTCCGATCAGACCCGCGTCTGAAATAGTGTGGTGCGGAGCGCGGAACGGCCGCACGCCGACAAGGCCGACGCCGGGATCGAGCACTCCGGCAACGCTGTGAATCTTGGTTGTCTGGATGGCCTCATTAAAGGTGAGTGGCGGCAGGATGGTTGGGATGCGCTTGGCCAGCATCGTCTTCCCCGCCCCCGGCGGGCCGATCATCAGAATGTTGTGGCCTCCGGCTGTGGCCACTTCAATGGCGCGCTTGGCGTGCATCTGCCCCTTGACGTCGTGGAAGTCCACATTGTATTTGCTGCCATGGTCGAGCATCTCCGTCGTATTAACCTTTGTGGGCTGGAACTCGCGTGTGCCGTTGATCAGGTCAATCACTTCAGGAAGGGACCGCATGCCGTAGACTTGAACGTCGCCCACCACCGCAGCCTCCGGGGCATTTTCCACTGGTACCACCAGCGTCCGGATACCTTTCTGCTTGGCCATGGCGGCAATTGACAACGCGCCTTTAATGGGACGAATTCCGCCATCAAGAGAGAGCTCGCCAAGGAAAATGTAATGCTCCAGATGATTGTTCAGCAGCGCGCCGCTGTTGGCGCCCAGGATGCCCAAAGCAATCGGAAGATCGAAGCCTGAGCCTTCCTTCTTAACATCAGCGGGAGCCAGGTTCACGGTAATGTTCTGGAACGGATATTCCAGCCCACAGTTCTTGATGGCTGCCTTGATTCGCTCGCGGCTTTCGCGGATCGCGGCGTCGGGCAGGCCCACCGTGATGAAATCCGCCTTGCCCGCGGAGATGTCCACTTCAACCTCAACCAGGTAAGCGTCGATTCCGTAAGTGGCCGCGCTAAAAGTCTTGAACAACATCGATGTGCTGCAAACCTCCGGCAGAGCAGCATACCTTAACGCAAGCCGCCCGCAGTGGCAAGCGCTTTATGAGAGCCATCTAATCTGACGAATCAGGTGGTCTCGAATTTCTTCCCGATTTTGGATTCGATAATCCCTTCAGAAGGGTTCACGCGAGGATGCCCGCAGTCCCCGCATTTTGGCAGTGTGGTTTGGGCGGCGCTGGCATCGCGGGCAATAATGGCTGCTGCGGCCAGCGATGACGATGCGCCGGATGGGGCAGCCGCAGCGCGGGCAGGGCTTCCCCGTTTTCTGGTAAACCCGCAAGCGCTGGAGGTAGTTGCCGGGCCGGCCCTCGATGTCGATGTAATCACGGAAAGTGGTTCCCTGAAGATTGACGGCGCGCTTGAGAACCTTCTGAACAGCCTGGTAAAGCCGCCGTGCGGAGGCGGGAGACACGTGCTCCGGCTGGGCGAGCGGATGAATGCGGGCCTCGTAGAGCGCCTCGTCGGCATAAATGTTTCCGAGGCCCGAAACGCCCTGTTGATTCAGCAGCCAGCTCTTAATGGCGCCGTGACGTCCTCGCATGGCGTGCAGGAACTCGACTTCTGTCGCCAGTTGAGCGTCTGGCCCCAGGCTTCTTAGCAGGCTATCAAGTTCTCCGCGTGTACAGCACCGCAACCTGCCAAAGCGCCGAACATCCCTGTACCGAAGTTCCTCCTTTCGCCCTTCAAACAGCATCCGGACATGGGTGTGGGA
Source organism: Acidobacteriota bacterium (assembly GCA_021827245.1). Next base: position 12,286 of record JAKAWN010000055.1, on the reverse strand, counting down.
TTCAATCGGCATGTCCTGAGGCTGGATGGTCACCTGGCCCGTCATCCCGAGGCGGAAGACAAGATATATCGGCTCTGAGCCCTCGGCGCCGGCCATTTCGAGGGCCAGCACTTTGCCTTTCCGCTGAACGGCCATGGGAATCCTGCCTTCAATTTGCGCGACAAAATCTTCCACCACACCCGCAATCACCCCTGGATGCAAGACTTCGACTGCAATGGTTCTCCGTCCAAGTGCACGTTTGCGGAGGCCGCGCAAGACTGTTTCAACTTCAGGAAGCTCAGGCATAATGGTCAGTAGAGATTTTCAGATGGGCCGGGGATGAAGGCAATAACCCGTGCAGGCGCGCCGGAACCACCGCCAAGCTTGAGCGGCAAAGTGATAACGCTGAAGCCGGCCGCGGGCAACTGGTCAAGATTCGCCACGTTTTCCAGATGATAAAGGCCGGCAGGGAGGGTCGTGTGGTGCACCGGGAAATCTTCTGACGGACCGTAGTCGATGCTGGCCGTATCGATTCCAATTCCAACAGGATGCGCATATTCAAGAAGGTAGTGGCCAGTTTCCACCGACAGGCCGGGAAAGTGCATGATGCCGTTGGCATGAGCATTCATGTAATTCTCTTGCGAAGGCCAACGCCCGGCCCAGCCAGTTCGAAAAAAAATCACAGCCTCGGACGGAATCGCGCCGTGAGCCAGAATCCAATTCTCGACATCCTGTGCAGTGACGCGATAGTCAACGTTCGTCTTCACGGCGGAACTTACATCAATCACCACGCCCGGCGCAAAAAGCTTCTCCACCGGGATGCGATCAACCGTCAAGCCGTCGGGATCAAAGTGCGCGGGAGCATCCAAGTGCGTGCCCGAATGCTCCGGCATAGTGAGATTGCGAACGAAATATCCGTCGTTCCGATGGGTGGCGGTGACACTCGCATGGAAAGGAGAGTCTCCGGGCCAGCAGGGAGACTTGCTTGTCAGGGTATGCGTCAGGTCAACTATCTTGACGCTGCCGCCACGAATCTGCTCAAAGAACTGTGAAACCATATTCGTCTTCTGGCTTTGCCCATGGTCTGGCGCTATAAAGCCACCTTGATGTCGTCGCCGTCAACCTGTACAGGGTAGGTTTCCAGTTTGAGCATGCTGTCTTCAAGGTTTTCACCGGTGATGACGTTGTACTGCCACATGTGCCACGGGCAGGTTATGATATGCCCTTCCAGCGCTCCTTCTCCCAGCGGCCCGCCCTGGTGAAGGCATGCATTGTCTGTGGCATAAACGGTTCCATTCACGTTGAAAAGGGCGATGGTCCTGCCATTAACCTCGACAGCTTTTGCGACTCCGCTTGCCAGCTCAGACAACCTCGCCACTTTCACAAATTCTGCCATAGCTCCCCCGTCGTCAGCTTTTAGAGAGTTGATCTGCATACCCCATCTTCTTCTGTTGTCGAATTAGCTTCTAGAAAGTCCAGCGGCAATTTGACTCGGTCCAAAACGAAAATGCAAGGCCTCTCACACTCCGCAGCAGAGACAGCCCCTGCACATACCGCCTCTTCCCCCACAACCTGACCTGCAGGTTTCAGGCCCTAATTATAACCCTTCCACAGAAAATTACATCATGACTCAAACAGTCCCTGTCTTGCCAGCAAGCCGGGTATCTGACTCCAGCCGAACCTATCGCTTCTTGATTTTGCTGCGAAGCCGCTCTGCCGCCACAGTTTCTCCCGCTGCCTCAAGGGCCCTGGCCTCGGCCTGGTACGCCTGCCGGTACCCCGGATCGATCTTGCGCGCAGCATGGAATTCCTTGGCAGCCTTACGAAACTTTCCAAGTTTCATCCAACAGGTGCCCAGATAGAAACGGGCAGTGACATCCTGCGGGTTCGCCTTGACCGATTGTTGGAAGTACTTTGCGGCCGTGGCATAGTCTCCCAGCGGAAAATAAACGGCTCCCAACGCGTCACTGGGCTGTGAACTGTCGGGTGCGGCTCTTTCGGCCTTCTTGAAGTCCTCGATGGCTTCCTCCCTGTTTCCTCTTCGCAAGGCAATGCGCCCAACCGCCAGGTAGTAATCATGATCCAGATTCAGTGGCCACGAGCTCTGCTGATTCAGCCGTCTTGCGATATTGTACTCACGGAGTGCGCCTTCCAAATCCCCGTGTTCATATTCAAGAACTGCTCCCCTCGCCATATGCAGCAAGGGCGAATCAGGGGATTGCATCATCGAGTAGTGGATAAGAGCATCATCGTCACGCCAGTGCGGGATGGCCCGCACGCTCTGGACAGCACAGAGAAACATCGCGAGCCCTGTGACGCTCCAGGCCGCTGGAGCCAGCCGTATTCGGGGAAAACGATGCGGAAGCCAGCGGAGCATCAAATAAGCCGCGGCAAGGCACGGGCCGACCGAGGGGAAATAGAGGAAACGGTCGGCAATCAGAGGAAAACTGAGCTGGCGAACGTCCAGCACCGGCAGCAGCGTCACAGGCCACCAGGCTATCTGGAAGGCGAGACGAGGCTCGCGTTTGCGCAGCCAAAGCGCCCCCGCAAGCACGAGCAATGTGATCCAGGGCCACGGCGAGCGCAAACTGGGACTTAGATAGAACATACGGAAAACGTTCAAGTGGACCGGCCAAAACAGGATTTCGGTGTCCTGGCCCAGCAGACCAAAGGCCGCGCCGACGACGCGGAGCGGTGTTCTTCCCAAAAGGCTCGCCTGGGTCATATAACCCAATGCATGTTCTCGCACGATCAAATACACGCCTTCTGCCAACAAATAGGGCAACCAGCGCGTCGCTCGGCGAAGCCGGCTTTCCGGTTCGCCTAAGAAAAACCAGTATGCCAGCAACAGAAACGGGAAACTGAGCGCCATCTCCTTGAAGAACAAGGCGACGAAGAATGAAAGAACGGCCAGGACATGGTACCGCAGCCGGTTCACGCCGTCCTGCTCAGCCCGAAGAAAACACAAGAGCGACAGAAAGATGAAGAAGGCGAAGCCCACATCCGGAAGCGCCGAAATCCACGCCACAGCTTCCACGTGGACCGGGTGAAGCGCCCACAGCAGTGCGCCCGCAAGCGCAACCACCTCATGTTTGAAGAACTTTTCCGCCAACAGGAAAACCAGCCAGGCCGAGGCAGCGTAGAGCAGTAGATTGAGGAGGTGAAACAGGGCCGGATTCGGGCCCCCAATACGGTACAGAATCCAATAACAGGCAAACTGCAGCGGCCGATAGAAATTGGTTCTGCCACCCTGAAACGACCAGACCGAACCTGTAAAAATGTGTTTCCAAAGGTGAGGATTCAGGATGAAAGCGTTCTGAAGGATTTGCGGATTATCATCGTAGACAAAGCCGTTGGCCAGTGAGCCCGAGAAGGCAACAAAGGCTACAGCCGCCAGAGTCACGCCTGCCAGCCGGCGATGCTTGGCGATCCGCTTGTTCAATTCATTGAACAATGCGAATCTCCGGCTGGCCGACTTCAAAGTCTCTGCGCATGATTCTTTCGACGCCGCAGCGCAGCGCTTGCACGGATGGCCGCCGGTGCGACCGGAAGATGTTCGGCCCGGCGCAAACTATTACACGCGCGCAGTGCCATGCAACCCAGACGGGATTGGCTTGTTCCCGTGGACCAGAAGCGCGCCCACTTGATGGAACTTCCTCATCTGTTCCGCACCTCGAAACCACCGGCCACAGTAATCATCCGGGACGGGCGTTGGGTCGGGTATACGCCGATGCCGCACCTCGGCAAATCCTGCCGCGCGGAAAAGCTCCATCCATTCACCGGTTGAAAACAGGTTCGTCGAAACCTTAACAATCCGGCCCCACTGATGCGCGTGGGGATTCTCGCGGTAATAGTTGATAAGAATCCACGCACTTCCCCCTTCGCAGAGTACGCGCAACATTTCCTGAATGCTCGCCGTGGAGTCGGGCCAATAGTAGGCAGACTCCACGGAAATAATCTTGGTGAAAGTGTCGCTGCCACATGAAATTCTATCGGCAGCGCCCTCCACAAAACTGAGATTGTCGTATTCCCGGCTGGCGGACCGGGCGCGCCGGACCATTTCAGCCGCAATGTCCATCCCGACTACGATCCCGTCGGGTGCCAGCCGAGCAATCCGGCGGCAGAGCCAGCCGCTGCCACAGCCAAGGTCCAGAACCTTGTCGTCAGGCTTCAGGTCCATCAGGGCCAGCACGGGCTCAGCTATAGGAAGATGATGGTCCTCCATCTGTTCGCCGCGGCCCTGCTTCGCCCAGCGGTTAAACTCATTTCGGATCTCAACGTCGGATGCTGCGTCTGTCATGGTCGTCTGCCGCCATTTTCAGATTATGTCATGAAATGCTGCCCACCGCCCAAGCCGGTGCCTTGAAAAGGCTGCGCCATCAGGCCGCCGCTGTGACGGAAGGATGGCTCTCCTATACACCAGCAGCCGCAATGTGCAAAAGACCATTTGCGAAATGCACTAAATTCCTGTGTGTGGAATGTGAACCTCGCACCTTTCCGGTGGTATGATGTTCAAGTCAATAGACGCAAAGGCCGTGGAGCCCTCGGGCCCGGGACAAGCTGGCTTTCCATTCGAAATTGCTGGGATGACTCGACTATGATTGAAATCATGATGAAAAACATCGCCGCTTGCAAAAGTTCACTGGCAGAAGCCATGAAGGGAATCCAGAGCTTCAAGACGTTTGCTTTTGCCGCTGCAACTGATTTTCAGAATATAGCTTCGATTGCGCCCAGCTCACGTTATCTTGCGCGTGCCATGCTGGAGGGCCTGCCCATTGACGGAGTCAGGACGGTGGTTGAACTTGGTGCGGGCACCGGAGCCATCACACGGGTGCTGCTCGAGACCCTGCCACCGCAGGCCACTCTTCTGGCATTCGAAATCAACCCGGAATTCATCAGTTACATTCAGAAGAGTTTTTCTGATCCGCGCCTGGTATTGCTGAATGCGCGCGCGGAAAGCCTGGGCCAGGAATTGCGCCGTCGCGGCCTCTATCGCGTGGATGCCGTGATATCGTCCCTGTCGCTGCGCTTCATGCCCGACCACCGCCAGCGGGTCCTGCAAGAAGTCCTCGCTCCCTTCATGGACGAAAGAAGCGTCTACACGCAATATCAGTACGTGCATGGGGTCCGTCTCAAAAACGGCAAGATCCAGCGACATTCGTCTCTGCCATTTCTGCGGCAGTATTTCGGTTCCATCCAGTGCCGGACCATCTGGCGGAATCTGCCGCCTGCGCAGGTTTTTACCTGCCGTGGGAGATTCCATGACGGACGCGCCCTCAGGGTCCGAGCAAGGGGAAACCCGCGTAAAGCAGGGTCGCTGGCCGGCGAGCGGGCCTGACCATCCTCCACAAGACACCTTGAAATAGGGAAAAAATACCGATGCGATGGATATATGTCGTAATTCTGGCGGCTGTTCAGGGCCTGACGGAACTCCTGCCTGTCTCCAGTTCGGCCCATGTCATCGTAACGGCGGAACTACTCCACGAAAACATGTCCACACCTGCCAATGCCTTGTTGCTGGTCATGTTGCACACCGGAACGATGTTCGCCGTGATCGTTTATTTCTGGCGCCAGTGGGTGGAGACCTTCTTCTCGTCATGGAACGCTTTTTATCGCTTTGCGCGCATGGTTTTCGTGGTATCCCTTCTGAGCGGCGTGGTGGCAGTCCCGCTGATTTTGCTGGTCGAACATATTCTCAGCCACGGCAATCATCACGCCGTGATCGAGGCCCTGTTTCATAAGCTCAATTGGATCGCCCCCGCGCTCGCAGCCGCCGGCCTCCTGATCCTTTGGGCCGGCCTGCGCGAGGCGCGTAACCCCGACTCCCAGTTGGCCGAGAGGCCACGCGAAGTCAATTGGAGCCAAGCAATGATCATGGGGATTCTGCAAGGGGTTGCAATACCCTTCCGCGGGTTCTCCCGCTCCGGGTCAACCATTTCCGGCGGCCTGCTGGCCGATGGCGACCGCATGCCGATTGAATCTTTCAGCTTTGCCATGGTGGTGGCAATCACTCCGCTGGCCATCGCTCGCGAACTCTACCGCCTCATCCGCGCCGATGCTCATGCGGGGATACACCTCAATTTGGCCGTCGCGCTGGCGCCGAGCCTCCTGGGCATGGTCTGCGCATTCTTCGCCGGCCTGCTGGCGCTCAAATGGCTTTCACGCTGGCTGGAACAGGGTCGGTGGTATCTGTTCGGAATTTACTGCCTGGCAGCTTCCGCCGTCGTCGCAGTGCTCTACCTGCACGGATGGTAGAAGCGATGCCGGCCTATCGGAATCAACTGCCATCCGATTACTTTCCGACTTTGGCAAGCAACTGCACGAACTTCTGCTCGCGATCTTTCTGGTTCATGCCCAGATGTTTCTCCATCACCTGAGTAGTGTTCATGGAGCAGAATTTGGGACCGCACATGGAGCAGAACGCGGCGTCTTTGTAATATTCATCGCCGAGCGTTTCGTCGTGCATAGAGCGCGCCATTTCCGGATCAAGCGAAAGGTCGAACTGCTTGTTCCAGTCGAAAAGGAAGCGCGCGTAGGAGAGAGCGTCGTCGCGGTCGCGGGCGCCGGGCCGTTTGCGGGCAACATCGGCCGCGTGGGCCGCAATTTTGTACGCAATGATTCCCTGGCGCACGTCGTTCTTATTGGGAAGGCCGAGGTGCTCTTTAGGGGTAACGTAGCAGAGCATGGAAGCGCCGTGCCACCCGATCATCGCTGCACCGATGGCAGAGGTGATGTGGTCATAGCCCGGCGCGATGTCGGTGACCAGCGGCCCCAGCGTGTAGAACGGGGCTTCGTGGCAAAGCTCAATTTCTTTATCTACTTGCAGCTTGATCTCGTCCATGGGAATGTGTCCCGGCCCTTCGATCATCACCTGAACGTCATATTCCCAAGCTTTTTTCGTCAGTTCCCCGAGAACTTTGAGTTCCGCGAATTGAGCTTCGTCGCTGGCATCCGCCAGGCAGCCGGGCCGCAACCCGTCGCCCAGCGAGAAGGAAACGTCGTACTTCTGGAAAATCCTGCAGATGTCTTCAAAATGCGTGTAAAGAAAATTCTCCTGGCTGTTTTCCGCGCTCCACTGGGCCATGATGGCGCCGCCACGGCTCACGATTCCAGTGATGCGGTGGCGCGTAAGAGGAATGAATTCCCGCAGCACGCCGGCGTGGATGGTCATGTAATCGACGCCTTGCTCAGCCTGTTCCTCAATCACTTCCAGCATGACGGAAGGAGTTAAGTCACGCACCTGCCTCACGCGCGAGAGTGCCTCGTAGATAGGCACGGTGCCGATGGGCACGGGGCTATGGCGCAGATTCGATTCTCGAATCGCGTGAATATCGCCCCCTGTGGAAAGGTCCATCGCCGTATCCGCGCCAAAATGCACCGCGGCATGGAGCTTTTCAAGCTCCTCCTCCAAATTCGAAGTGGTCGCGGAGTTTCCGATGTTTGCATTGATCTTGCATTTGGCCGCGATCCCGATGCACATCGGCTCGAGCTCGACGTGGCGGATGTTAGCGGGGATAATCATGCGCCCGAGCGCGACTTCTGAGCGGATCAACTCGGGCGAAAGTGCTTCACGCTTCGCCACGTACTCCATCTCTTCCGTGATCACGCCCTGGCGAGCATAATGCATCTGGGTCACGATTGGTCCTGTCCGCTTCTTGACCCACTCATTGCGCAGTGCATGCAACATTGTGCTTTCCCCTTCTCGTAGGATGAAAACCCCCCGTGCAAAACACTTCTTACTGGACTCGCGATGAACCCGAGGGAGAATCGCCAGAGGGCCTGCCGTCCAGTCGCTTACGGCCGGCAAACCCATCGTTCAGCCCATGCCAGTACTCGATTCTCTTCTCCCCGAGCTTCCAGCACAGGAAAGCTTCCTCGCCTTCAATCAAACTGGGAAAATCGACCAAGCCTTCCTCGATATCCTTGACCAGGCAGCCAGTCTCCTGAATTTTCGTGATTGCTTCAACAATCTTGGCTGAAGCCTGATCGCGTTCCGTTTTTTTCTTAACAAGTTCCGAATATGGCGGATATGATCCCCCCAGAGCCATGATTCGTGCGGCGGACTTGGTCAGCTCAACTTGCGCGGCGTCCACGGTCTGCTTCTGCTCCTGCGCCATTCGCAGAAATTCCTCGATGAGCGGCAGAAGTTGCTCTGCCTCGTGACGGCTGAAATACTTGCTTGCCATAGCGATCACGTCCAGACTCCCGACACTGGAGTCGGGGATGGAATCTTCCTTGATATCTCCATGCTCGCCCACGATTGTCATGACCTCGCCGGACCTTCGAAGACGGCTCCGCCCCGCCGGGCCTCACACAATCTCCAGCATGCGGTCCAACGCCAGGTGGGCCCAGCTTCGCGTTTCCTCGTCCACCTGGACACGGTTCACAACTTGTCCGGCCACCAGGCTCTCAAGCACCCAGCACAGGTGCTGCGGCGAGATGCGGTACATTGTGCTGCACAGGCATCCGCAATCATCCAGAGAAATCACAAAGCGGTCGGAATTTTCCTGGGCCAGCCGCTTGACCAGATGAATTTCCGTGCCTACACCAAACTTACTTCCCGAACCGCCTTCCTCGACCTTTTTGATGATGAATTCTGTTGACCCTACCGCGTCCGCCAGTTCACAAACATCCCAGCGGCACTCCGGATGAACAATCACCTGGATGCCCGGATAATTTTTCCGAACCTGTTCCACGTGCTGCGGCAGAAATCGCTGGTGGACGGAACAGTTCCCTTTCCACAGAATCACCCGCGCGTGCCGGATTCCTTCTTCCGTCAGTCCGCCCAATTCCTCATGCGGATCCCAGACTACCATTTCATCCAGCGGAATTCCCATGCGGTAGCCGGTATTCCTCCCCAGATGCTCGTCGGGGATGAAAAGCCCCTTTTCGCCGCGAGCAAGCGCCCACTCCATGATCTTCCTTGCGTTGGATGAAGTGCATACCGCGCCGCCCTGCCGGCCAACAAAGGCCTTGATCGCTGCCGTGGAATTGATATAGGTGACAGGAATGATCTTGCCTTTCACCCTGCTGGAAATTTCCTCCCAGCAGACTTCCACCTGGTCCAGGCTCGCCATATCCGCCATCGAGCAGCCGGCGTTCAGGTCTGGAAGGATCACCACCTGGTGTTCGTCGCGCAGAATATCCGCGGCCTCCGCCATGAAATGAACGCCGCAGAACACAATATATTCGGCTTCCTTGCGGCTGGCGGCCTGACGTGAAAGTTTCAGAGAATCGCCGCGATAATCTGCGTACTTGACGACTTCATCCCTCTGGTAATGGTGCCCGAGTATGACCAGGCGGGAACCCAGGGCAGCCTTCGCCTGCGTGATGCGATCGTCCAGTTCCTGCTCGGACAATTCCACATAGTTTTCCGGTAGAAGACTCAAAGTACTTGTTGCCATATGAAACCCGCCACTACGCTATTTTAGCACCCCATGGGCGTTGAATGAGAATACGCGGATTAAGATGCGAAGCAGTTTCGCACGCGTTGCTCATTTTGAAAACATCCCCGCCGCCTGCCTGGATTTTCAGCCGTTGCGCACGGCCGGAACCACAGCAGCGTTCATCCGCCAATAAAGACCATGGTTCGCGAGGGCTGAATAAAGTCCGGTTCGTTGATGCGGTGGCCAGGCTCTTTCTGTTCGACAGCAGAGCGGATCAATGTCTCAATCACTGAGTCATCAGCCCCGCCGCGCAGCAAACCCGTCACATCATGCTCTTCAAGCGAGAACAGGCAGGTGCGGAGCTTGCCGTCGGCCGTCAGCCGAATTCGGCTGCACTGGCCGCAGAACGGAATCGAAACCGGAGCGACCACCCCGATTTCTCCTTTGCCATCCTTAAACCGGTAACGCAGAGCCGTCTCACTCGAGTGGTGACGAGGAAGCTCGGCCAGCGGAAAAACAGGATCGATCGCGTCAAAAACCTCGCGCGCCGTCACCACCCGCGAGCGATCCCAGGCGTGGTCGGCATCCAGCGGCATGAACTCGATAAACCGGACAATCACGTTCTTCGTCCTGGCAAGCTCTGCAAATCCCAGGATCTCGCCTTCGTTGAATCCACGCACCAGTACGACATTCACTTTAACCGGATCAAAACCTGCATCAACCGCCGCGTCCACCCCTTCCATCACGCGTTCAAAGGAGCCGGGTGTGCGCGTAATGGCGGCGAACTTGTCCGGGTGCGCGGAATCCATGCTGACGTTCACGCGGCACACCCCGGCGCGAGCCAGGTTCGCAGCCATCTCCGCCAGCAAGTATCCGTTGGTGGTCAGGGCGAGGTCCCGGATGCCGTCAATTTGCTTCAAGCCTGAGAGAAAGTCCAGGATGCCGGGACGTAGCAGAGGTTCACCACCGGTCACGCGAACCTTCTGGATTCCCAGTCCGGCCATGATGCGAGCCACCCGCAGAAATTCATCCCAACTCAGCAGGTCAGGGTGTGGAAAATAGTTCTTCGGGTCGGCAGACTTGCAGTAGACGCACCGGAAGTTGCAGCGGTCCGTCACTGAGATTCGCAGGTCGTGAATCGTGCGGCCGTGGCTATCTTTGAGCATGGGCTTCCGCCAAAATTGGGCGCCAAAGGCTTCGGGCTCAATTGGGAACAATATCGCCGTTGTTCCGCCAAATCCGCCCCATAAAAACACAAACGCCTACCCGTATCCGGCGTAGGCTCGTTCCCCTTTCCAAATACGGGAGGCACTCGGATTTCTCCGCGTACCCTGTCGGCCCCCGGGGCATGGATTATCTTGATGCTCTTTAGCTCCCAAAGGCTCGGAGAACCTTTTCATCGTACTCCAACTTCAGGGTTGGGGCAAGGCAGCCCAATCCCCTCAGCAGGCAGGATCAAACCTTGCCCTGGCGTCGATGCTGCCGAAAAAAAGGCCGCCCCTCGCTTCGCGAACGGGCGGCCCTGATGTTCGGTCATCTTAAGGAGGCTACACAGGAACCTTTTCGGTGTCCTTGCTTTCCTTTTTGTTCCCAATCTGCACCAGCTCGACCTTGGGCTTCTTGAGAACCATTTCTTCGTAGTAGGCCCGGGCTTGGTTGGCTTCCCATTCGGCCTTGCGCCGGGCACGTTCTTCTTCGCTCGCTGTCATCGGAATATCGTGATCGCGGTCACGAACCCTTGCAGCGTCTTCCGCATTGATGGTCAGCGAATGCGCGTAATCTGAAAGTTCGACCTTCTTCCCACGGGCATAGATTTCGTGTTTGCCGTGGGTCTTGTACCACTCGGCGACGGTTGCGTTCTTATGCATGTTCTCGATGATGTTCCGCCATCCGATTCCCGTGTTGTAAGCGCAGAAGGAAATTTCGCCCTGCTGCGTCCCGTAGGGAATGATGCACATTTCCGTGCGGCGGAAGTCATAGTTGAACAGGTCCTGGAACCACATGCCGGCGACGAAGAGGAAGTTCCAGGGGTCCGAGCGGCGCTTCAGCGTGTCATCGATCGTGCGGTTGGGGTTTGATTTTCCGTAGAGCTTGTCAGCCCGCTTTTCGCCGGTCAATGCAAACGACTTGTCAAACTTCTTCAGGATATCGACCAGCGCCAGACTCGGCGGAGCGCCGAACGGATTGTAATTCTTCAGCAGCGCCAGGGCCATCATGAAATTCGAAAACCACTTGCCGCGACCGGCATCCGTGATTTTCTGCATATCCTTGACCAACCCGGGAATGCTGAGGAATTGCGGCACTGGCGCCCATTCCTTATTTTCCTTGTTGATCATCAGAGCGGTTCCAACGCCGCAGTTCGGGTGGCAGCCGCAACTCACCTGGCCCCACTGCGCCTCGGGTCCGTGAACCAGATCAGCATAATCGGCAAACGCCCCCATCAGCGAGAGCGGGAACCAGTCGCGCGTCGGTTCCGTGATGCCGAGCTGTTTCTTGACGTCCGCGGCCATGTGCGAAAGCGTATAGCGCTGCCGCATGCGGCGTTCCGGCGTAACGTCTTCGTCGCGACCCGTGAACGAAACCGGCTGGAAGGCGATGAAAGCGATCTTCTTGGGATTTTCGCGGGCGAAGTTGATGATGGGACCAACCTGATCATTGTTGACTCCGTTTACGAGCGTGGTGACCAGAATGATCTCAATACCCGCTTCGTGCATGTTGTCGATGGCTTTCAGCTTGACGTCGAACAGGTTGCCCACCTTGCGGTGGCTGTTGGCGTCATTGCCGATACCGTCAAACTGCAGATAAGCGTAGCGCAGCCCGGCCTCAAACGCCTGCCTGCAATATTCCTTGCTCTTGGCAAACTCAATGCCGTTGGTGGCCGCCTGAACGCTGTTGAATCCTTTCTTTCGGGCGTAACGGAC
>JAKAWN010000567.1 GCA_021827245.1 Acidobacteriota bacterium | reverse complement strand
TTCCGATCTAAAGCCGCGGGGAAGGACATTCGCCTGATCGCCGTTGAGCCGGCCGCCTGCCCCACCATGACCAAGGGGCTCTACGCTTACGATTTCGGCGACAAAAGCGGAATGACTCCACTGCTCAAGATGGAAACCCTGGGGCATGACTTTATTCCACCCGGCATCCACGCTGGCGGGCTTCGCTATCACGGAATGTCTCCGCTGGTCAGCCTGCTTCACCAAAAGGGCGTGGTGGAAGCGGTCAGCTACCCGCAACTCCAGTGCTTCGAAGCCGCCATTACTTTTTCGCGCGCGGAGGGCATCGTGGTGGCGCCGGAAACCTCGCATGCCGTCTGCGCGACCATCGATGAGGCTCTAAAAGCGAGGGAAGAGGGGAAACAAAAGACCATCCTCTTCAACCTCAGCGGCCATGGCTTTTTCGATATGGCCGCCTATGAAAAGTATTTCGCCGGCGAACTCACCGACTACGAGTACCCGGAAGCGATGGTTCAGGAAGCCTTGGCGCATTTGCCCAAAGTGCCATAGCGCAGCCCTTCACGACCCGCGGCTTTTCTCTCTGAACGACGCACAACAAACTCAGGCCGCAAGAGCCTGCGCTGCTGGTTTCCCCCGTCTCTTTCTCGGCTGACCGCCAATCGCGTTGCGGTATCCTTCCGTGGGGCCGCTAATCTGTAACATCGGGAACAAGACAATATTCCTAGGCCACAATTCGGCCTGCAAGGAGACAGCTATGCGAATGCTTCTCGAAGTCGGGCCCCGCATTAATTCCTCAATACGGCCGTGAGGGACGGGAGCATCGAAAAGAAAATATAGGGCATCCCCGACGAGATCAAGCCTGAGGCCGTCCACTTTACAGAGATGGACGGATAGGAACAGCCGGTGTTGATACCCCCCTTGCGGCGGTTTGATACGACGCGACGGGACGCGGTAACATCTAAAGTAGTGAGGAACAAGATGGGTGCAAAGGCTTTGCGGGTCATGGCCGTGGGGGCCCTGTTGGGACTAATGATGTTCCCGACGCCGCTCAGAGCCAACATCCGACTCTATCTGAAAGACGGCAGCTATATAAACGTGAAAAGCTACCAGGTGATCGGCGATCGCGTCCGCTACTACAGCGCGGACCGCGGCGATCAGGAAGAGATTCCCAAGTCAATGGTGGACTTTGCCACAACCGCGCGCGCTGAAGGCGCACAGAAAGCGGAACAGGCTAAGCAGATCAAGGCCGCGGAGGAACTGCAGAATCAGAGGTTCAATATCCCGGTTAACACGGGATACCAGATCAAGCCGGGCATCAACTTGCCTTCCAGTTCCGGTGTCTATGCCTTTGACGGGGCGCGTGTGATTCACCTGATCCAGGACCCCGCAAAAGTTGTCACCGACAAGAAGCGAATTGCACTGATCATGACGATGCCCGGGCCCCTGCTGAAGAAGCAGGCGCTTGTGGTGCTTCCTGGTGCCAAGGCGGCAGTGCGAATTACCGTGCCGCAGCCCGTTTTCTACGTCCAGGACAGTGACAACTGGGCTGAACATGCGCAACTGATCCCGCTGGTCGAAAAGAAAGACTCGCGAGTTGTTGAGAAAATTCAATCTGGAATCGGTGTGGGGAAGTCCGGGGAGATCAGGAAGGACCTGCCGCTCCAGCGCATCCGCCTGGCGGCAAGCGTCTACGAGCTGAAGCCCCTGAAGCCACTCGCGTCCGGTGAATATGCCCTCGGTGAACTCCTCGAGCAGAAGCTCAATATTGATGTCTGGGATTTCGGCATCGACCTTCCAGGATCAAAGTGAGCTGTTATGCGATGACTTGAGAACGTGGGTGTGAATTCTTTTTGAACCAACCGTATGTTTTTTCGAGTCTGACAGAAGATCCCGCCCCGCAGGAAACCTAACAAATCTTTGCAAGAAAGCTTCCGGGTACCTATTTGATCGGTTTGACGTTCTTTAGTTCAAGAACTCCAGGCTCTGGCTTTTCTTTGGGCGGGGGTCCGCTTACCTTGATCGATCTAATGCTCTCCTCACACGCCTGCAGGAACAACTTCGGATCCCCGGAACCCGGCCGGCAATTGGCCTGAACTATGTGGTCAGGCGAAATGATGTGGGCTGTTAGCAAAGTGGGATTGTCCGTGGTTGAAACATCGAAGCTGATGGCGGGCAGAACCTTGGCATGTTCCTTAGATTGCCAGATCAGCGCCGCGTCGCGACCCTGGATCTTGGTATGCTCAAAGCGGTAATCCGGAATGTTCTGATAAGTTCCTGCGGTTTCCCATTGAGCCAAAAGCTGCGGCGAGAACTCATCTGCATTGCTCGGATTCGGCTGCGAAGTAATAATCAGGGTAGGGCCGGAACTGAAGAGGTGCGAACGGTAAATCTTGACGCCTCCGGGAAAATCCTCCACCTTGCCGTAAATCCCTGCAGCAACCTCCATGTCGATTCCCAGCGTTTTGTTCTGGTAAGAAAGGAGCTGGAGTGCCTTGTTGGCCTTGTAACCCTGATAGTACGGATACCATTTGACCAGAACATATTCGGCAAGGAGGGCTGAGCCCCCAATCAGGACGATTCCCAGCGCAAACTTTGCTTGCATTGACAACTTCTTTAGCATGCGCTCATCTTAGCCCGAGTTTCAGAACTGGCGCAAACTTTCCTGGCGGCTTATTCCACCCGAAGCAGGGGGCTGACTTTTTCAATAACCCTGCCAATTTGCTGGGCGGGGACATCGCGCTCGAGCAGCTTGCCAGCCAGAGCCGAAGAATCTTTTTCACCCACGACTAAGAGCAGCCCGCCGGAGGTTTGCGGATCAAAAAGCAGGTTCCGGATCTCCTGCGGAATCTTCGGGTCAAACTCCACGCAGCCGGTCAAGAACTTAACATTGTTTTTCAGGCCGCCGGGGATATAACCCCCGCGCGAACATTCAACCGCGCCGGGAAAGAATTCGACGTGACGATGCTCAATCACGAGGCTGACGCCGCTGGCGAGAGCCATCGCGCGTGCATGGCCCAGCAGGCCGAATCCCGTGATGTCAGTGGCAGCGTGGACGTCAAACTCGCGCGCCACCTCGCTGGCTGTTCGATTGAGGGTTCGCATGGATTCAATGGACGCGTTGACAGACACTTCGCTCACCTTCTGCTTTTTCAGCGCCGTGGCAATGATGCCGGTGCCCAGGCGCTTGGTGAGAATCATGCGGTCGCCCGACCGTGCGCCACGGTTGGCCAGCACGCGTTTGGGATCCACCACGCCGGTGACCGCGTAGCCGAACTTCATCTCCTCGTCGCCAATCGAGTGGCCGCCGATCACCGAGCAGCCCGCCTCCTGCATCTTGGCCAAGCCGCCCTGCATAATCTTTTCAAGAATGTCCAGGTCACGGCCCGTGTTGGGAAAACCCACAATCGAAAGTGCGGAAACCGGCCGCCCGCCCATGGCGTAAATGTCGCTCAGGGCGTTTGTGGCGGCGATCTCGCCAAACGTCCAGGGATCATCCACAATAGGGGTGAAGAAATCGACCGTCTGCACCAGCGCGAGGTCGGGCGCGATCATGTACACGCCCGCGTCGTCGGCGGTTTCGAAGCCGATCAGGACGTTGGGATCAGACTGTTTCGGCAGCTTGGCCAGGACAGAGTCCAAAATACTTGGACTCAACTTGGCCGCTCAACCCGCTGCCTTGACCATCGCGGTCAATCGCGTTCTGTCATCCATGCTTGTCATTATATGCGGAAGTTATGAATCAATGTGGCACCCGGCATTTCGCTGGTAGAATCGGAAGGCAGCTTGGCCCAGTTTAGAACAAGACGCTTTGCCTGCTCCCTGAGCATCCGTTAAGGCCTTAACACAGAGGTCCTCACTCCGTGGTCTTCGTGCCGATGCCTTGGGCCCACGGAGAACGCAGAGAAGAAGGTAAGACACAGGGATGGAGGCACTGCAAACCCCCTCTGTGCCCTCTGTGTAAAATTCTGAAGATGAGGGA
>JAKAWN010000566.1 GCA_021827245.1 Acidobacteriota bacterium | reverse complement strand
ATGTGCCGAGGCCCTCCTGAAATCAGCGTAATAGCCGAAGCTCCGGAGCACAATGCTCCCGGACGTACCTCGAGCCTACCTGAAGGGCGAGCAAGGCGCCAAATGAACCGGGAACCGGCCCATCCTAGCGTACCCGTCCGCCGCCTGGAGGCTGAGGCTGAGCTAGAATCCCGCATTGGAATCCGGATCCCAAGGGCCGAAGAGCCAAGATGTCCGGCGGAACTACAGAACGGAAGGGGACATCATGCTGATCCTGACCAGGCGCGTGGGTGAGACCGTCATGATCGGGGGCGACGTCAAAATCATGGTACTCGGCGTCAAAGGCAACCAAGTGCGCATCGGCATCGAAGCGCCGCGCCATGTCCCTGTGCACCGCGAAGAAATCTATGAGCGGATCAAGCACGAGCACAGGACGGCAGCCCCCAATGCCGAGAACGAATGATCGTCGGGACGCTAGACCGCGAAGGCGGTCGACGGGCCGCAAGACCTGAGCTACCAGCAGCCAGAGTCGCTTGCGCGCCCGACGCAATTTAGCAAGTGCCCGACACAGCAGGTGAATAATTGAACGCCGTCGAGATAGAACAAGCAATTACTGACCTTGCGGAGCAGCCGTTCGACCGCGCGAACTTTCCGTATTCCTTCCTCGAAGCCTTCGGCAACAAAGAAACAACGATCAGGAAGCTGCGAGCCGGTGCCTCCAATAAATCCGACATCGGTGGCGTTCTTCAGACCAACAACATCCACATCCTGACCTGCGACGCAGGGCAGGTGACGGCGGCGCTCAAAGCCCTCAAAGCCAGCCCGGCGACCGCCAAAGCCAAAGCGAAGTTCATCCTCGCTACAGACGGCACGGACTTTGAAGCGGAAAACCTCATCGATGGCGAGACCGTCGCCTGCGCGTACAAGGATTTCCCAGACCACTTCGGGTTCTTCCTGCCTTTGGCAGGCATCAGCACCGTCAGGGAGATCACGGAAAACGCCTTCGACATCCGGGCGACCAGTCGCCTCAATCGACTCTACGTCGAGCTGTTGAAGGACAACCCCGATTGGGGTAAGGCCGAGCGCCGCCACGACATGAATCACTTCATGGCGCGACTCATCTTCTGCTTTTTCGCCGAAGACACCGACATCTTCATCGGCAAGGGCCTCTTCACCGAAACCATCGCGCAGATGAGCGCAAGGGACTCTTCCAATACGCATGAGGTGATTGGCACACTGTTCCTTGCCATGAACACGAAGAACCAGGAGCGCGAGCGCGCCGGGCTGCCCCGCTGGTCAAACTCCTTCCCCTACGTCAACGGCGGCCTCTTCTCCGGCAACATGGATGTGCCACGATTCAGCAAGATCGCGAGATCCTATCTTCTGCACATTGGCAGTCTGGACTGGACGAAGATCAACCCGGACATCTTCGGGTCAATGATTCAGGCTGTCGCCGAGGACGAGGAGCGCGGCGCGCTCGGGATGCACTACACCAGCGTGCCAAACATTCTGAAGGTCCTCAACCCGCTTTTCCTCGACGACCTGCGCGCGAAGCTCGACGAGGCGGGCGATAACCTGCGCACCTTACTCAATCTTCGCAAACGCTTGGCGAAGATCAGGGTCTTCGACCCCGCCTGCGGCTCCGGCAATTTCCTTGTCATTGCGTACAAGGAAATGCGTGCCATCGAAGCCGCGATCAACAGGCGGCGCGGCGAGCTGGATCGCCGCTCGGAAATTCCACTGACCAATTTTCGCGGCATCGAATTGCGCGACTTCCCGGCAGAAGTCGCGCGCCTTGCCCTCGTAATCGCGGAATATCAGTGTGACGTACTCTATCGCGGGCAGAAACTCGCCCTCGCCGAATTCCTGCCGCTCCGTAACGAGAATTGGATTGTCTGCGGCAACGCGCTGCGCATTGACTGGCTGAGCGTCTGCCCGCCAACCGGGACGGGAGTGAGGTTTCAGGCCGACGATCTGTTCGCCAAGCCGCTCGATCAGGCCGAAATCGACTTCGAGAATGAGGGTGGTGAGACTTACATCTGCGGCAATCCTCCCTACCTCGGGTTCACATGGCAGTCGGTGGAGCAGAAGGCCGACCTTCGGAGTCTTATCAACGGGCGCTCCTCATCAAGCGGCTTTCTCGACTACGTTTCGGGCTGGTTCATCAAGGCAGTCGATTACGGAACCAAGACGGACTCTGTCGCGGCGTTCGTCACAACAAATTCAATCTGCCAGGGTCAGTCAGTATCAATCTTGTGGCCCATCTTGTTTAGCGCAGGCGCTGACATCCGCTTTGCGTATACTTCATTCAAATGGTCCAACCTTGCAAGCAACAAGGCCGGAGTCACGGTTTCAATTGTTGGACTCTCCCCCCCTATCAACGCACCGCGCCGCCTGTACGAACACGACGACCAGAATGCAGTCGTTGTCCGCGAGGGAACATCGATAACGCCTTACCTGACTCTTGGGCTTCGTGTTATCGTTGAGAAGAAGGCTACACCTATCAGCTCTGTCGCCACCATGGAGTTCGGCAACAAGCCATCCGATGGTGGCCATCTTCTCTTGCAACCACAAGAACTCGACTCCCTCGGACTTGACGCCGCCCAACGCGAGAGATTTATCCGCCGTATTTGCGGCTCTCAAGACTTCATCAACGGCGGATCACGGCTCTGCATCTGGATAGAAGACCGTGACCTCCAAGAGGCCCAATCCATTGCGTCTCTTAAATCCCGCATCGACGCGGTTCGACAGGTTCGACTGGCAAGCCGAGACAAGGGTGCTAATGCCT
This sequence comes from Acidobacteriota bacterium, assembly GCA_021827245.1. The sequence goes on along the minus strand of JAKAWN010000566.1, from coordinate 1,192 downwards.
TGGCGAGGCGAGCGCACCAGTTGAAGCTCATGAGGATTGGCGCACGAAGCACCATCGTCGTACCTAGCGTTTCGTCGGAGAGAAGACCTTACTTACCTGCCGGGCTGGTGGATGACCGTACAACACTCACCAATCTCGCCTTTGGCCTTTACGATGCACCTTTGTGGAATTTGGCGCTAGTTGCATCGCGCCTGCACCTGATATGGATTGCAACCGTCTGCGGTCAACTGGAAACGCGGTACCGCTACTCCAACACCCTCGGCTGGAACACGTTTCCCGTGCCGCCGTTGACGGAAAAGAACAAGACTGACCTTACGCAGTCCGCCGAGAACATTCTGCTAGCGCGCGAGCATCATTTTCCGGCGACGATCGCCGACCTCTACGACCCCGATAATATGCCCGATGACTTGCGCGCGGCTCACGACCACAACGACGAGGTCCTGGAACGCATTTACATCGGTCGCCGATTTAAGAACGACACCGAGCGTCTGGAAAAACTGTTCGACCTCTATACGAGAGTGGCCGCCGGGGCGGCAACCAAGAAACGGAAGAACGCCGCGACATGAGATTCGCTCTGGTCAATGATGAAAAGGCAGACCCGCGGCCCAAACTGCACGGACAGTGCCCTCATTGTGGTGAAGAAGTCGTATCCAAATGCGGTAGAGTGAATGTCTGGCATTGGGCACACAAATCCAAGGAGGTCTGTGATCCGTGGTGGGAAAATGAAACAGATTGGCACCGCGCCTGGAAGGATAGATTTCCCAAAGAGTGGCAAGAAATATCCGCTGTTGATCCTGAAACGGGCGAAACTCATATCGCTGATATAAAGACGTCTCACGATCTGGTGGTGGAGTTTCAACATTCGCCCATGCCTCTAGAAGAGATGGCAGCAAGAGAGCGCTTCTACGGGAACATGATTTGGATAGTGGACGGGCAAAGAGGCGAGCTCGACCGTAATTATTTTCTTTTAGGTCTGGAGAGTGTCCCAATTCAAACCGAACCTCTCGCCTTCGCATTTACGTGGCACGGAAAGAGCCGCATCATGCACAATTGGTCAGATGCAAGATGCCGTGTGTTTATCGACTTTGGGGAGGAACTGACGAAAGGCCCTCCGGTTGTTTGGCGGTTGGTCATTTTTGATAAGAAGCAGAAACGAGGAGTGGTTAGTCCTTATCCTAAACATCTGTTGGTC
>JAKAWN010000565.1 GCA_021827245.1 Acidobacteriota bacterium | reverse complement strand
TTCCGATCTCTAAACGACAAGTGATCTGCGAAATCCATCCGACCAAAGCAAAATCCTTGTAGCTGCTTCACTGATAGGTTCTGCTAACCTATTGAAAGCGCAGCTCATAACAGCCGTTTGACGGGAATAATCGAGCACACTAACATGACTCCATGCCTGAGACTCTCAGGTCCGACGAGGCTCACCGCGAAACGGTGGTAGAGGTCAAAACGAACGGTCGGGCGGTGGAGTGCATCCTTGGTGGCGGGCGTTCCGTGCTCGTGTCCGGGCTTCTTTATGGCTCAATCTTTCCAGGGGACACGATTGAGTTTACGTTACCAAGTGATGGTTGCGACATCGGAACCGAAATCCTTGTTCGCAGAGCTCCGAACTCGAAAGTGAGGGCTGTATATCTGGCCCCGATCAGCTATGTGACGAAACCAAAAGAAGACAGGCGGGGCCGGCTTTACTCGCTGACGGAGGTCCGCGGAAGCCCAGTTGGGATTTCCGCTGTGCGGCTGAATTGCGATGTCATTCGCGACTACTTCTATGCCCAGCGGGACGTCCGGCGCCGTCAGGGACAATTCAACTTCTATGAAGTCCTCAAGACGACTGCGAATGTGTCACTTGCAGAGCTGCGGCTTTCTTACAAGCTTCGTGACTTGGAATTGAGGGCGACACACGCGGACCCACGTGAACTCAAGGCGATCGAGCGGGCCTTCAACATCCTGGCCGAGCCGGATTTGCGGGCCTGTTATGATGCCATCTTGAAAGACCCAGACGCGCCCGTGCGCTTTCCCTATGGCGGGTTTGGATCGCTGCTGGGTGAAGGTGAGCGGTCGCGTGATGGGAAAACATTCTTGGTCCGCCGAATTCTTGCTTTTTCGCCTGACCGCTGCGAGCGTAGCTTTGACACGCCGCTGCGCAATTTTCATTTCTACACTGATCGCGCCATATACCGTGACGCAAGACGCAGGCTTGAGGTTTTGGTGGATCAGGCCACAATGCCCCTCTTGTGGGATCCCACCTGGAATCAATGGAAACATCTGCTTGACGCGAAGGTGAGCGTTCAAGCGACATTTCTCAAGTCTGGTGTGTATCAATTGAAGGATGGGGAATGGAATTTTCTGAGTTGGGAGAAAGCACTGCCCAGCCGCATCAAAGTGACGCTACCGATTGACATCAACGAGCGAATCGAGGCCGCACGCCGCCGGCATCACATTTTCGGCCAACACGCCGACTTCTTCGACCGCTTGCGCGCCCGCATCGAGCGTGAGCCCGTCGCGAAATCGGAGATCGAGCGGCTGTGCGGCGACGCAGGAATTCCTGGCGACTTCGACGTGGCGCAGATAACGTGGGAAGCTGATTACGATGCCTTCTATTACCGGGAGCTACTGAAGCGCGCCAGAACCGTATACTTCTTCCGAGATGAATTCATCTTTGAGCTTGAGCGAGTTATCGCGGCTGAAAGACCGGAATTGGGCCATGCCACCTACCTGTTCGCGAAACTCACAAACATGGATGACTTCCTCCGAGTATATGCCAGGACCACCAAGCAAGCTATTCGTGCCAACCGAGACAACATGGCCGAGTATTCCGGATTCGTGGGCCGCACCAGCCACGGAATAAAGCCTCAAACATGGTTGGAGAGCTTGAGAGTTTTCCTGGGAGGGTCAGTCTAACTTTTCGTTACGGCAATTATCTGCCAAACTACAAGTTCAGTCCGAACGACGAATTCCTTGCGCTGCCGAGCTTTCTGAGGAAGGACATGACAGCATCATGGCTGACGTGTTTGTCCGGCTTCAAGAACGCGTCCATGACTTCTTTGTCAAGGAAAGGACTATCTGAGTCCGGGACTTTGCTGAGTGTTTTCAAGAGTGACGAGTCTATTCCTTCCACCATGAATATGCTTGAAATGCTTTTGGGGTCGCCGACCGTAATCATATCTTTCGAGCCCCCCTCGTGGGGGAGACTTGGTCACTGACAGGTGAAATCCGCCGGCACCCGCGATACGGAAATCAGGTCCATGTCGAACAGGCTTCCCTGATCCAACCCCGCGGCCAGCTCAAGACTCACCACTGGAGCGGTGTCACGCTCAGCATGAAGAACATGTTTGGCGTTGTTCCTGGCGTCAAATACGGATGGCCCAAAAACATTCTCCACTGGAAAGGCATCGAGCAATGCATTGTGGACATTTGCGCCACGGTGCCGATTCATTTTGTGATTGCTGACGGAATCATGGCGATGGAAGGCAACGGCCCGCTGACGGGTTCACCCCGTCATCTCGGCAAACTCGTCCTGGCCGACGATCCTGTTGCTGCTGATGCAACCTGTGTCAGACTGATGGGGCTCGTCCCAGAACGCATCCCCCATATTCAAGCGGCAGCAAAATTCATCGGCAATTCTTCGGCCGAGCTCATTGACTATCTGGCCGAAGCGCCTCACCCAGTAGATAATCCTTTCGACCTGGTGCCCGAGTTTCAGCACTTGTCCTGCTCGCCGCGCACGTTGTCATGGATTCAGTGAAGTTAAACCTGTCCGCAAGCCCGTCGTTCGTGCCGGGGGTTCAGGACTGGGGGCAGGCTCGATGACGGAAGTCCGCTCTTGCGCCGCGAGGGGCGGAAGGAGATGGTGAAATCAACGACCGTCTGGACGCGGTAGCGTTACGGAGTCCGGGAGCAAGAATGACGCTCAAATCCTTCCAGCATTATCTTGCGTCAACGGGCCCAAAGGTGTACCGGTCGGCAGCATCGCGCCATTTCTTCAATGAAGGATATTGTGGGGAAGGGTGCTTTGCCCACTGGGCTTCCCAATCGTGCCAATAATCAATTACGCGGGCATGCCGCGGATGGAGGCGCGCTTGGTAGCGAAGCACATCAAGCCAGCCTTCTTTCTTTGGCCTGGCAAACTCGTGCTCCTCAATCCATTCGAGCAATCGGTTGAATCGGCAATGTAATACTTCTGTTGGATTCAGGGCTCGCGAGATGATGTGAGTTTCCAGGTCGTATTGGCACTTTTGCCTCAGCTCCCTTCTAACGGAGGGAGGCAGAGGAGGTTGTGCCTCCAACGCAGTCCGCGCCCAGTAGGCGAAGACTTCCCACTCAAGATAACATTCGACTGCCAGGTGAATTGCTCGGGGTCCCACGCGCCGCATGAGCTTAATCAACTGGTGCTTCTCCTCCAGCATCTCATATTCGTCGAGGACCTGGTCACTGCAATGCTCCGACGCCTTCAGCCATTCGGGGAAAGAAGGGTAGACGGCCGGTTTCGAGCGCCTCCATGCGCGCTCACAATATTCCCAGTAAGCATGATTGCGGAGCGACCGCAGATCGCGGGCCGCGAAGTACCCAACAGCGTTCACCCAGGCTTCTCGCCAGGGAACCGCGAAAATCCGGTCATTGATCCAGCGCTCGAGGTGATACCAGAAGAAAGGTACATCCTTGGGATGATCGGATTTCCCTTCAGCGGAAAACTTCAAGAATCCCAGACAGCGCTTATCTACAATCTTGGCGAGCCAAGCCGGAAGGTCTCCCTCTGCGTGCTCGACGGCGCGCACCCAAAGTGCAAAGGCCTCCCACTCGACGTATTTCTCTCGGGACACGTAGAGCCGTTGCCAAGGGATCCGTGCCGCTTCTCTTTCCGCGGCCCGTCGACCGATTTCTGACACATGCTGCTCAAGTCGGCTCGGATGCCACATTCGTTTCGTCTTTACTTGCGCCATTGGGAGCAACTCCTTCAAAGCAAGGTACGGAAGAAACGCTTTCGAGACAGGCGCTGGTCTTCGTTCGCCAGGCAGAGGGCCGCGAATTCAATATCCTTGATCATCTGACGCCTGTCTCATTGCTTCAACGTGCTCCTTCAAGCCTTGCTCCTGCGTGCACGACGACTCAGTTGGATGGGTTCCGTCGGTCCGAAAACCGATATCGAGAAACCAAAGGCGGAACTCCTTATCAATTCGCGCGGCATCAATCTCGTCGCGTTGCTCTTGCGGAAAGC
>JAKAWN010000564.1 GCA_021827245.1 Acidobacteriota bacterium | reverse complement strand
GCAGAGCCTGCCTCCGCTTCACCAGCCGGGGACCATCTTGCAGGAAAAGCCGTTTGCAGTACAATCGAATTCCAGCGAACGGCAGGCAGTGTCTTAACTGTTTGTCTCAGCCCAGGGGACAACCCCAAAATGAAGCGATCAAGCGTATCAGGATGGAGCGTGTTCCTGGCGTGTGCGTTGGGGATGTTCAAGAATCCGAGCAACACTTGTGGCAACACACGCTGCAAGCATCAACGCCAAAGGATGGGGAGATGGAGATGGAGACAAAGAAGAATCGGAGAGATTTCCTGAAGCTGTCGACGGCAGCCGCTCTGACGGCGGCCGGCCTAGGTAAAGTCGAACGGGCACTGGCTTCGTCAGGTGCCCAACCAATGGCGTCACCGGAGGCAGCGGGGCCACGCGGCTACAAGCCGATGGCACTGGGGATCATTATCGGCCTCGGCAACGACCCGGAAAAAACGATTGCCACGGTGCACAGTCTGGAAATGCTCACTTGCCAGATCGATGCTGATCATCTGGATGATGATCTGGTTCAACGCCTGCAGGCGGCGCTGGACAAATACGGAATTGTGGTCACGGCAATGGGGACGGACGGCCCTGGACCTTATGTCTACAATTTTTACGATGGTCCGCTGACGCTTGGCCTGGTTCCTCGCACTTACCGCGCACAGCGCGTCGAGAAGTTAAAGAGGTTTTCGGACTATGTGAAGAAATTGAACGTACCAGCTATTCGCATTCATGCAGGATTCATTCCCGAGGACCCGAACGATGAGCTTTATCGCGAAACGGTGGAAACGTTTCGGGATGTGGTCAGCCACTGCAAGCGGAATGGCCAGCAATTTCTTTACGAGACAGGGACCGAAACGCCCATCACGATGTTGCGGGCGATCGAAGATGTAGGCCTGGATAACCAGGGAGTGAACCTCGATACCGCCAATCTGATCCTCTATGACAAAGCAAACCCCCTGGATGCACTGGATATTCTGGGTCCTCATGTGAAGAACACGCATGCCAAGGATGGCCTGTATCCGACCAACCCACGAGACCTTGGTGAGGAAGTGGAGATTCCACACGGCAAGGTGGATTTTCCCAGAATTATCGCGCGGCTGAAGGCATTGAACTATCAGGGGCCGATCACGATTGAACGGGAGATTTCCGGGCCGGGCCAGCTCGCCAGCGTGAAGCGCGAAAGGGATTATCTGAGAAAGCTGATCGAGTCTTAGCGCCATTTCACCGGGGCCGGTGGGGAATGGATCAATCAAAGGAGGGTAAGACTGTGAGCGAGGATTCGGAGAAGAAGAAGCTGGGACGAAGGGAATTTATTGGCAAGGCCACAGCCGCGGCGGGCTTCATGATTATGGCGCCACAGTTGGTGCGAGGAACGGCGGCGAACTCAGCTCTGCGAGTTGGACTGCTGGGGTGCGGAGGCCGCGGAACCGCGGACGCGACTTACCTGATCGAGACGGGGAAGGCAAGGCTGGTGGCGCTGGCCGATCTTTTCCAGGACAAGCTGGACCAGGCCAAGGCGCACTTTGACGACTTTCAGCGGAGTAAAGGGTACGCAGCTATTGAGCGCAAACTGATGTTCCGGGGGCCAACGGCTTACCAGGCGATCGCGAACTTGAAGGATGTTGACGTCGTTGTGATTACCACGCCGCCATATTTCCACCCGCAGCACCTGGCCGAGGTGGTGGCGGCGGGCAAACATGTTTACTGCGAGAAGCCGGTGGCGGTGGATGCGCAAGGTTGTGTGTCAGTGCTCGACTCAGGAAGGCGCGCTGAAGGACGCCTGAGTCTGGAGGTGGGGTTCCAGCTCCGCAATGCGCCGCCCTATGTGGAGCAGGTCAAGCGTATTTACGCGGGTGCGCTGGGAACTATCGTTTCCGGTGAAGGTCATTACTTCGCAACCTGGCCCGATCTGCCCGCCTGGCCCAATGTCTCGGCGGATGAACGAATGATTCGCAACTGGTACTACTCGCGGATTCTGTCAGGCGACATCATCGTGGAGCAAAACATCCACATCATCGATATCTGCAACTGGACTTTGCAGGCGCATCCGATCAGGGCTGCGGCCACGGGTTCGCATAAGGGCCGGCCCGACCACGGGGATGTCTTTGGGCATTACAGCGTCGTTTTCTATTACCCCAAAAGCGTGAGCATGACGTTTAGTTCAACGCAAATCGGCAGCGGGAAGTGGGAGGTCGGATGGCAGTTTTTCGGCACCGACGGGAGTTCCGAGGCGCACTACACAGGACCTGTGGCGATCTATGGCAAGAATGCCTGGGCATGGACCAGTAGCCAGTCCTCCTCACAACAGGGATCACAGCAGTTTTCGACGACAGGCGTGTTCCATGACAACCTGGCCCAGGCTGACCCGGATAAGAAACGGTCTTTCGTCGATAGCATTCTGAACAACAAATATCATAATCAGGCGGCCCAGGGAGTCGAATCAGCACTCAGTTGCATGATGGCTCGCCACGCTGCCTACACAGGTGAAGAGGTCGACTATGAGGCCGTGGCCAGCTCGGGCGAACACTGGGATGACGGAATTGACCTCAACCAGTTCGCCTGACACCCGGTAGGAAAGGGAAAAACGATGAGCAGTGAAGCTTCGCGGCGGGATTTTCTGAAACTGACGGTTGCCGGAACAGCGGCTCTGGGCGCGTTGCCAGCCTCGTTTGCAGAAACGGCGGGACGGAGCGGCGGGAAACTTTCGCTTGAGAAGGGCCTGGTGTATAGCATGCTGCCCGAAAAGATGAGCGTGCCGGACCGCTTCAAGCTGGCGCGGGACACGGGATTCAAGGTGGTGCAGGCGCCGACCACGCCAGACACGCGCGCGGCGGAAGAATTGAAGAAGGCCGCCGAGGCGGCTGGGATTCGTATCGATTCCGTGATGAACACGGCGCACTGGAAGTATCCACTCTCTTCGGCTGATCCCACCGTGGTGGCGAAGAGCATGGAGGGGATGCGGACTTCGCTGCACAACGCAAACCTTTGGGGCTCCGACACTGTGCTGCTGGTGCCGGCGGTGGTGAATCCGCAAACCAGTTACCGTGAGGCGTGGGCGCGCTCGCAGAGGCAGATTCGCGAGCTGCTTCCGCTGGCGGAGGAAGTGAAAGTGGTGATCGCCATCGAGGAGGTGTGGAACAAGTTCCTGCTTGACCCGGTGTCGGTGGCGCGTTACATCGATGAATTCCGCAGCCCCTGGGTAAAGTCGTGGTTCGACGTGGGCAATGTTGTATTTTATGGCTATCCGCAGGACTGGATTCATACGCTGGGCAAACGCATTGTTAAGCTTCACCTGAAGGACTTCAAAGTCACGCACAGTTGTTACGCGTGGGTCAACCTGGGTGACGGCGAAGTGATGTGGCCGGCGGTCCGGCAGGCGCTGATCGATACCGGCTATTCGGGCTCGGCGATCTGTGAACTCGAGCCCGGCGGCGAGGCCTATCTCCGCGACCTAAGCCGCCGCATTGACCGCTTGCTGATCGAGGCCTGAACGCAAATCTGCGGATTATCAGGCTATCTCGCAATTTTAAGGCACTTTTCGCGGCTGGGGTTCAACCGGCTCGATGAAGGAGGTGGACAGCCCTTGAATGCTCGGGCGGCATCTCCCCCGATCTTTTCATCTTCCTGTTTGCGGAGGCTGGCCCGCAAGCTCCGCACTGATGTATGGGGCATGGGCTGCGCTTCAAGGGTGAGCCTGCTGGGTTAGCTCCCACAAAAATCCTTCTGATACCATCCAGTGGGGCAAGGAAAGAGCGTTTCGAAGATTTCCGGACGAGTCACGCGCCGGGATGTTTATTTAGTAGACAATCTACCTAGCTCTGTGGTAGATTACCTTCTACCATGCCCAAACAACCATGTGAAGACCGAATCGAACTCGTTTATGGCTCGCTCGACATGCTGATCCTGCGCACGTTGTCCTGGGGTCCGATCCACGGGCACGGCATCGCCAAGTCGATTGAACGCATGTCGGACGAGATGCTCAA
>JAKAWN010000563.1 GCA_021827245.1 Acidobacteriota bacterium | reverse complement strand
CGATCTCAGCCCGCTTTGATGCCCCGCATCACAATCTCATCGCGCGCCGTCGCAGCGATGCCGCCGTAACCGTAAATGTTGATGCCCGGCGCCGCGCTCAGCGCCTGCGCCGCGCCGCCGATCGGCCCTCCCACAGCCTGTATCTGTCCCTTGGTGATGGTCACCGCAGTGACGGAGGTCTTGGGCGCTGCCGCCTTCACAACTACCGATTGGACCAAAGAAGCGACCTTTAATGTGATGTCTGCTGTAACGGTCTGGCCGGTTCGGATCTGGGTCTCTTTGCGATTAAAGATTAAAAATCCAGCTTTCACGGCTTGCAGCGTGTAGGTCCCGCTGGCAAGTCCAGTAATGCTGTATATGCCATCCGATCCCGTCGTTGCATGGGCTGCCACTTTTCCGGTAGCAGCATTGGTTACGGTGATCTCGACACCGGGCACTGCGCCGCCCGATGCGTCCAGCACTTTGCCACCTATTCCTCCACCTCCGCCCGCCACGGCTGACGGTACGCAGAAGATCAAGGCCAGGCAGGCCATTCCCAGATTGCGAATAATGAGCTTTCGCCTTTTGTGGTTTACGATATTCAAGCAACCTCCTGATTGGAAATAGGATGATGGTTATGAGCATGAAATCTGGTCTCGCCCCAGGCTAACGATAGTTGGAAACGGTGACGGCTGAGTTAAGCCAACATGAATTTTCCGTGAAATCTTCTGAGGCCGACCTGACGTGGAGTATGGAGTGCCATAAAGTGCGGATCGTCGCGGACTGGATGGGCAAACTTGCGTTGATCGGCGCTTGACAAGGCCAACCGTTTCGCCAACAGCGTTGGCGACGATCGTGGGTTGTGCCTAAAACGTAGCTTGAGCGGTGGTAGAATTTCTCCTAAAGTCGGCCTTCGGCAAGGTTGTAGGAGGAACATCGTGCAACCAGGAATTTTAAACTGGATCGCGTTCCTATGGATCGGGTTCCTATTCGTTTGGGGCATCGGTGCGCTCGTGCAAAAGCAGACCGTGCGGAGAGAATCCACAGTCTCACGTCTTGCGCAACTGATTCTGGGTGGACTGGCGTTTGTTCTGCTTTGGAACAAAAGGCTGGGTTTTGGGCTTCTGAATAGACAGTTTGTCCCGAAGGGCGCCGCTTCCTCGTACCTCGGATTGGCCCTCACGGTCGTGGGACTCACCTTCGCCCTTTCGGCGCGCGTTTTCATAGGCCGGAACTGGAGCGGCGCGGTGACTGTCAAGAAAGACCACGAACTTGTGTGCAACGGCCCATACTCGCTGGTGCGGCACCCTATATACACCGGTGCCTTGCTGGCCCTGCTGGGCACAGCCATTGCCTTTGGTGAGGTGCGAGGGTTGCTGGCCTTCGGCGTGGCCACCCTCGCCCTGTGGATGAAATCGCGCCGTGAGGAATTGTTCATGACAGAGCAGTTCGGAGCCGAGTACGCGCAGTACAAGCAAAAGGTGAAGGGTCTGATTCCCTTCGTGTGGTAGCGCGGTGGAAGATCCTTCGCGCAGCTTTCCATTTACTCACAGGCACAATGAGGTACGGGAACATTTTACACACGCCTCCGGCCACAATTCCTCGTCCCGGGAAAATCGTCTTAAAGTGAAGGAACGGAACTCAGCAATACGACCTTTATTATCAGTGAAATATCGAGGCCGGGAAATGGACAGCCGATTGCGAGTCCTGTATGCCTGGGCGGATCGTCCAGATGGCGAAGAGGCGCAGATGATGGAGATCGGAATGACGGGGACCGGCTGGATTTAGGCCCAGACGTCTAGACTTTTGAGAACAAGGCAACTGCCCTTGGAACTGTTGCATCTGGGGTTAAAAGGTGGTACAAAGTCCGGGAACGCACCAGAGGGTAATCCAGGGGAGTAAGCCTTGAGGAGGATAAGACTCATGAAACGAGCAATCCTGTATACAACGGCATTCGCTGTTTTGATTTGCCTGAGCGGACTTCCGCTGATGGCCCAGGGCCGCGGCGGCGGAATGGCTGGAGGCGGAATGGGGCGTGGTCCTGGCATGGCCGGTGGCCCTGCTATGGGCCAGGGACAGCAGATGGGCCATGGGCCCATGCAGGGCCAGCAGCCCGGGATGGATAACGGCGGCATGAACCGCGGTCCGAACGACAGAAACAACGGAACTTCCATGGGCGGAATGAAGACGCCGGATCAACTGCTTTCGCAAAATACCAAGTTGTCCAGCAGGCTGCAAACCTTGCTGCCGGCGGGCGAAAACGTTCAGACGGCCGCCTCCGGCTTCAAGAACCTCGGCCAGTTTGTCGCCGCGGTGCACATTTCCCACAACCTGAATATTCCTTTTGACCAGTTCAAGGACAAGGTGACAAGCGGTGACAGTCTCGGCAAAGCCGTCCACACTCTGAGTCCAAACCTGAACCATAAAGAAATCAAGTCTCAGGTGAAAAAGGGAAAGCATCAGGCCAAGGAAGACATTAAGGTGTCACACTCATAAACTCTCTGGACGCCATGCCGACTGTAGCGCCGTCATTTTTCGCTTCACGCGGTAAGGACGGCGCTACATCGCGGGTGGATCGGCTCGCATTGCTCAAGACGGGCTTCGCACCCCTGGTACGCGCCGGCAAAGGCCGCCAACCAGCCCGAACGATGTGATCTCGCCGCAGCGGCCTGCAGGATTTCTCCAGCCTTACCACGGAAAGCCGCTGTTCCCCTTGCAATACCGCCGAAGGCGCGATTTGCATGTTGCCGCGCGCGCCTTGAAACCAGTGTATAATTCAAGTTGGTTCCATACAAACTCATAAAATGGTAACATCCCGGTACGAGGAATAAGATGAAAAGCGATGTGCGCCGGTACGCAGCAGCGCTGGCGATTGCCATAGCGCTTGGTGCCGGCATCGCTATTGGCACGCTCATCTCCCATGGAGCCCGAGCGGCGCATTCCGCAAGTGCTGTGGCTGACCCGCAGCCGCTGGCAGCCCCCTCGCCCATCGAACTGTCCAATACCTTTTCTCGCATCGCGGAGCAGGTTGAGCCCGCAGTTGTCAACATCACGACGGAAACCACCGTGCACCTTTCCGGGCACGGCATGGGGTCTCCGGGTGAAGAACCTTTTGACGATTTCTTCAATCACTTTTTCCATTTCGGCCAGCCGGGGCAGCCACCGGATCATTTCCAGCGGCGCAGTCTGGGTTCCGGCATTATTCTCGATCCGCGGGGCTATGTGCTCACCAACTATCACGTTGTCATGCAAACCAGCGTCGACAAGCCGGTGGATCGTATTGAGGTTTATCTGCAAGGTGAGGATGGAATCAAGTACCACGCGAAGATTGTCGGCGCCGATAAATGGACCGACCTCGCTGTCATCAAGATTGATGCCGGCAGGAAGCTCGCAGCAGCGCAGTTTGGCGATTCGTCCTCGGTGAAGGTTGGAGACTGGGTCCTGGCCATCGGCAGCCCGTTTGGACTCGATTCAACCGTTACGGCGGGCATCATCAGCGCCAAGGGGCGCGACATTGAACCGGGCATGGAGGGCCAGTTCAAGCGCTTCATTCAGACCGATGCGGCCATCAATCCCGGCAACAGCGGAGGGCCCCTCGTGAACATGGCAGGACAGGTGATTGGAATCAACACGGCGATCGCCACCAACCAGGGATCGAATGATGGCATTGGCTTTGCCATTCCCTCCAACACCGCTCGGGTCATTTACAACTCTCTGATCACCTCCGGGCGGGTGCGGCGCGGCGCCATCGGCATTACTTTTCTCGATCAGACCAATCCGGCCCTTCTGCGCAGCTTCGGAGCCGACCACGGGGTTGTTGTGAACAACGTCGAGCCCGGCGGCCCCGCCGAGCGGGCGGGCCTGAAGATGGGCGATGTCATTCTCTCCATCGACGGCCAATCCATTAAGTCGGGTGACGAACTTGTCCAGATCGTTTCCCAAAGCAAGATCGGCAGCAGAGTTAAGGTGGATTTCCTGCGGAATGGAAAGCACCTTTCTACGTGGGGAGAAGTCCTGATTATTTG
>JAKAWN010000562.1:3583-4015 GCA_021827245.1 Acidobacteriota bacterium | reverse complement strand
CTGCTCATCCACGGTGACCTGGCCGTCCGTCTCCCGCTCAAACGGCCTGGCTGCCGGCAGCCATCGATGGCCCGGCATGAAAAAGGCATTGGCGTCGCTATAAATATTCACAAGCTGATAATGTCTAAAATCAACGGGGTCAGGATAGAGTGTCCATGTACCGCCGAAAAATTTTGGATGAAAGACCTGCAGTGCCAGTGATTCCCATCCACCGGTTGACCCGCCCGTCAGCACTCGAGCATAGGGCTTGCGGATGATGCGAAAATGCGTCTCGATGTAAGGAATCAGTTCGGCCATGATGGCATCGCCGTATGGGCCGTCGTTGGCCGAATTCACCGCGTAGGAGTCGTCAAAATACGGTGTGGGATGCTGGAAGGTCACAGCGATCATCCGCGGAAAGTTGTCGGAGTTCCATGCCTTATAAAACTGGTA
>JAKAWN010000562.1:0-3573 GCA_021827245.1 Acidobacteriota bacterium | reverse complement strand
CCAGATTATAGGATCGCATGATCTTCTTCCAATAGCCGGACGCGGGTTCTTCCGCGGTCGAAAAACCAAAGGGAGGGTGCAGGCTGAAGTGCCCTTGCTGATAGATCACCGGATAATAAGTATCAGGATGTGAGTCGTAGCCCATAGGCAGCAGGACCACCGCGCCCAGGTAAATGGGACGGCCCCAGAACTTGCTGAGCAGTTTGCTTTGAATTTTGACGTGCTTGACCCAGGCCGTGTCTGCCGGGACTTTCACCGGCGGAATAACATGGGTCAGGGTCAGCTTCACGTCGTAGCCCGTGGCGGGGTCCAGATGAATGCGCTCAACCGTACTGTACAGATTTCCGGGTGATCGGTTGAATTGCTGTCCTTCCCAATGATCCATGTGCGCCCAGATTGTATGTCCGTCTGAGCGATGAAATTCCGTGTAGATATTGACCAGCGCCTGTACGTAGTAGTTGCCTGCCGGAATGTCGCTAAGGCTGCGGGTTGGATAGCCCAGCGTGTTCCGGTCGATCACGGCAGGTTCACCCGGCTTGAGTCGATGGACATCGACTCCGAAAAACGGCGGATGGCTCCCCCACGAACCGACCTGCAGCCTTGGTTCAGGATACTGCTTATTTGAAATCATTACGTAGACGCGTCCGGTGATGGGCTTACTGTGGACAGAGGCAGGAAATGAAATCTCAAATTTCAGCTGGGGCGTTGCGGCTTTTGCCTGTGGGGCGATGAGTGCGGCTGAAATCAGGACAGCGAGCGCTAGCAGAGCAAACGTCCTGCGCAGGTGCTGATGTCCGGTCTCGTGATGCATGAAATCTCCTTTTGAGTTGCGACGGCTTTCCTGCTCGGTGAGCAGCTGACAAAAGCGTTAATTTAGCACGTTCTGTGGTGACCGGCACGGATGCAGTTAGATGCTTTGCAGTTGCACCCGGCATTCGAGCCGTAGGCTGGTTTTGCTCTTTTGGCTGCTTGCTTCTGGAAGCCGAATGAAGTTTTCCTTAGTGCAGGAAGAACTGAAACTGCACCAACAGCGCATTGTTTGGAAAACTATCCCTTGCTTCCCGCTTGAAAACGTAGTCGGTTCCCAGGCGGATGCGGTTTTGCCGAATAAACCAGTTCAGTCCCAGCGTAGTCCATCGCTCGTCATACTGATTACGAACGGCATGGTCAGGGTTGAATCCTTCGTACTTCGCAACCCCTTGGAACTTGCGCCAGAAGCGGAGTGCTCCCTGAACATAGAACCCACTGGCGCGGACTTCAACGAGCGGCGATCGGTTTGGGTTAAACCACGCATAGAAGTATTCGCCACTCAGGCTCAGGGGGCTGAAGTCGGCACTCGTTTCCAGATTCAGGCGGGTGTCACGGCCCGAAAACTGTGCGTATCCCAGGGTCGCTGTTCCGGGAAGGGCGGCGGTAAAGTCCTGATTGTGATCGTTCCGGGTTGAGACGGCCCCACCTAGAGTAACCCGATCTTGCCGTGTACTGTGAGACGTAGCTTGGTAGAGAACTCCAACCAGGCGCGCCGTTACGAGGGGGCCGTTTCCTCTAAAGCTCATGTTTGCGCCGTTGCCGTCGAACACAGCAGCGGCATAATACAGACGATTTGCAGCCAGCCACGCATCCAATTGCAGACCGCGGTCGCGCGCAAAAGAATCGCCGAGTTGTCCATCAGGTATGAGGTGGTCGGTCGCCTGGGAGCGGTCGAGCGTGTCGAGTTTCCAGTCTTCGGTAAAGCGCTCCATGCCGAATGGAGGTTTGAACTGGCCTATCGTCACATGGCCGTACTTCCAGGCGGTGTACTTGATCCATGCCTCCTGAAGGTAAGGGCGACCGTCGGTGTTGCTTTCGTTACCGTCTTTGAAAATTCCCTGGACGTAATATTCGAGATGAGGTTTCAGGGAACCTCTTAACATCACCTTAAAGCGCCTCAAGGCATAGAGGTCCTCTCCGTCCTCGACTCCGGTATATCGCAGTTGCAGGTAGCTGCTCCATTCAAAAAGTTTCGGCTTCGGCTCTCCATTCGGGGTTTCCGGTTGTTCCTGGCCAGGTAGGAAAGCTGGCAGAAGAAGACAGAGTAGAAGTGCTTTGATAACAAAAAAAGGATATCTGTGGGCAGCCTTCATTTTCGCGCTTCCTAGTGAAGGGCGGTGCGAATGGCTAAGAATACGGCTAAAACGGCAAGGACGTAACCGAAAAAGCACTTCATTTTTGTTTTGTCGACTTTAACCGATGTGCGAGCGCCGATCTGGCCTCCTAGAAAAATGCCCGGTATCAAACACAACGCTCTTTTCCAGTCGAAATGTCCTGCGGCCAAGTGACCCAGGAATCCGCCAGCGGACGAAAGCCCCACAATGAACGCGGAACTACCGACCGCAATATTCATCGGCACGCCGAACAGCAGCACCAGCATCGGCACCACGAGAATGCCGCCCGAAACTCCAACAAGTCCGCTTACTGCCCCGATAGCAAACGCGGTTGGAAGAGCTAGTCCGAGGTTGACACAGTAGGTCTCTACCCCAATGCGCCGGCGCCAGCGAAAAAATCCACTAGATTGGTCGCCGCATCGGTTCCGTACTTCGAAGTTCGTCGCCATGAAGAAAGCAGCGACGGCGATCACTCCTGAGAGGACGGCGATCAAGAATTTGTCTGAGAAGTGGCCGGAGAAGAGCCCTCCGAGAAAGGCGCCGGAGGTCATTGAACTCTCAAGCACGATGGCCAAGAGCCTATCCACCATCGCAGCTTTACGGAATACCATGGTGGCTGAGAGCGACATGGCCATGATCAGAAACAATGTCGTTGTAGCCGCAGTGTGAAACTCGATGCCAAAAAAAAGTTGAACTGGAGTGTACAGTATGCCGCCACCCTGCCCGATTGCCGAAAAGACTGTTGCAATTAAGAACATCACCAGGTAGAAGAAGGCGAAGGCCAGGATGCTCATGCGCGTCTATCTTTTCTCTCCACAGGGAATACAGACCATCTTCCCACTTTTCAGGCGGCCATATTCTTCAACGACCATTTCGCCGCAATCTTCACAAACGAAGGAGTTGAAGGATTGAGTCGGCTCCTCGTAGGGGTAGTCAAAAACGTCGCTGACTTGCAGCAGTTGATCTTCCGGAGCGCTTAACACTTTATCAACCAGCGGTTCGACCACTTCTAGGGGAACCTTTGTTGGCGGGACACCTTTCATGCGGTAGTTCTGAAAAAATCCGTCTTCTTGTTTGCCAGCATCACTTCGGCCCGGGGCACAACTCGAACCGCCTTGTTCCGTTTCTTGTTGACTAGAGTCAGCCCCCACTTGCCATAGTTGAGCTTCTGAATATTGCCCTTGCCAAAGGTGCAGCCAGTGATCATTTGAATGCCGTCGGCAAAACAGGTGGCGCAGTGATGATCGCCCAGTTCGACCAGCGCCAGCCATTCGCTGTCACCCGTTCGGTTCACACGCAAGCTGTTCATTGCCGCAGCCCCGGCGCGTAAACCCAGGGGCATCGCCGGGCACTTGTGCCCGTGGAACTTCAGCGCGTCGTCGAAAAAGTCTCGTGCACTGGTCATCGATCTCTCCTTTAAACTTGCCGC
>JAKAWN010000561.1 GCA_021827245.1 Acidobacteriota bacterium | reverse complement strand
CCGGCAAGCCCGTGGTCGGCAGTTGCGGGGGCGGCGCGGCGGAAGCGGTTCTGCATGAGCGAACCGGCTTGCTGGTTGACCCTGAGTCTGACTCCGATGTCGCAGAGGCCCTGATAATGCTTCTTCATAACCCCGAGTTGGCTGCAAGGATGGGCCAACAAGGGCAGCAGTGGGCACTGGAGAATTTCACATCCGAGGCGCTAACTCGCCGGGTATCGGAGCTGCTGGGCGGTTACGGTCCTTGACGACAACTTCAAATCCCAGAGCACATCAGCCCCTGACAGTAAATAAGGCATCGCGAGCCCGAGTGCGATTTCGTCTGCCATGAAGATCGTCATCAACGCAGTCTCCGCAAAGATGGGTGGGTCGGTCAGTTACATCACCAACCTGCTCCGCCACTTGTCCGCGACGGAGGGAGGTGTTCAGTTCATTGTCTTCCTGCCTCCGGAAACGGCCGCAAAGCTGGAAGGCGTCGCCGAAAACATCGAGGTGCTGCCCACAGAAATCGGACATGCCGGCACGCTGAAGCGAATGGGGTGGGAGCAAATCACGCTTCGACGTTTTCTAAAGAAGCAAAGGGCCGATGTCCTCTTCTCCACCGCCAACTTTGGAATGTTTCGTTGCCCGGTGCGCCAAATCCTCCTGGTCAGGAACGCGCTGTACTTTTCCAGAAACTACCGGGAAATGTTCCTGCCAAGGCATTCTCTCCGATACCGGATCAACTTCGAACTGCGCCGCTGGCTGATCTGCCGAAGCGTGAGGGCCGCCGACGTGGTTATGACGCCGACGCGGGCGATGCTCAATGAACTGCGCTGCTTTGTTGATGTCGATGCCTGGAAGGCCCTTGTGAACCCTTATGGGGTAACCCCTCCGGAGTCTATTCCAGCGATGACTCAATCAGAATTGGATGCCACAACCCGAGGCCCTTGCGAGTCCCTTCGCCTTCTCTATGTTTCTTTCTATGCCGAGCACAAGAATCTCACAACGTTGCTTCAGGCCTTGCCCTTGCTCAATGGAAATGGTCAACGCATATGTTTTTTGAGGAGTACGGCAAGCCCTTTCTGGAAGGAAGCTAACTCTACAGTTACTCATACTGAGGATAGAGCGATGGCGCTGCGGCCTGAGGTTAAGAGACACACTCAACTCTTTGAGCCGCTCGACAAACAGCGAACGCAAAGTCTCTACCTTGGTTCGGACATATTTGTTTTTCCCTCCTTGGTTGAGTCTTTTGGGTTTCCGATGGTCGAAGCGATGTCGTTTGGAATTCCCATCGTTGCGGCGGATATCCCCGTCAATCGCGAAATTTGCGGGGACGCGGCGCTATACTTCAGCCCCCTCAGAGCCGAGGGCCTTGCTGAAAAAGTCAGGAATTTGGCAGCGGACTCAAACTTGCGTGCGTCCCTGGGTTTCAAAGGGCGAAGACGAGCCTTCACCCACTTCAGTTGGAATGACCATGTTCGGTTACTCATCGAAAAGGCGAGATTTCTAGTGACGGAGGACCGCTCGCCTGCGCCTGCCAGTCCATTGCGAAAGCGCCAGGTAAGGAGTCTGTGAATCATGGCACTTGACGTGACAAGGGAATACTACGAACGGTATTGGACATCCGGGAAGGAAGCTTCTCCGGATGCCGACCTGCTGACGGATGACCGTGTCAAGATGTTCCTTCGTTACAGTGGGGCCCAGCGAGGGAGATTGCTGGATGCTGGCTGTGGTGCAGGAAAGGCCATGGCACTTCTCGTGGCTGCGGGTTACCAGGCAACCGGACTCGACATTTCGCTTAGTGCACTTGAGAAGATGCGTGCGCACTCCTCAGCCGCCGGCGCTGTCGCAGGAGTTCTCGATTCGTCCCTCCCATTTGCCGACGGGACGTTTGACACGGTGTTTTGCTGCGAGGTGATCGAGCATCTGCTCGACGTACCCAGATCGCTCGCAGAAATGAGGCGTGTCCTTCGGCCAGGCGGCACCTTGTTCTTAAGCACGCCTTACCATGGGCGGCTCAAAAATCTTGCTTTGGCATTGCTGGGTTTCGAACAGCATTACGATCCTGCGGGCCCTCATATTCGCTTCTTTACAGTAAAGTCGTTGAGTCATCTGCTGGTACAGAACGGTTTCCGGTTGGAGAGGACCTTGTATCTTGGTCGCGTTTGGCCCATTTGGATGGACATGTTGATTTGGGCAGCAAAGGTTTGATACTCGCCTGCCTGCACCGAAAGTTTGGCCATGTTGTCCTGAACCTGATCGTGCATGAACAGTCTCTTGAATTCCAAGGTCCCCATTTCCGTTTTGATTCCGGTTCGGAACGAAGCCAGAAATTTGCCTCGCTGTCTTGAGGCCCTTCGCGGCTGGGCCGACGAAATCGTTGTCGTCGATTCGCACAGCACCGATCGCACGACCGTCATCGCCGAATCTTACGGAGCACGTGTTGTTCAGTTCGACTACCACGGCGGTTGGCCGAAAAAACGCCAGGCGATGCTCCACACTTTTCCTTTCCGCAATGAATGGATCCTGCTGCTGGATGCGGATGAGATCCTCCTTGACCCGTTGAAGCGGGAAATGGAATTGGCTATTGGGGCGAACAGGTATGACGGCTACTGGCTCAGATTCGAAATCTACTTCCTGGGCCGGCAGCTTCGGCACGGCAACACGCAACTGTGGAAGCTGTCTTTGTTTCGTAAGGGGAGGGGGCGCTACGAAAAGCGGCTGGAGTCTCAAGACCGTTCGATGTCGGACATCGAAGTGCATGAGCACGTAGTGGTAACCGGCAACGTTGGACGCCTGAAAAATCCGGTTCGGCACGAAAACATCAATTCACTTGACCGATACATTCAGAAGCATAACGAATATTCCAACTGGGAGGTCAAAGTACTCCGCGAAGGGACCGCCGGGGAACTTCGGCCATCACTGTGGGGTATTCAGGCGCAGAGGCGGCGCTGGCTGAAGCGCGCTCTGCTCCGCTTTCCCGGGTCACCGCTTCTTCTGTTTTCCTACAAGTATTTCCTGAAGATAGGTATCCTCGACGGCGTTCCCGGGCTTCTCTACTGCTGCTTTCAAGCCATTCAGATCTTTCACATTAAAGCAAAACTCTTCGAGACAGAGCGCCCAATAACGATTCGCGGGCTTGAGAAGGAGGGAATCCGTGAGCACGCCGGCAGTTAGCGACGTTCAAACTTTATTCAATGGTAAGGCTCACGCCTGGCAATACAAGTACGGTCCGGGCGGCAAGCTCGATTCCCGCCTGGCACGGTTTACTGCGAGGCTTTCCGCGTTGTGCCCTCCGCCTGCCAGGATCCTTGACCTGGGATGCGGGACAGGTGAGATTTCCGCAGCGATTGGGCAGGGGGGATATCAGGTGACCGCATGCGACATCGCCGAAAGGATGCTTGAAGTCGCCCGCAACAATTGGGCGGGAATCCCCGTGGAATGGCTTTCGCTGAGATCCGGCTGGACCGTCCTGCCTTTCAAGGGTCTCAGGTTTGACGCGATTGTTTCCTCAAGCGTGTTCGAATACCTCCTGGATGTCGAAGGCGTGGCTCGAGAACTCGCAAGAGTGCTGCGGCCTGGGGGAGTCCTGATTTTCAGTGTTCCGAATCCCTGCAACCGCATTCGGAAGTTCGAAGAGCGGCTGCGTTCCGCCTTTTTTTCACGCACACTTAACCCAATGTTTTTAAGAGTTCGACCTGTGAAATCCTACCTGACCTATCTGCGGGTTTCCCGCAACCGTTTTGGGGCTGCGCAGTGGGAATCAATCCTGAGCAATGCCGGTTTCCAGCCCGTGGACAAGAAGGAGTTTTCTGAGACGTGTTGGTTGGAGGGGTCCGACTTTCCGTTAGTCCTCCTGGCGGCAAAGAAAGTTGTGACGAGCCGGCCCTATCCTTTTTGCAGCGCGGTTTTTCACTGACCAATGGCACCGACATTACTTGGGATCGAAACTGAGCACACTCGCACTCCCGAGGATCGACTCGCCCTGCCGGAATTTGCGCCGGGCCTGAAGTTGCCGTCACTGGGAACCTATTGGCGCACGATCC
>JAKAWN010000560.1 GCA_021827245.1 Acidobacteriota bacterium | reverse complement strand
CTGGGACTCAATCATGTTCAGACCTTCCCGCTTCGCTCGCGCCCCAGCAAGGTTTCGGTGAAAGAGTTTGCGCGTCTTCCCCGCCCCAACGCTTCGGTACGCGAATGGGTTGAAACGCTTCCAGGGATTCTGGCGGGTGAAAGCTTTCGCGCGGTTCTTGAGGCGATCAAGCGCGCCCGGCAAAAGGAAAAGCCGATCATCTGGGGGCTGGGCGGCCATGTCATCAAAGTCGGGCTGGCACCCGTCCTCATTGACTTGATGCGGCGCGGTTTTGTAACCGCGGTGGCAATGAACGGCGCGGCAATGATTCATGACTTTGAAATAGCGCTGGCGGGCACAACTTCGGAAGATGTGCCGGCACAGCTCGGCCGCGGACAATTCGGAATGGCAGAAGAAACGGGTCTGTTGCTCAACAAAGCCATCGCGGAAGGCGACCGGGAAGAATTGGGCGTGGGTGAATCCGTCGGCCGGCTTCTTGCCAAGACTCTTCCCTCCAGGCAGGTTCCTTGCCGTCGCTACAGCATCCTCGCAAATGCCTACCGGCAGAACATTCCGCTCACCGTCCACGAGGCCGTGGGCACGGACATCATCCATTGCCATCCCTCGACCGATCCCCGGGCTTTGGGCGCGGCGACTTATCGCGATTTCCGGCTGCTCGCCTCGATCGTCCAGGCGATGGATGGCGGTGGAGTTTATTTGAACGTAGGTTCGGCTGTGATATTGCCGGAAGTCTTTCTCAAGTGCTTCAGCCTGGCCGCCAATCTTCGCCGTGCTCCAAGCGCCATCACGACCGTCAACATGGATTTCATCCAGCATTATCGACCGATACAGAACGTACTTCTAAGGCCAACGGCAGCAGGGAATGCACGGGGTCGTAACACGAGCCACGGTTACGCCTTGACGGGCCACCATGAGTTGATGATCCCTTTACTCGCTGCGGCTTTGGCTGAACGCAGGGAAAACCAATGACTTTTCAATGGGATCCTGATCAGCAGGAGATTTCGAATAACACAGGTGCTCCGCAACCGCCCATCGAGCCACCGCCCAAACCGCCCCGGGAACAATGGCGGCTCCGCGATCTCCTGATTTTTATCCTTTTTATTCCCGTCGCTTTGGTGGCCGCCAACCTGATCGTGTTTATGGGATATGTTGTCCTTGCGCCCATCGTCCACTGGTCCGCTCCCATCCAAAAACTCCAGAGAAATGTCGTTTTCCTGCTGACCCTGCAGTTTATTTTCTATATCTTTCTGTTCGCCTATATCTACCTGTTCGTCCGCTTTTACTACAAGGCCTCCTTTCTGAGCGCGCTGAAATGGAAAAATCTGTCAACCCACAACGTGGTGCGTTTTCTGCTGGCCGGCACTGCGCTCTCGCTGGTGGTGACGATGATCCCGCCTTTCCTGCCGGAGAAAAAGAGCTTCCCGCTCGAAAAGATGTTCAACTCTCCCGCCTCAGCCTACGCCATTGCGGTGTTCGCAGTTTTCATTGCGCCGTTCATGGAGGAGTTGCTGTTTCGTGGCCTGCTGTTCGCCTTCTTTGAGAAACACGGCGGCATCGTTTTCGCCGTGGTGTCCACGGCGCTCCTGTTTGCCGGGCTGCACATTCCCGAATACTGGGGCGCCTGGGATCACGTCATCATGATCCTGATTGTCGGGCTGACCTTCTCGATTGTGCGCGGCGCGACGGGGTCCGTTACTCCCAGTTATGTTCTCCATCTGGCTTAAAACGGCACTCTAATGCTCCTGCTGTTTGTGCAGACACAGCACTTCAGCAAGATGCCGGCGGGCTTCCTGCTATTTCACTAGGCTATATATTTCAAAGGCCGTCCAGGCCACCGGCAACCCCGGCGTGTCAGCTTTTGCGGTGTTGCTTGACGTCGATTCTCAGGCGCTTGATTTTTTGATTCAATGTAGAAAGGGGGATCTTGAAGCGGTCGGCCGCGTCGGTCTGGCTCCAGTTGGTGCGGGCGAGCATATCCAGAATGACTTCGCGTTCAAACTCTTCAACAATCTCGAACAACGAACGATCTTCACCCTGCTCAGCGAAGTAACCTGGCGTCCCGTCCCGGCGATTTTCGAACACCTGTTCCGGCAATGCTTCCGGCCCGATCACAAGTCCGGAAGCCAGCACCACTGCGCGCTCGACGGCGTTTTCCAGTTCGCGCACGTTGCCGGGCCAATCGTGGTCGATTAGGAGCTTCATGGCTTCCGGAGAAAACTTCAAACCCTCGCGCCCGTTTTCGCTGCAATACTTTGCCAGGAAATGTTCCACGAGAAGCGGAATATCTTCCTTGCGATCGCGAAGCGGCGGCAGGTTCACGGTAATAACGTTGAGCCGGTAGTAGAGGTCATCCCGGAACTTGTTGGCCTGCACCATCTTTCTCAAGTCCGAGTTGGTGGCGGCCAGGATTCGAACGTCCACCTTAATGTTCTCCGTGCCGCCCAGCCGCATGAACTCGCGCTCCTGGATCACCCTCAGGAGCTTGGCTTGCGTATCCACGCCGATTGTTCCGATTTCGTCGAAGAAGATGGTGCCCTGGTCCGCCACCTCGAAGAGTCCTCTCTTCGTGGCAATGGCCGAAGTGAACGCTCCTTTCACGTGCCCGAAAAGAGTGCTTTCGAGCAGGTCTACCGGCATCGAGCCTGTGTTGACCGGGACAAACGGCTTGTCGGCACGCGGGCTGGTGGCATGGATCGTCTTGGCCACCAGTTCCTTGCCCGTCCCGCTCTCGCCGGTAATCAACACCGTCGCCCGGCTTGGAGCAACCTGAGTTATCAGGTCATAGACCCGTTGCATGCGATCGCTCTTGCCGATGATGTTGGGCAGGCCAAACCGCTTGAGGGCGCGCCGCAGCAGGACGTTTTCCACTCGCAACCGCGAGCGGTCAAGCAGGTTGCGAATTTCTAGAAGCAGCTTGTCGTTGTCCCACGGCTTGGTAACGTAACTTTCCGCGCCTTCCCGGGAAGCCTGAAAGGCGACCTGGCTGGAATCGTAAGCGGTGATCATGATCACCGGCGTTTCGGGCGAGTCCCTCTTGATCGACCGCAGCACGTCGATGCCGTTCGAGTCAGGAAGGCTGATGTCGAGCAAGACAAGGTCGAAGGGTTCCTTGTCGAGCTTTTTCAAACCCTCCGCAGCCGTGG
Organism: Acidobacteriota bacterium; assembly: GCA_021827245.1. The sequence goes on along the minus strand of JAKAWN010000560.1, from coordinate 894 downwards.
ACGCCGTATCCGTCTGATAGCCATCGCTTTTCAAGAGCTCATCAAGGCTCTCAAGGACATCGGCTTCGTCGTCAACGATAAGGATGGAACCCGTTCTAGAGGGCATTGACCGGTTTCCTGGTGGCGGGGAATTCAAGGCGGAACGATGCTCCGCGGCCGACTGAACTGTCGACGTAGATCTTTCCGGAGTGTTCCCGGATAATGCCGTAACTCACCGCCAGGCCAAGTCCCGTACCGCGGTTGGTCGTTTTCGTCGTGAAGAAGGGGTCAAAGATCTTGCGGAGATGTTCTGGAGAAATACCCATACCGTTGTCAGAGATTTCAACACAGACCATGGAATCGACAGCGCTGGTGGCAACGGTCAAATCCCCGCCGTAAGGCATCGCATCGCGGGCGTTCATCACCAGGTTCATGAAGACCTGTTGCAACTTGCCGGCGTTCCCATGGATTGTCGGGAGGTCTGAATCAAGATGGGTCTCGACGCTGATCTTCGCAGCTCGCAGCATCGGAGCCACCAGAGTGAGAGTCTCCTGGATGATCTTGTTCAGCTCCAGATCAACGTGTTCACTCCCGCTGACACGGGAGAATTTCAGCAGGTTATTAATGATTTCTGAAGCCCGGAACCCCTGCTTGACAACTCTATCCAGGACGCGCGAGTGAGGGTCATCCGAGGGAAGCTGTCTCATCAGCATCTGGAGTTGCGAGGTGATCACGGCCAGCGGCGTGTTGACCTCATGGGCGACTCCGGCCGCAAGAACTCCGATCGACGAAAGCTTTTCCGCCTGAACCAGTTGGTCCTCCAGCTCAACACGCTCGGTGAGATCATTTATAATCAGCAAACGTCCGATGACATAATCGTTCTTCCCCAGCAGCGGCACCGTCGAGAGATTCACG
>JAKAWN010000559.1 GCA_021827245.1 Acidobacteriota bacterium | reverse complement strand
CAGGGCAAGCGAAAGCTTGAACATGAAAGGCGCGCGGAAAACCATGAAAATCATAGATACGCACCAGCACTTGTGGGACCTGGATCTCTTTGCCTATTCTTGGCTTGAAGATGCTCCTTCGTTGCAGAGAAGCTTTCGGATGGAAGATTATCTTGAAGCAGTTCGGGGTCTGGAAGTCGAGAAATCGGTCCATCTGGAAGCCGATGTTGATGAAGCTTACATGCTGGACGAAACGCGGCACATCCTGGCGCTGGCCGAGCAGGAAAATCCTCTGGAAGGAGTGGTTGCCTGCGGCCGGCCGGAGAAGCCGGATTTCGCCGATTACCTGGAGCAGATCGCCGGCCATCCGAAACTGAAAGGCATCCGGAGAGTCCTGCATACCCAGCCGGATGACCTCGGGCAATCAGCTCTCTTCGCGGAGAATATCCGTCTGCTCGAGCGCTATGGGCTTTCGTTTGACATCTGCGTCCTCGCCCGCCAACTGCCCATTGCTATTCGTCTTGTTCGCGAGTGCCCCGGAGTATCCTTTATCCTCGATCACTGCGGCGTTCCCCAGGTGAAGGAACGCATCCTCGATCCGTGGCGCCGGCACATCCTGGAGCTGTCAAAGTTCCCCAACCTCGTCTGCAAAGTTTCCGGGCTGGTCGCCTATGCTGACCCGGAAAAGTGGACGCCGGAGGATTTGCGTCCCTACGTGAACCATGTGATCGAATGCTTCGGATGGGATCGGGTGATGTTCGGCAGTGACTGGCCCGTTTGCACGCTGTCCGCTCCGTTGCAAAGATGGGTGGCAACCCTCCGGCTTCTGACGCACGACGCCGGCGAAGAGAAACAGCGAAAGCTGTTCTACGAAAACGCCGCAGGAGTCTATCGGCTGCAATAAGCCCTCGCTCGCCGGTGCCAGCCTTCCTCGCAGAATCGGGCTTTGTTAGAATAACTTCGTTCACATGGCGTTGGCCTGGTGGCCGGGAAGGCGGCAAGACTTGCATTTAAGGGATGGAGTCAGACCTGTGCAAAGGCTGGACCCCATAATAGCTTTATTTTTTGTTTCCTGGCCTCTGTTCGCTGTTCGCCAACCTGCCACACATCTGGGCAACATTCCATCTTCTGCGCGAATGCTTTTAGAGTCAGCCGCCTGCCGCATTCCTGCAAGCAACTCCTCCGGAGCGAGCCAACTCCTCAAGATGGTAGCCTCTCATCTCTCGTCGTCCGGTTACTACAAGCTGGGCACGCTGTACGTGCAAAAACAGAATTATGCGTGTGCCGCGGCTGCCTTTCAGAATCCTCTCAATCTGGATGGAACCTCCTGGCAGGCGAGATATAGCCTGGGCCTGTCGCTGGCGGAGGAGGGAAAGTACAGTCAGGCGAGCGTCGAATTGCGGAAGGTCGTCGCGCAGAAGTCGGAATTCGCCAAGGCACACCACGCTTTGGGATCGGTGCTCCAGAGCATGGGGAACAGGAACGGCGCGGCCGCGGAATTTGAACGCGCGATCAGACTGGACCCGAAACTTTATTATGCTTACTACGATCTGGCGCAGGCGCTGGATTCGCAGAAAGAATATACCGCCGAAATTTATTACCTGCGAAAAGCTCTTGCCCTGAATCCTCCCAAACGCACGGCCAGCTCGCTTGAAATGCAACTTGGGACCGCGTATGAACACGGGAAGAAGAAGGGCAGTGCAATCCGGGCATTGCGGAAAGCCGTGGCTTTGTCGCCAAAGTCCGTCCAGACCCATTACGATCTTGCGACCATGTACGCCAGGAACTTCCGCTAACGGGAGGCCAGGCCTGAATTTGAAAAGACTCTGCAGCTTGACCCCGGCAATAACGAAGCGCGACTGTCGCTGGCCAAGACGCTTGTCGCGATGGGCGATCCGGGAGACGCTTTCCTCTTGCTCCGTGATTACATGCGGGAGGTTCCGGGAAATTACCAGGCCTTCTTCGCGATGGGACGCGCTTACTTCCAGCAGGGTCATTTGAAGGAAGCTGCCGAGCAATTGCAGAAGGCGGCAGCGCCTTACGACTTGAGTTTCATCTTCAGAAAAGAAGGGAAGCTTCAGCTTGCGCAGCAGGAAATCGCGGCTTTCCAGAAGGCCAAGCAGCGGAGCCAGAATGTGTCAACGGCTGCGGCTCTCGGCACAAAAGCCAACCAGGCATTGCAGCGCGGGAATGCGAAAGGCGCCGTTCAGGAATACGAAAGGGCGCTCAGCTTTGACCCCGATAATGGCAAGATGCATTACGACCTCGGCTTGGCTCTGGGAAAACTGGGCAGGAGGCAGGAGGAGCAGGCGGAACTGCAAAAGGCCATCGAACTTGACGCAAACCTCGCTGAAGCGCACAACGAATTGGGAGTTCTCCTGATGTAGGATCAGAAGTTCAGCGACGCGGAACGCGAGTTCAGGACCGCGCTGGCCATCAACCCTGCTTATGCTGAAGCCCAAAACAACCTGGGAACGCTGTTGGGCCAGCAGGGGGAAATGTCTCCGGCGGCTGCGCTGTTCCGAAAGGCCATTCGAAATGATCCGCACTACGCTCAGGCCTATGTTAATCTCGGCCTCATCCGGGCGCAGGAGGGGAATTACGCCGGCGCCATGAAAGAGTTCCGGGAAGCCTTGGCGCTCGATCCCGCAAACAAGAGGGCCCGTGCTGCCCTGAGCATGCCGAAGTCCCAGCCAGATCACGGTGAGAAGCGTGCAAGAATCTCTGAAAAATAAGGTGGACGTTTGCGGGGGGCCAAGCGCAATGGTTGTGAGGGCGAGTGAACTTGACACGCAAGCGGGCAGCGAGCAAGTTGCTCTACCGGAAGTAAATCTGAGTCAAAAAGGAGAAAACGTGAAACGATACGGACAGGTTATCCGGCTGCAGCCGGGGGTCAAGGAGGAGTACGTTCGTTATCATTCCAACGTGTGGCCTGAAGTGCTCAAGACCATTCATGACTGCAATATCCGCAATTACTCAATTTTCCTGAAGGACGACACCCTGTACGCCTATTTCGAGTACGTGGGAAGCGACTTTGACGCCGATATGGCCAGGATGGCTGCCGACCCCAAGACGCAGGAGTGGTGGGCCATTATGGGGCCCATGCAGCAGCCCATTCCGACGCGGAAAGAAGGCGAGTGGTGGGCCAACATGGAAGAGGTTTTCCACACCGATTGAACTTCCGGGCCCTTTGCGGTGCGGATCACGTGGCCGGGCTTGGAATTTTCACATACACAGCGGCCTGAGAGTTTACCCATGAGAGGTCCGAGAGGGCGTCAGCTCATGGCTTCAGCTAGGCCGCCCGGATGGAAAAGAAAGTCTGGGGCTAAAGACGCCCAATACAATTGCCCACGAGCGGCAAGGCTGAAGAGGTTGCTGGAAAGCGTTCTGGGACCATGTAATTCCGCAGGCAGCGAGAAATCGCGCTTTGACATCAGAGCCATTACGAGATTGCTCGTCGCCTTCGGCACCTTGAAATGACAGGCGGCGCGAGTTTTTCAGCAACCTGTGAAGCCGCGCGCTGACGCGGGATGCGCAGGTGTTTCGATTTAAGCCACGGCTGGTTCTGAATGGCAACAAGAGTAAGTTGTTGGTTGGCCTTGATCCTGGCGGTACTGTTCGTCGCTCTGCAAACATCTGCCATGTGCGCACCTGGACACAGGGCTGCAATAACACCGAAGATTAAACTTCCTCATTACAAGAATACCGCTCCAGGCGTGGGCTGCGTGTGCTCCAGGACTTGTGCTCGCTGCCATGCCAACATCTACAACAGCTTCGTCAAGACGGATATGGGGCGTTCGGTCTCGTTGCCGGACAGCCCGGAACAACGGGCGATCACTTCAAAGCCTGTCATCGTCAGGGCGAAGAAACTGAACCGGTATTTTCAGGTATTCCGCAAAGGATCCGAGATCTACCAGAGCGAATACGAATTGGGACCGGATGGGAAGGAGATTTTCAGGACCACCTACAAAATCGATTACGTCATCGGCGCCGGGGCAAACGGGTTTACCTACGTCGTCAGGCGCGGGAATTATCTGTTCGAGGCTCCGCTCATCTAT
>JAKAWN010000558.1 GCA_021827245.1 Acidobacteriota bacterium | reverse complement strand
CGATCTGAGCACGGTCCCGCCATCACCACAAACTCGTCTCCGCCGATCTCGGTTCCATTTACGCGAATCCGGGACCGTTCCTGCTTGAACTCCTTGCTGACGAACTTATAGGGAGCGGAGATCCGTACCGCCCGCTCGACGCCGGGAGTTGCCTCAAGCGATTCCAGACACGCTGTTACGTCGCCTACGCCAATCACGCCGATCACCACCCTTTCTTCGCCCTCGATGGAATGCACTTTGTACCCGAACTCACGAATCCGCTCGCAAACGTAGTCGATCTCTTCCTTGGTGGCATGCGGTCGCATGGATATGATCATGTGTTACCTCCCCGCCAATAAAAAAGCCCACTCCGCGCTGAGTGGGCTGGCTTTTTAAAACTTGTTTTTCCTGGTCAGGCCAACGCCACTCTACTGCATCGAGGCACTAAAGCCCCAATACCAGTAGCTATAGCTAAACGCGTTGGCAAACCTCAAACTGACCATCGTGTAGGGACTATATCCCAAAAATCCGAGTCTGGCAAGCAGAATCTGCGCCTGCTGCCACAAACACAGGGCTGAACTAGACAAACCGCACGCAATCTTTGCCGGCGGGGTGTTTCAGGCGTGATATCTGTAACCGTCTCGAGGAGCCGTGGAGGACCAAAGGTCAACGCTGGGGGAAAGCGAGGGCTCAGGATCATGTGTCCAACGTCTTTCGAATGAACTATTAATGAACGCGCAAGATCCTCTTGAGAGATGAGGGCGCGCACACAATCAATCCCCTCGATTCTCACCCCACTGCGGACTAGGCGATAATTTCTTTATTTTGCTAGGCATCGTGTGGTATCGTTGTCGGCTGGCGGGAGGGGAATTTGCAATCCTCTTTGACGGGGCCGCTCGGATGGGAACAGAGACGGCTGCAGCAGAGGAGCAAGGGGTCTGTGCGCGGGCCCACGTCGGAAGTTTATAAGTAATGCAGGTTCGATTCCCGGAGGACGAGCATTTCCCCACCTGGAAGATCACCTTCCTCGAGTATTTTGTCGCGGTAGTATTCATTGGTTTGCTGGCTGGATACTGGCATTTGCAGATCGGGCAGCACCAGGAATTGCTTGAGCAGGCAGAGCACAACCGGATTCGTGACCTTCCCATCATCGCCCCGCGAGGGCGGATTCTTGACCGCAACGGGCGGGTGTTGGTCGACAACTTCCCATCATTTACGATCTTACTGAACCGGGACGATGCCTCACGCCTCAGTGCCGCTCACCTCGATAAGATCGCCAAAGCTTTGGACCTGGACCCCAAAGACGTGAGGGATCTGATCAAGCGCTCCGCTCGACTTCCCCGTTTTCAGCCGGTTGTGCTAAAGCAGGCAGCATCGCTGAAAGACGTTGCCTACATCGATGCGCATCGGTCCGAATTTCCGGAGATTGACATCATCCAATCGGAGCAGCGATTTTATCCCAAGCACGGGATCGCTGCGGCGGTGCTCGGGTATGTGGGTGAGGTCTCCCAGGCAGACCTCACCAAGCCGGGGTCCCATTATCACCCGGGAGATCTGATCGGGAAATTCGGAATCGAAAAGGAATACAACTCAATTCTGCGCGGGCGCGATGGGATGAAGAGGGTGATCGTCAACAGCCGCGGCCAGGAAGTTGGAACTCTCGGAACGGTCAACGCTGTGCCAGGCCATGACCTGCGGCTGACCCTCGATCTGGATCTGCAATTGACCGCTGAAACCGCGTTGGGGCAAAGGCCGGGAGCTGTAGTAGCCCTGGACCCTCGTACAGGGGAAGTGCTGGCAATGGTCAGCCATCCAACGTTCGACCCCAACGACTTTACCCATCACATCTCCTTAAAGACTTGGAAGCAGCTCACCACAAACCCTCTGCACCCGCTGATGAACAAAGCGATCCAGGCGCAACTCGCGCCGGGATCTGTCTTCAAGATCATCACGGGGACAGCGGCGCTTGAAACTGGAACCATCACGCCCGATTTCACAATTGACTGCCGCGGGCAAGTCACCATTTACGGACACACGTTCCATGACTGGCGCGCGCACGGAACAACCGATTTCCATAAGGCCATTGTTAGATCCTGTGACGATTATTTCTATACCCTGGGCAAGATGCTGGGTATCCAAAAGATTGATTACTATGCTGACCACCTGGGATTAGGCCATCGTACGGGGATTGACCTGCCGGATGAGGAACCCGGCCTCATCCCTTCCCCCGCTTGGGTGGAGAGTGTTTATCACCATCCTTGGTGGCCTGGCGAGACGATCTCAGTGGCGATCGGACAGGGAGCGGTCGAAGTAACGCCGCTCCAGGTTTCCTACTTTGTCGGGGGAATCGCTTCCGGCGGCAAGTTTGTCCGCCCGCACTTGGCGTTCAGCCAGGAATTGGAGAACATTGGAGTGGATCCGCCAGCCCATTCAACGGTTCGGTTCCCGCTCCACGCAAGCACCGTGCAAGCCGTTACGAACGGGATGTGGGGGGTTGTCAATGAAGCCGGAGGTACCGGGGTAGGCGCGCGATGCCCCGGACTGGATATCGCTGGCAAGACGGGGACGGCACAGGTGGTGAGTGCGGGATTGCAGGATTCCGCCCACAAAGCACGTTACAGAAACAATGCTTGGTTTGTGGGTTACTCTCCTTCCCCTGATCCTCACATAGTAGTGGCCGTTCTGGTGATGCGGGGCGAGGAATCCCACTTCGCTGCTCCCATTGCTGGAGACGTGATTAAGGCCTACTACCAGGAGAAGGAGAGCAAGAACACTCCGCCAGAACTGGTAAGTCAGATGAACAACAAGGTAAAGGCCGGCGCTTCGTCAACAGGACAATAGGAACGGCTGCAAACTATGAGCAATTCTCTCAACTTCCGTGATTTCGATTGGTTACTGCTGGGCATGGCACTCGCCATTGCCGCAGTCGGACTGGTGGAAGTCTACAGCACAACCGCTCAAACTCCACTCGCAGGACAGTTCCAAAAGCAGGTTTACTGGATCTTGCTCGGCTGTGGCCTGACACTGATTGTAAGCCAGATTGATTATCATCTGATTTTGGGTCATGTCTCCTGGCTTTACCTGCTCAGCGTTCTCGTGCTGGTCGGCGTACTGGTTGCAGGTCCGCGCGTCGCCGGCACCCACCGCTGGCTTCAGATTGCCGGGTTTACTTTGCAGGTGTCAGAACTTGTCAAGTTGGTTATAATATTGGCAGTGGCAGCCATGTTCGCAAAGAGGCGAAACAAGGCTTTCACGTGGGGAGAATTAGCAAAGCTGGGGCTCCTGGCAGGTGTGCCGGGTTTCCTGGTTGCGATTGAGCCCGACCTGGGAACCGCGCTGACCTACTTGCCCATCGTGGCAGTAGCAGCATTTCTGGCAGGCATCCGACGCCGGCAGATTGCGGTTTTGGGACTGATAGGCTTGTTGGCATTACCGGTTGGCTGGGATTTGTTGCGCCCGTATCAACGGGAGAGGCTTGAAGCGTTTGTCCACCCTAAGCAGAACACCCAAGGCTCCAGCTATCAGGTGACGCAGACAAAGATCGCAGTCGGCTCAGGCGGCCTTTGGGGAAGAGGCTTGGGTAAAGGCACGCAAAGCCAGTTGGGATTTATCCCGGTTTCCCACGCCGACGCCATTTTCGCTGCGTTTGCTGAGGAGCGAGGTTTCGTCGGCACTTTGGCTGTTTTTTTGCTGTATATTGTCCTGTTGTGGCGTTTGCTTGAAGGGGCACGGGCGGCAGCCGACCGTGCGGGCAGTTTTCTCCTCATCGGATTTGCCGCGGTTTTGTTTTTTCAAGTTGCGGTGAATGTCGGAATGATGATCGGCGTGTTTCCGATCACAGGTATTCCTTTGCCGCTCATGAGCGAAGGAGGGTCGTCGATGCTCTTTGTTTTTCTAGGCCTGGGACTTGCCATGAGCGTCAAGCTGCAGCGGTTCGTGATTTAGCTAGCACTATGATTACCGGAAGTGGCAGCGATATTTTGAATGGGTCTTCGGACCCAAGTTTTACACGCGGCTCAAAGCAGCCGTACTTTTTGAAATACATGGCCGGGGCACACCTGCCCGCG
>JAKAWN010000557.1 GCA_021827245.1 Acidobacteriota bacterium | reverse complement strand
CGCTGCTGCATTTTTCCTCCCTCGACCTCGCTTGCTGCTCGCGATTGGTCTGCACCGGGGAACACATTCCAAACGCCTGTGGCGCGTCATGCAGTAAACATCGCTTTCGCCCGAAATTGTCCGTTGGCTTTCAGAAAGGCCTGGATCCTACGGCTAGAATATCCGGCTCTTGCCACCAAATTTGTCAGGCGAAAGCGAGGCTTTTCGCAACGCTCTAACCTTTGAGATGGGCTGGGCAATCTCCGTGATGTACGGCACGATTACGGCAGTCTTAAACTTCGCTGTGAAACAATCCATGGCGCGAGAGGGAGCAGCACTTGCTTCCTTATTTCCAAAAAAAGTCCTAATGCGTCGAAGTGCCGCTGTAGGTTTTCCGAACTCTCCGCCTATCCAAATGCGATTATGCTGCTGGGCCGCATGCAAGGTGCTTCCGCTTCCGGCAAAGCAATCTAACACCACATCTCCCGGCTTGCTGGCCATGAGGATCGCACGCTCTGGAATTTGGACCGGCAGTTCATTGATTTTCTTATCGTGAAATTTTTCCTGGTGACGAGCGGGCCTGGTGTCCTCCCAGAAGTCGCTTATTTGTACCCATGTGTTCCCCTCATCATCCTTGTACTTGTCGTATTTTTGTTTGTATCCGCCGTAATCTCTGATCAGCTCACCACACTTCCTGCAGACTGGCGACTTAGCCCGGACAACGTTAAAAATGGGGGCGCCCCCTACTTTTGTATAATGCAGGAGTCCATAGTGCGCGGGGTGGATTCGCCCCCGGACCGGAAAGCTGCTTTTCATCTTGAGCGCGATCCAACTCTTATACTCCAACAGGTGGCTTGAGTTGAGCCATGCCCCGAAATCCATAAGCCAAGCGGGCATGTGGTATAGAAAAAAAGCCCCCCCCGGCCTTAGTACACGAACGAGTTCAAGTATCCAAGTTCTGCACCACCCTCGGTATATTTCGGTCGCCATGGCGTCGTGGAATTCAGGGACTTTGTAATCCTTCCCAAGGTTGAATGGTGGGTCAACGAAGACGAGATCGACTGAATTTTCGCGAATATTGGCAAGCAGGTCCAAGACGTCAGCCCGAAATAGAATCCCCTGCGGCCCGACGTACTTCGCAACGATCTTAGGTGGACGGTATTCTCCATTGTAGGCCATATGGGAAATATATCGGCTAGACGATATATTGTCAACAGACTCGCTTACGACCGGGTTTGGGCTCCGCTTTGACATAGCGAGCTAGGCTTTTTGGGTCAACCAACCAATCTCTCCCACGTTTCGATCCAATTAGTTTTCCACGACGAAGCATTAAGCCGATATGATCCCGCGTATAGCCAGTCATTGTCGCCGCTTCCGAGGTTGTCAGCGGAAGGTTTTCTCTGGCGGCCCGCTCCAATTTGGCGATGCTTGAGGAATGGCGCATGGGTTCAGACTGTTGCCGGCCACGTCTTAACTGCGAGGATGGCAAGTCGCGCTTGACGCTCCTCGATCGCCTGGGAGTTCCAAATGGCTGCGCTGCAAATACTCGAAGTTAGCTGAAAATCGGATTTGGAGTATCGTTTCTTCTTGTCCGCGAAATCTTCGTTGCCAGACAACGAGTTTTCCTTGTTCTTCATAAGGGTCAAATTTCCGAGCCGACTCGTGTATGTGCCTATAGATTCTGCGTCAAAACCTGTCCATGTTCCTGGCTCAGGATTCTGAGGCAGGACATGTTCGAGATTTACCTCTTCCTCGTTTGTATTCGGGATCAGCTCGGGTTCGGGTTCTCCACGCGATTGCCTTTCAAGTGCCTGGAGGTAGTATCTGGCAAGCCATCCCTTCCCGACCCTAGCGATTGCAAAGAACTTCTTGAAGTCGTCGTCTCCCGGAATCAGAGCCTTCATCTCCTTTTGTAGCTGCGCGGCGGTCTTGATCGCCTTATTCCTAATTTGAACCGCTCGATCGGAATAGTTCTTCTCGAGGCCGCCTGCACTCGAATAGGCGATCAGCAATCGAACGCCCCACGAGACGAGTAGCTTCAACGCACGTCTCACTTCCTTAACTTGGAATTCGGAGAGGATTGCTAGAATAAGAGGTCTTATCCTTTCCATCCCTAAAAGGTTCAGCGTATCCATATGCAGCCTAGCATTGCTGCCATAGGCATTCCAAAATTCGTGATTTGTATTTATCATAGCTGCATAGAGCTTCCCTTCTTCGGCCAACAGGTCAGCTAATTGCACCGCCTTGTTCTTTGTGGTTATTTCTTGTTTGATGGAAGAATACAGTTCCCTTTCTCTGGTCAATCCGTTTCGAGATGACCAGAGGTAACGGATATAATGTTTCACTTCATCTTCGGGCGCAACGGAGGTGATCGTTGCGAACATCGAGACCCACCTTTGCTGCACTTCATTGATCCGATCATCTGAGCGATGAAACAAGTAATTCTTGAGCAGGTCTGTTATGGCAAGGTCCAAGCCTCTATCATTTAATGTCTCAAATATCGTAAACGCGTTCAGGTCGTCCGGAACGGCCACCCAGATCACAAGGGCTCGCTTTTCCAGAAAGTCCACCCACTCTCGTAGCCGTTGGTCCGGCTGATTGGACCCAGACACAATTTTCGAGACCCGCTCACTGGCTAACTTATTTGCATTTTGGATCCGCTTGTGGGAATCACGGGAAGGTTTGATTTTTGATCTTTCGGGATTCGGCGGTTGCAGCACTGTGCGCTGAAAGAAATCGTGGTCGACTTCGTTCAGTTTGAGCTTTGGCGTTAGCTGTTTCGTCCAAACATCCTCATTAAGCAAGAATCGGCGCTGTAAGCCATCCGCCGTATCCCCCTCCTGCATGCCAACGAAGTAATCCCGAACTGCTGCAAGAAAGATCGAAACAGTTGCAAGCCGTTGCTGCCCGTCAACTATCTCCGGGCGTTCCGAGCCAGATTGAGTGACAACGATCGAGCCTAAGAAATACTCAGGCTGCTTGTCAGCAATTGCAGTCGCAAAGTCATCAAAGAGCTCTCGCACATTTACTTCCTCCCAAGCGTAAGCTCTCTGGTACCGAGGGACGGCCCAATTGCCATCAGCGAGCGCATGCCCGAGCGTATCTCGGTCGATGCTTATCTCTTTAATTGAGCTCACGGTGCAGTCTCCTCCTCCCAGCGTATCTTCAAAAGCATGCTTGTCGGCTATGGTCGCTCATCAGACACTGGGATTGTCTGCGGCAGCTTCCGGCTATTCTAGCTATTTCCCACGTTTGTATTTCCAGAGTCGAGTCGGTCCTCATTTTAATCCAGAATCGGCGACAACGCACAGGTCATCCGTCGTCCCGGCGCCTCCTATCATACGCTGAACGGAGTCAATCCCGCGCGCTCGGAGGTGGCCAGACCTATCACCCACTTTCGCGTAGTCGGCGCGACTCATACTCCTCTGCCTGCGATTCCTTCCCCGGTCAGATTCCTTTTCTAGCGCCCCTTATTCTCGCGGGCACGGCAGGCGGGCGAATACTCGTGCGCCTTGCGGGCGCAGGCTTGGCTTCCCCCAACTGCTCAGGGTCCCTTCGGGTTGCGGTCCCTCCAAAAAAATCAGGCGAATCAAGCGAGATTTTTTCGGTTCCCCCGCAAAAGCCACCGCAGGAGCACGCGCCCCCTGCCCTTGGGTGCCCCGCGAGAAGCAGGGCAGAAAAGGAGAAACAACCGTGACCGAGGAAATGAAAACAAGTCACACATCAGAAGCAAGCCGTCAGCCGGCGAATCAGGCGACGGCGAACACAGCGGGGGCGTCCGTCAATGGACGGCCTGAGAGAAAGCCGCTGATTTCGTGGGCGGCGTTGCTCGATGAGGCCGTAAAGAAACCGGGCTTCATTCACGAGGCTTACAGCCGCTTCCACAACTACAGTTTGGGCAACCAGCTTTTGGCTTTGTTCCAGTGCTTTGAGCGAGGCATCCAGCCGGGGCCGCTCGCCACTTGGCCGAAGTGGAAGGAGCTAGGCAGGTACGTGAAGAAGGGCGAGAAGGCGTTGTCGCTTTGCATGCCGGTCAACTGCAAGCGCACCAAGACCGTGACCAAACAGGAC
>JAKAWN010000054.1 GCA_021827245.1 Acidobacteriota bacterium | reverse complement strand
CCTCCTCCGTCCCAGCTGGCAAAAATCACGGTGCCATTAGCCACAGCCTGCACTTTGCTGCCCATTGGCGCTCCGTAATCGATGCCAAGGTGAGGCAAGTAACGCTTCAGGATGGGATGAAATCTGTGGTAGCTGAAGCGCGACGTGATGGGTGCAGCAAACCGCAAAGGTGATCGTAGAAAGGCTTTCTTGACTGCCTTGCCGTCGGGTGCGTAGTAGGCCGGCTGCCCGTCCGGGTCATGGAACAGGAGAGCCTGATAATGCTGTTTCCCGCTGTCGTATTCCGCCGCCAGAATTTTTCCGTAGCTCTCGAACTTCCCGTTGAGAAATTTCTTCTGAACAATTACCTCGAAGCGGTCGCCGTTTTGTGTGTCGGTATTGAAGTCAAAGTCCCAGGCGAAAATATCGGCAAAGTTGAGCGTAAGCTGGTCCCGCTCGCCCTGATTCTCAACCGCAGTAAAAAGCGAACTGTGCACTGTTCCCGATACTTCCGCCACCTTAGTGACGACCGGAATCTTCCTGATGGTGGCGTCAAATCCGGGATTTTCCTTCCTGATCCAGAGCGTATGTTCAGGATCGATCTCGTAGCCGATCTCCTTTAATGCGCCCTGCCCGGAGTTAACCAGCGTGACCAGGTTGCCGGCGTGGACCATCGCCAGATTGTAAACCGGGCGAACGTCCTGAACGACTTTCTGGATGGTATTGGGTTCGAGTCCCAGATTGGAGAGGAAGTCGCTGAAGGTTGTTCTTGGTGGAAGCTTCTCGACGGAACACACCTCGCGTTTTTCGCTTATGAATTTCACTTCTTTCACGGCGAGGAGCGCCTCTTTGGCGAGGGCATTATCCGCAACCTGCCGCCGATGAATGACGAGTGCCAGAAACAAGGCCTCGATCGCGATCACGGTTGCGCCGACCACGATCAGGGGTCTGCGCCAATGGGCGGCATGGAAGCGTTCCAGGAGGGATTTTGAGACCGACTTTCCAAGGATCATATTGCCCGAATTTACCACAAGCTCTTATAATCGCAACCTTTTTTTGTCAGGCCGCTATCAATCGGATGGTATACAGTAACTCCTGCGGGCTTCATCGCCTTGGCCGTATGATGACGAAATCCGCCTTATTTTGTCGGTGATTCCTCAGAGCCTCGCGGACTTGCGGCGAGTCAGGGATATAGTAATTGGGCGTGATTCGCGACACACGATTGATTCCTGTCCGGCACTTATCTCTGACAGGATTCGTGCTGGCGGGAGGAGCGAGCCGGCGCATGGGTCGCCCCAAGACAACTCTTTTGATCGAAGGCCAGACTATGCTTGAGCGGCAAATCCGGTTGCTGCGTTCGGCAGCGCGCGTGGTTGCTGTCGTGGGCGGACCTTCCGGGTGCTCGACGGATTTTGATGTTTTACACGTGACGGATACTGTGACGGGCCGGGGACCCTTGGCGGGTATTTACACAGGGCTTCTGCACACCCGGACGGAATTCAACCTGGTCCTGGGATGTGACTTACCCTTTGTCACCCGTCGTTTGCTCGGCTACCTTGCGAGGCGTGCAGTTGCCGGCGCAGGTGATGTGACGATTCCGCGCTCACGAGATGGCCGGCTGCAGCCTCTTTGCGCCGTATATCGCCGGCAGGCGCTCCGCGCCATTCGAGCCAGCCTGGCAGCGGGAGAAAACAAGCTCAGTCACTTCTTTCCCGGGGTGAGGTGCGAAGTGATTCCGTGGACTGATCTGGCTCGTGCCGGATTCCGGTCCTCGATTTTCGATAATATGAATACTCCGGAAGACTACGAATCCGCCAGAAAGAGGCTTGATGCATGGAACGCGACACTTGCATAACAGCTCGACCTTCACCACGGCAGCGCTTCGGTCTAAACTGGAATCAGCGGCACTGGCGGAATGGGTTAAGAAATGACACGTGAATGCGAGGGAAGGGAAGCGAACGGCCAGCCGTACATCGTGTTCCGGAATGTTTACAAGGCGTTCGACGAACTTCCGGTGCTGATCGACGTCAGTTTTGAAGTTGAGCGCGGAGAAATGGTGGTGGTTCTGGGCCGGAGCGGCGTCGGCAAGAGCGTGACGCTCAAGCATATTCTGGGTTTTCTCCAGCCCGACGCAGGCCAGGTCCTTGTGGGAGGCCGGGAAGTCTCAAAGATGGCGGAGGAAGATCTTTTCGAGGTCCGCCGTTGCGTGACCATGGTTTTCCAATCCGGAGCTTTGTTCGATTCATTGACGGCCGGAGAGAATGTTGCTTATCCGTTGCGGGAACGCGTGGCTCGCGGCGAGCGCCTCGATGAAAACGCAATTCAAAGCCGCGTGGACGAATTGTTGTCACTTGTTGACTTACAGGAAGTGCGCGACTTGATGCCTTCGGACTTGAGCACGGGGATGAAGCGCGCCGTGGCCATCGCCCGTTCGCTCGCGGCTGAGCCTGAAGCCATCCTCTACGACGAGCCGACGACGATGGTTGACCCCTTGATGGCCCAGACGATTGGGGACCTGATTCTGAAGCTCAAGAAGCAGACTGGCCTCACTTCCGTGGTGGTGACTCACGATATGAAGCTGGCGCGCAAGCTTGCCGATCGCGTCGTTTTTCTGGTTGACGGACGTGTGGCCTATTTTGGCCCCATGAACCAGCTCGACGACTCCCACGAACACGTTATTCAAGATTTCATCCGGCTGGATGAAGTTTCACTTGTGCCGGAGAGTTCCTCGTAGCCTTGCCGGTTCCAGACCTGAAATCCTGCCCCTCATTTCTTCCGGCATCCCCTTTCCAACCACTATTCCTATTTGAAAATGCAACGGGATCCTCGCCTGCAGAATGGAGTTGTGCCAGAAAAAGCCGACTTCAGAGAGCGGGAGGATCGTTTTGCAGGGTCGAAAACGCGCGTATAAATGCCACCCGCGGCGCACTTGCAGAGAACACAGGTTGGGCGGAGATCGCGGGTGTATACTCGCAACCGTAGAAAAGCCGGAAGACTAATTCAGGTCAAATCGAGGGGAGGGAAACGAGCGTAATGGACAGAAGATCTTTCAATAAGCTGGCGAGCTCTGTTGGGGTAGGCAGCTTGATGGGAAACAGAAGGTTGGATGAACTGCAAGCTCTGCTGCGCGCGAGCAAGCCGGAGTTCGATACAGCACCTTCGCTTTCTTCGAACGATGCGCCTCCTGCCAGCGGAACGGAAGAAGGAAAGCAACCTTTGTGGAACAGTTATTTTCTGGGGACGGCTTATTATCCCGAGTGGTGGGCACCTTCGGAGTGGGAAACAGACTTCCGCCAGATGCAGGAGTTGGGCTTGAATACAGTTCGCATGGGAGAATTTGCGTGGGCGATATTTGAACCAGCGCCCGGAAAATTCGAGTTCGCCTGGATGGATCAGGCAATCAGCCTGGCCAATCGGCACGGCATTAGAGTCATCCTTGGCACACCAACCGCTTCGGTTCCTCCCTGGCTATACCAATTGCATCCGGACGTTCTGAGCGGCAATCGATATGGTCCTTATACTTACGGTGGACGAAAGGGTTATTGCCCGAACAGCCCGAATTATGAAGAGGCGTGCGTGCGCGTTGTTACAGCGCTGGCAGAGCACTACGGCCATCATTCGGGCGTGATTGGGTGGCAACTGGACAATGAGCCCGGCTATCCGTTCGAATTATACGATCCAGATTCCAAACGAGCCTTTCAGCTCTGGTTGAAGGAACAGTATGGCACCCTGGATGCGCTGAATCGCTCCTGGAACGGGGCATTCTGGAGCAACAAATATTCTGACTGGTCCCAGATCGACTTTCCAAAGAACTCGGCGGAAGGTGGCTGGCAACCCGCTATAACTTTAGCGTACCGCCATTTTTTCTCGGATTCGTTCCTGAACCATCTGCGGCGCCAGGCCGCCATTCTGCGGAAAGCCATCAAGAATCAGTTCATTTATACGAACTGGCCTAACACTACGTGGTCAGTGGACGTATTTACCGGCGCGGAAATTCTGGATGCGACTGCATGGGACAACTATGTTGTGGCTCCGGGCCTCAGGGAATTCCAGGTGCAGTATAGCGCCGGGCTCAATCACGACTTGTCCAGGTGCGCGGGGCCTCACCAGCGGTTTTTCTGTGCCGAACAGATGGCTTACTCCCCGGCCGATGCGTCCGATCAGGGATTGCGCCTGCAAGCCTATATCGATCTGGCTCACGGAAGCCACGGGCAGCTTTTTTTTGAGTGGCGCCGTCCATACGCGGGCAACGAGCAATACGTCGAGTCGGGTATCAAGCGATTTGACGGTTCCATTAATCCGGCCAAGCCGGTGTTTCAACAAGTTGCGAAAGAGTTTGCCCGGCTCGGTCCACGCCTGGCGGGGGCGATCACGCGGGCGGATGTCGCTCTGCTTTACGACTTTGCGAACGAGTGGTCACAGGGATTCTGGTCGGTCGGAAATAAGGGGCGGCATTACGACAAGGAGGCACACCGCTACTACAGCGGCTTCAAGGTGCTGCAGCGCAACATTGACGTTGTCCCGCTGGCAGCAGACTTGTCAGGATACAAACTGGTTGTCGCGCCGAATTTGCATCTCATCGATGATGCGGCGATCGATCGACTGCAAGCATTTGTTTCCGGCGGCGGGGCTCTCGTCCTCAACTACCGGGCCGCAACTCAGAAAATGGACAATAGCATGAGGCATGTGCTTCCGCCGGGCGCATTCGCCAAAATGGCAGGCGTGGTTGTGGAAGGCGATGTGGATTTGATTCAGTATCCTTTTCTGCAGCGCACAGGATTTGGAATCAGTTTCTCCGGCAATAACACGATTTACCGCCCGCGTACGATCCTTGAATCACTGGCGCTTCAGGGTGCAGAACCAGTTGCGACTTTTCACGGTGATCGCCAGGACGGGCGTCCCGCGGTCACCCGCAGTCGTTACCGGCAAGGTTGGATCTTTTACGTCGGGACCGATTGCGCCCAGCCTGGTTTCTACGAAGCCTTGGCGCGCACGGTCGGCAGTACGTGCAAGCTTTCCCCCCTCATTGCCGCGCCCTATGGCGTTGAAGTTACCAGCCGGGAGGATTCCCAAACGCGCTTTTATTTCCTGCTGAACCTTACGGAGGCCACCCACAACGAGATCGGATTGCCTCACCCGATGATTGACATGATTTCCGGACGCTCTGGCGTAACAAAGGTATCGCTAGCTCCGCTGGAAGTTGCCGTTCTGGCGTCGCCCAGAAATGCGGAATGAATGCACAACGGCTGAGTTGGCAGAACCGGACATCGAAACCGTCAATCATGCATTTCTAGGGATTGTCGTAGGGATTCCTGCAATCGTGTTGGCCGCCCTGTTTCCGGGCGGTCCTCTCCGGGATCTGGCCGCCGCGCTTCTTCGGACGACCACCGTCTTTGTGTTATTTTCCAGTGCAGTGGCTCGGGTGATTCTTTGTTACTGCTGATTCCCATCACTCCCAGACCCAAACAAGAGCCGCAGACCGCAAGGCCGGCGGTCTGCGCGATAGATCCCTTTGATCAAGGCGCATTTCCTGTATAATGAACGGTTGAAGCTCACTTCGGCTCCGAGCGCTGAATCGGTTCGGGGCATTCCTTGAGACAAGCTTTTAAGCGGAGGCTTCTGATGGCAGAACACATGGTCAAATGCGTGAAATTTCAGAAAATGTTGCCGGGCCTGGATGAGCCGCCCTGGCCGGGAGAATTGGGGCAGCGCATTTATGACAATGTGTCCCAGGATGCCTGGAAGCTCTGGCTGGAATACTTGAAGATGCTGATCAACGAGTACCGCCTGGCTCCTGCCAGCAAAGAGTCGCAGGAAATCATCGCCCAGCAGATGGAGCAGTTCTTCTTTGGCGAAGGAGCAGCGCTGCCTCCGGGTTACGTCCCACCGCAGAAAAAAGCCTGAGACACGAGGACTGCGTGACGCGCCGCGCACTTCTGGATTTGTAGCGGCGCTCTATGAGCGCCGGCCTTTGCCTGAAAATGAAAACCGCGGTCACAAACCGCCGCTACGGAAGAGCTTGAATCCTACACCTTCATATCACCGGCAATGCCGGGCTCAGCACAAAATGTAGTTTCTGATGTGCCTGGCGCAGGGACTGCTCGACAAATTCGGGCGACGGGCCGCGCGCAAAGATGAAGCCGGGATAACTCGATTCATCCGGCAGCGGAACCAGCTTTTCGCCGGGCCGCGCGGTGATGATAATGTCTTCGACGCCGGGCGTCTGGCGGGCTACCTCGATTCCTTCCGCACCCTGAAAAACTCCCGCCTCAGGGACGGGAATCATCATTACGCCGGAAGCCGATTCCTCGCGGCGGACGGTTTCAATATCTTCTCCAAGTGCCAGCCGGATGAGCAGTTCCTCTAGCGAGATGTTTTCATCCTTTCCGGGCGAACGGAAACGCAGCGACCGGGAGCACAATCCGCCCATGGAACGCGCGGCCACTTCCAGCATCCAGGGGCCCCGGCTGTTAATCCGAAGTTCGGCGTGCAGAGGCCCATGGCAGAGCCCAAGAGCCTTTGCTGCGCGCCTCATAGCTTCGATAGCCTCTGCCTGAGTTTCGCGCTCCATGCGGGAAGGCGTCACGTAAATGCTCTCTTCAAAAAAAGGGCCGACCAGCGGATCAGGCTTATCGAAAATAGCAAGAACCTTGAGCCTGCCGTGATCGACCACACCCTCGATGGCGATTTCGTCTCCGTCGATATATTCCTCCGCCTGCAGATAGTTGCTGGTTTCCTGCCGCCTGACCTGCACTGCCGGCGAGCGCAACAGCGCCTGGATACGCTTAAAAGCGCTGACGAATTCCAGCGCGTTGTTGGCGCGAATCACCCCACGGCTTGCTGACAACGCCAGCGGCTTCAGGACACACGGGAAACCGACAGGTATCGTTCCTGTCTTTACTATGTCTGCCGGATTCGCATCAAGCGGGAAGCGGGCGAAGCGCGGAACATTCAGTCCGCACTCATGCAGTCCCTGGCGGGAACGATATTTGTCGCGGCAGATATCCGACGTTTCGGGCCGATGGTACGGGAGCCCGAGCGCTTCGGCAACTCTCGAGGCCGTGGGAGGCGCGGAGTCGCCCAAGGCCACAACAGCATGAATCGGCTGCCTGCGCGCCAGTTGGACGACCCGGGCAGCAGCCTCCTCGGGATTTTCGAATTTCAACGCCAGTGCGCCGTCCTGCCAGGGATCTTCCAGAACATGGCAGCGGTCGGTTCCAAAAGCGATGGCAAGGCCGAGCTTTTCCGCCGCCTGGACGAATGCGCGGGTCTGATAGCCCGTGGTGGTGGTCAGCAGCAACAGGCGCCGCTTTTCGCCGCTGGGTGCGGCCGGTTCGGAGGCGGAAACGTGATTCTCCATAAGGCTATGCAGTCGGAAAGTTGGCTTTGTGCGTCTCGTAGAACTTCTTCATGTCTGCGTTTGCATCAAGGATGACAGGCAGCCGGGTTTGAAGCTCCATGAGCGCTTGCTCCGGAATTGAGATGAGGACTTCTCCGTCCTTGATACCTGCGAATGTGCGAGCACCCATGCAGGCCATGCTGATCGTGGTGTCATTGCTCTTCATGGACGAGGGAATCACAGCACAGGCTGGCCGCCCCAGTGTTCGGCTTTCGTGTCCCGTTCCCCATGAAGCGACTCCAGTGGCCTCCGATATCACCATGGCCTGAAAAGGCGTGGCGATCAGGAGGACGACGTCCGGCTGGATTTCACCAAAATCCTTGAGTGGACCGTACACAATGACGACGTGCTTCTTTTCCACCATCGGAACGTTGCCGGCCTCGGCGGCTTCCAAGTATGAGATTTTGCCCATCATTTCGATCAGCGACATGGCGTTGTCTGAAACATGCTTGGGGATTTGGAATCCCTGGGTGATGGCGCCGATGGGGCAGTTGTAGTGGTCGGACGCGGTGGTATAAAAGAGTTCACGCTCGGCAGCTTTCCAGAAGGTGCATGCCGAGGGAACAGCTTCTTCGTAATGCTTGACGCCACCGGGCGCCTCTTCAAGAAAAGCAATTCCAATCGGTGCGTGGCTCAGTCCCAACTTTTGAGCAAGATGATCTGCAAAGACGTCGTAAGCCAATCGTTCCTCTCTTTCTTTCGTAGCAGGATTTACAGTGAGTTCCCAATTCCGCTTGCATGACCGCCTTCGTCAGACCAAAGCCACATCGTGGTGAAGGGAAGCCAACTGGTCTCCCGTGGGTTCGGCTCAGCAATACCAGGGCTCAGTCAGGTATGGAATTGCCGCACGGTCCAGACGATCGGCCGGCTCCGGCAGATCAGGAGGTTCGATCCCCGCTGCTTCATAAGCGATCTTAACCACGCGCTGAACGATCTGCCGCCGTGTTGCTTTCTGTTTCCCCCCTTCATGAACAACCCTTTGCACTCGCGTGCACAATTCATCCACTCTCGGGTCCTGATTGGACCAGGGGTAAGCCAGTGCGGCTTCGTCGAACGGCCCAACCAGTCCCGCGATTTCCGAGAGTTCCAGCAGCCGTGAGCCTGCAGGAATCAGGAGACGAATGCCAAGCTGGATGGGGGCAACGTAATCCACTAGGTCGAACTCCCGCAATCCGTTGAGGAAATCGCAATAGCTTTCGAGGGTTGTCCATGGGGTGAATGCAACGAATGTGGGCGAAATCGCAAGGCCGGCTTGTCGGCAGTGTTGCAAGGCGCGAACAAAATCCCTCTGGGTATGCCTTTTTTCGAGCCGGAGAAGAACTTCATCATCCAGCGATTCCACTGCGCTGGTCACAAAGGCGCATCCGGTTTCGCGGAGCGCGGAGAGGAATCCCGCATGCTTCAACAAGTGTTCGACCTTGATCGTGACATCGTAAGTGACCGCGGGATTCTCAGCGTGCATGGCTGTGACGATTCGCATGGCGTGGCGGATGCCATTGAAAAAGTCAGGGTCGCCAAAAGTGATGTGCGTGGCTCCCATAGACACTTGCTGCCGGATATCTTCCAACACGACTTCCGGCTGGACAATACGAAAGCGACCTTCATAAATGGGAACAATCGGGCAATGCCTGCAAAGGTGTTTGCATCCCCGGCTGGCTTCGGTGTAGCCGGCAACCCGGGCGTCGTTGTCTCCCCAAACGAGTTTTGCATAGCGGCTGAGCGGCGGCAGAGTTTGCCGTTCCGGGGTTAGAAAACTCTGTCTGGACAGCGAGATGGTGGGCAGTGTTTGCGCCTCCGGCGATGTACGGTTCTCTCGCAGGCGCTCGAGTGTTGCTGCAAGACCCGCTTCGAACTCTCCGCCCAAAATTGTCTGCACCCCCAGCTTGCGCAGGAATGACTCGTTCACAGGCGCATAGAGGCCATAGCAGCAGAGATGGGCCTGAGGATTCAACTTCCGAACCGTAGGAAGAAGTTGTGCCGCCAGCCGCGTTGCCGTGTGCATCGGGACGTAGAACGCGATCAGGTCGGCCACTTTGATAGCTTCTTCATTGAGCGACTGGCATGAGAGGTCAAGGCACGTCACAGAAGATCCCGCACGCCGGAGCCACGCAGCGGGAGACGCCAGACCGAAAGGCTGGCGACCGAGTTCGTAAGTCGAGATTAGGACACTTTTCAAGAGGTCCGACCAACCGCATTGAACTTGCTTAGATTCATTCCCCAAGGCCCATCTTATCAGGCGGCGGGATAATCCTCAAAGGGCTCCTGACGGCTGGTGAATAGCGGGTGCACGAGGGCATTGATCCTGCACTATGCCAGAAGCAATGCTGATCGTGCTTGATTTTTCGTGGCTCTCTTCATAGCATAAATGTTGCTACCGATTTGCGTGCGCGGTCAGCGTGGGGCGATGGGGCTGATCGCGGCGTATCGCAAAAAGCTTTGTAGAGTGCAGGTTGCCTGAGCGCCAACCTGCAGGCATGCACCGCCATCCAGGCGGATGGCTGCTTGCGTCAGATCCGAAAGGACGATCTGGCCGGAGGCGGATATCCACGGTATCCGGGACAGAACGTCCCTTTGGCTGAAGCCTTGAAGGCAGACTGTCCCGTGCACAGTGGGACTAGTACTAAGTGACGCGAGTACGCGTTATATCTAGGCCTATGAATTAGAAGCGTTTAGGTCCCGATGAACGAGCGCTATTCAATGTCATCAAGTACTAGGAAGGTGTGAGCTTTGTGGTTGTCGGTGAAGTTTACCGCGCTGAATTTCATCTCTGAGGTCACAGATAAACCTTATGAGACCTTTCCGAGGCTTGGCTTTGACGTTTATGGTTGCGGGATCGATTGCCTTTGGCATCTCAATGTCCTATGCTGCGCCTGAAAAGTCCGAAGGCGCCGGCATCTTCAGGGAAAAATGTTCCATGTGTCATGGTATCGAAGGCAAAGGATATCCTGCCATCAAGACTCCCGATTTCACTGACCCAAAGTGGCAGGCCGCCCATACCGATAAGGAAATGCTCGATGCCATCGAGAACGGAGTGCAGGGAACCGCGATGGTCTCGTTCAAGGGGAAGCTAAGTGAACAGCAGATGAAGGATGTGCTGAGGTATATCCGGTCGCTGGGCGCCAAGAAAAAGAAGTAGGGCCAACAGTTCTCCCCGATTCAGCGAGGGTTGCTGTTTCTCCGGACGCTGTCCTGCGATTGGGTGGAATTGATTGTTCGACCTGTCTTTGGAATTCTGTTCTTAGCTTCCAGATAAGAAACCCGCTTTACCGATCTCACGTAGTTCGGGGTGTCTTTTGTGGCTTGGGGAGTACAAGCGTACTTCTCAGCAATAATCTCCTTGGCGCTGACTGCCTTACGGCCCTATCATAAAGGAAGCTGCGTCATCAGATACATTTCCCAAATTCAGAGATGAGGTTTTGTAATGGGCAGGAAATATAAACAGCGGGGCTACATGGACTCGGATGCCCCGGAACGCGAGGGCCGGCCGCAAAAGAAGGAGGAAACGTTCGGTCCTCGAACTCCGGTGATGCCAGGGCAGCGCGTTGTTTGGCGATGTGGTTCCTGTGCGACCATCCTTCCCACCAGCATTGACCCAATGGCCAAGTGTCCGAATTGCGGAGCCGAGTTGCACAGTTGCCGCCAATGCACGTTTTTTGACACGGGAAGCCGGTTCGAATGCGCAAAGCCCATTACGGCGCGAATCCCCAAGAAGGACTCGCGAAACCATTGCTCCTTTTTCTCCCCCCGGACCACTGTTGAACGGGAGACTTCGTCCTCGAAACCGCTCGACGCACGGGCAGCTTTTGAGAATCTCTTCAAGAAGTAAGAATCAGGCCGAATGGCGGGCATGGTTCCGTCCCGATAAGAAAATGGTTTGTGTTCCGGTCAAAGCCGGGACCGGTTAGTCAAGCGGAATATCCTCTGGCGTGCGACTGCAGAGATAGCAACCACGGCGGGATTCTTAATTCGCCTTTCAACTGAGATTGCATAAAAGCGGGACCGGATCGCGCTGGTGCGCCCGATAAGGCCGAAGCCGTAGTGGCGCATTTCGCGGTCAAGAACCCAGGGGGCTGCGAATGCGCCGTGTCCCGCTTCTGCAAAGGTCCGGAGCAACGAAAAGTCGTCGAACTCGCCCACAACCAGAGGTCGGATCTGTTGCTGATTGAACCATTGATCGAGGCCGAACCTCACTGAGCTGTCCTCGGTGGGAAGGAGAAAGGGAGTTCCGTCCAGAGAGTTGGGAAACCCTCGCCGCAGCTTCGGGGCGACCTTTTGTTGAGCGTAAAAGGCCACGTCACATTCGCCGAGCAAATGGTTAAACGCGCGGACTTTCACCTGAGGACCGACCGGCGCGTCCGACAACACGACGTCCAGATCGTTCACAGCTAGCTCGGCCAGCAACTGGTCAAGCCGGTGTTCATAGCAGATGACTCGGATCGAACCCGGAAGCCGAACGGCTGGATTGATCAGGTGGTAGGCGATCCATTTTGGGAGGTGGTCGGCCACTCCGACTCGCAGTCGCAACGGATGTCCGGTCGGGCGACCACGCAACGTTTCGTTTAGTTCCCTTCCGAGCGAAAAGATTTCGTCGGCGTAACGAAACGCAATGTGTCCGGCATCGGTTAAAAGCAGCCGGCGGCCGGAGCGCACAAAGAGCTTTTCACCGAGCTGCTCTTCCAGGCGAGAAATCTGCGAGCTGATGGTTGGAGGGGCGAGCAGAAGTTCCTGCGATGCCTTCACAATGCTGCCCGTCCGTGCGACCGTCCAAAAGTATAGCAAGTGGTGGTAATTGATCCACTCCATACCATTATTATAGATAGCAAAAATCTATCAATTACATCGAAACTTTCTACTTTTCTAATTCCTGCGGGCTTGTTACAAGAGAGCCTATGCAGCGCGCTGCGTCCCATGGGGAAACTTCGACGTGTAGGAAGGACCTATACGGGTGACAATCAGCAAAGCGGCGAGTGTGGCAAAGCACGAAGTATTGGGCAATCGTTGCCAAGGGGCTGGCTATGCGGTTCCCACCGTTTTTGAATACCTTGGTGACCCCGCAGCCGCGGAAGGTTATTTTACGCAGAGAATGCAAGGTTCCAGTTATTTCCAAACGTCGAATATGCCTCGGCCTACGCCGCCATTGACTTCCGGGCAAAACGCGGAGAACGAAGAGCCTCACACAAGGGACAGGAGGATCAGGCATGAGATTTGAAGAGATGGGGGATAGTGGCAACAGCAAGCGTGTTCAGAAGGCTCCCAGGATTCTGGTAGTGATTGCGGAACCTGAAAGTCTGGCTTATCACAGCGACCTTCTTCAGGCATTGGGGTATGAGGTCCTGGCGTGCGCTACTTACGGCGAGGGGCTAGCGATGCTACAGAGCGAGACGTTCGATCTCGTAACCGTGGGCCAGGGTGGAAGGGCTTTTGAAGGCAGAGACATCTTAACGCGGGTATTGGAGATTGACCGGAACACCCCAGTGCTGGTTTTGGCTCGCACCTCCGACATGGAAAACTACCTGGAGGCGATGCAACTGGGTGCGGTCGATTACCTGGAAATGCCCGTTCCTCCTGAAGAGTTCATGCGGGCTTTAAGGACGCATCTTATCAGTTCGATTGGCGGGCAGACGGATGCCTGATGCTGTCCTTCCAGGGTTGGAAATGAGTCGTCCACAGTGCAACAATGGATCTGAAATCTCATATTTGAGGGAATAGTTGCCGGGCAATAGGTCCGAAGCGGTATGAAGCGTCTGGAAGGCTCAATGGGACCTTTCACTACATAAAAACCTGCCCTAGGCGAGCCAAAATTTCAATATTGAAATTAGTGCGACAACCCTTTCATGGTGGCAAGAAGTGTGTTAGCCTGAAAGCTGAGCCGGATGGGGTCGTCTGAGCCCACCGCAGCACCATGGTTTATGACCTCGATTGTGCCTTCGATACTTGCAGCAGACTTCGACCGGCTCGGAGAAGCACTGGATGTGGTTCAGGCACTCGGGTTGCCGGCAATCCATATTGATGTCATGGATGGTCATTTCCAGCCTCACATTTCTGTCGGTCAGCCGGTGGTCAGGAGCATCCGCAAAGCGACGAAACTGAAGCTGGACGTTCACCTTATGATTGAACGGCCTGAGCGCTATATCGAGGACTTTATCAGTGCCGGTGCGGACTACGTGGCCTTCCATCCCGAGGCAACGCACGACGTAACGTTCGGAATAAGCTCAGCAAGAAAGCGAGGAGTGAAGGTGGGCCTGGCGCTAGGTCCGGCAACGCCTGTGGAACGGTGTTACGAGATTCTGGAGGACCTCGATTACGTTCTGGTCCAAAGTGGCACTGTCGACACACGTACAGAAGGATCCAAACAGCGTTCCATTGATAAAGTGGCTGCGCTCGCGAAAGTACGCGAAACCCGCGGACTCAATCTTGCGATTGAAGCTGAAGGTGGTATCGGTGTAGGGGAGGCAAGGGAGTTGCTTCATGCCGGAGCAGACATCCTTGTAGTTGGTTCTGCCATCTTTGATAAACAGGACCGGGGTGAGGTAATGCGTGCTTTTGTGCGAGAGTTGGGCCGTGACACCGGCACTTTCGGGCAAAAAATGAATTCTCGGGTTCATTAAACTGCGCTGCCAGCAATCTTCTTCCGTTTGCGTCTGAAGACTAGTCAGGGACGGGAAGGTGATGAATCGTCACAAAGAAATCATGACAGGTGGTCTACGACAGGAAGTAAGGCGTGAAATCTGTGTATCGCCAGCAGGTGGGCGGGGATTCTCAGTCCGTTTGCTCAGTTCTTACCGTCGAACGGTGATTTGCCTGCTGGTGGCTTGGATTACGGTATTACCTGGCTGCGTCCTCCTTCAGCACAAAGATGTTGCGAACAATTTGCTTCCCACCGGCCAGCAGCCGGACAAGATTCTTTATGAGAAGTCCATTGACGCTATTGATCACGGCCATTATGACGTCGGGCGGCTGACACTTCAGACGCTTCTGAATACTTATCCGGATAGCGAGTACTTAGCCAAGGCTAAACTGGCTATTGCAAACTCCTATTTTAAGCAGGGTGGGACCGCCGGCCTGACTGAATCGGAGTCGGAATACAAGGACTTCATCACGTTTTTCCCTACGGCCCCTGAAGCTCCAATGGCCCAATATCGCGTGGCGATGGCTCACTTCCGCCAAATGGGAAAGCCCGACCGCGATCTTACTCAGGCCAGGCTTGCCCAGGCGGAGTTTAAGGAGTTTCTGCTCAAATATCCAGATAGCCCCTTGATGCCACGTGCCAAAGCTCGTCTTCGAGAGGTTCAGCAGGTGCTGGCTCAGGGCGAGTATGACGTGGCGTATTTTTACTTTGAGAATCATGCCAATCCGGCGGCAAGGTCCCGGTTTCAAGAGCTTGTCAACGATTATCCGTCGTTCAGCCAGGCGGGCGAGGCCTGCTGGTACTTGGCCCAGACTTACGAGCGCCTGAAACAGCCGGAGAAGGCTATTCCATATTACGATCGTATTCTTGTTGATTATCCTTTGAGCCCCATGGCCTCGCCAGCAAAGGAACAGCTTGCTGCAATGCACCAACCAATCCCGCAGCCAACCTTGGACACCCTGGCACGGGCGCAAGCCGATGCTCTGGATGTTACTCACCTGAGTCTTTTTCAAAGAATGATGGGAACGCTCACAAGTAGGCCGAACCTCTCTGCTACACGCCATGGGCCTGTCATTCTTACAAATATCTCCAACAATCCTGTGGTAATGGCCAAGAATCCCCAGCCCAGTGCAGGTCCGGCAAGTGCGATTGCTGTAGAGCCAGTCGGCGATTCAGCTTTGAAAGGCGGGCGTGAAATCGATCCGGCTGAGCCGAACGGCAATGCGGCTAACAAAAAGGACTCAAACGATTCGAAGGAAAAAGCCCAGAAGGGTTCTGACACAAATAAGAAGAGTGCAAAGGTGGCCACGACCTCGAAGGGAGAAACGGGGCCGCTGCATGTGTTCAAGAGGATTCTTAAGCCGTTCTGATCTTCTGCCCCTGCGTGTTTTCCTGCTTCTCGCCGTCCCCCAAATACTCTGAATCACTTTTAATGGACCTGCATACCATTTTGGCAATGTTGATTGGTCCTGGAATTCCAGTCGGCCTGGTTGGACGTGGGGCAAATAGGCTCGGTTTGGGAAACACAGGAAATCCCCGCAGAGAATCGGCGCGTTGACCAGAGTCCGGTCGGACGGTATAGTAAACTATTTTTGAGCTTTTTCAGGCGTTTTGTGTGTGGTCGGACGCTTGCGCCAGGAACCCTCCGTTCCATGGCGGCTGACTGGGATGACACCGAGATCGGAGTGAAAGTGGAAACAGAGATCCCCAGGGTATACTCGCCGGAATCAATTGAACCCTTCTGGGCGCGTGTGTGGGTTGAACGGAATCTCTACCGGCCGTCCGGGGATCCAACTCGTCCGCGTTTCAGTCTGGTGATTCCTCCGCCTAACGTCACCGGGTCGCTCCACATCGGCCACATGCTTGAGCACACGGAGATTGACATCCTGATGCGATGGCATCGCATGCGGGGAGAGGATGTGCTGTGGCTTCCGGGAACCGACCACGCTTCCATTGCTACCCAGATGATTGTCGAGCAGGAAATCGGGCGCGAGGCGCTGCCGGAACTCGAAGGCCGATCATCCGCATTGGCTGCCTGGAGGCGCGAAGGACAGCGCCGGCGTCTCGAAATGGGGAGGGAGAAATTCCTTGAACGCTGCTGGGATTGGAAGACCCAAAGCGGGGGGAGAATCCGAAAGCAGATGGAGCGACTTGGCGCTTCGGTTGACTGGACGCGCGAGCGTTTTACGATGGACGACGATTATTCTCGCGCCGTGCTCGAAGTCTTTGCGCGCCTTTACAAGGAAGGGCTGATCTATCGCGGGACCTACATAGTGAACTGGTGCCCGCGTTGTGGAACGGCCGTGAGCGATCTGGAAGTGGCGCATGAGGAGCGCCCCGGCAAGCTCTGGTACATTCGCTATCCATTTGAAGATGGCAACGGCTACATCACCGTTGCCACAACCCGCCCGGAAACCATGCTGGGCGACACGGCCGTGGCCGTGAATCCCACCGATGATCGCTACGTGAGATTTTTGGGCCGCCGGCTGATCCTGCCGTTGCTTAAGCGCGTGATTCCGATTGTCGCTGACGACTTTGTTGATCCCAAGTTCGGAACCGGAGCCGTGAAAGTCACGCCGGCCCACGATCCGAACGACTTCGGCATAGCACTTCGTCACGATCTTCCGCAGTTGAAGATTTTGGATGAAAGAGCGCGCATGACCGATGTTGCCGGTCCTTATCAAGGCTTGGACCGTTACAAGGCTCGCGAACGTGTCCTGGACGATCTGCGAGCCGATGGCCTGCTGGAGAAAGAAGAAGACTACGCGCTGAGCGTTGGCGTGTGCAGCCGTTGCAAGACCGTCGTCGAGCCTATTCTCTCGAAACAGTGGTTCATGAAGATGCAGCCGCTCGCCGAACCTGCCATCCGAGCGGTCGAGGACGGGCGCATCAGGATTGTGCCGGAGAACTATCGGAAGATTTATCTCGACTGGATGCATAACATTCATGATTGGTGCATTTCGCGCCAGCTCTGGTGGGGTCACCGGATCCCGGTGTGGACCTGCGAGCGATGCGGCGAGGAGATCGTTTCAGCAGAGCCTCCCATGGGTTGTTCGAAGTGCGCGGGGAGCGATCTGCGACCCGAAACCGACGTTCTTGACACCTGGTTCAGCTCCGCGTTGTGGCCCTTCGCGACCTTGGGCTGGCCGGAGGACACGGAAGATCTTAGGCGCTATTACCCCACTGACCTGATGATCATGGGCTTTGACATTCTGTTCTTCTGGGGAGCTCGCATGATCATGATGGGCCTGAAATTCATGGATGAGGTGCCATTTCGCGAGCTTTACATCCATGCCTTGGTCCGCGATGCCGAACGCCAGAAGATGTCGAAGACCAAAGGCAATGTCATCGACCCCCTCGAGGTGACTGAAAAGTACGGAACGGATGCTGTCCGTTTTGCCTTGGCGATCAGCGCTGCGCCGGGGACCGATATCGCCTTCAGCTATGACAAAATCGAATCGTACCGGGCTTTTGCCAACAAGATCTGGAACGCCGGCCGTTTCATTGTGATGAATCTTCAAAAGCTCGCTCCGGAATTGCGTAACCGTGTCGCAGCAGTAACGCAGAGTGCTTCAAAGAAAGGGTTCGAGCCGTTACCGGCGGAGGCGACGCTTGAGCTCGCGGATAGTTGGATTTTTTCTCGCCTTGCAATGATCACACGGGAAATTGAGGATGCGCTTGCAAACTACCGTTTCCATGAGGCGTCCTACAAGATTTATCACTTCTTTTGGCACGAATTTTGTGACTGGTACCTGGAATGGGTCAAGCCTGAAATAACGAGGCCTTCGGGCTCAGAGGATTCGTGCAGCACTTGGGCGAATCTCCTGCTGGTTTTTGAATCGGCGCTTCATCTCCTGCACCCCTTCATGCCTTTCATTACGGAAGAGCTTTGGCATCGCATGCCGGGGCGAGAGTCCGAGGTTTCGATATCATTGAGACCTTTCGCGCTGGTGAAGGCGGAGGCCGTGAATTCCCGTGCCGAAGAAGACTTTGAGAATATTCGTAGCCTGGTGGTTGCCGCACGCAACGCTAAAGCCGAAGCAGGGTTGCAGAAAGAAAAGGTTTCTGCACAGGCGGCGACTGAGGATCAAGCTCTCCTTAATCTTATGAATACCCACAAGCAGACAATCCTGAGGCTGGCTGGACTCGAATCGCTTGACTTGGTGTCCGGACGCCTTGAAACGGGAACCCATGTGACTTCGGCGATTGGGCTTCAACTTCTGTATGAAAAGCAGGTCGATCAGGGTGCTGAACGGTCGCGGCTGGCAAAGGAAAGGAACAGGCTGGAAGGGGCGCTCTTGCGGGTTAAAAAGCAGTTGCAGAACCGAACCTTTCTGGACCGTGCTCCCGTGGATGTCGTGCGCGCCACAGAAACCCGTTGCGCCGAGCTTGAAGCTCAATTTCAAAGAGTTGTTGAGTCCCTTGAAAGGTTGGGTTGAGAACGTGCTGGGGGAGAACAAAAACAGCTCTGTGTCGCTGGACGAGATAGTTTCTGGCCTCCCTGTCAAGGATGTGCGCCGAATTGTTGGGAATGCTCTTGTCGAAGACCTCGGAAGTGGCGACATCACCACCAGTCTGACTGTTCCCGCCGGCGCGAAGGCTGCGGGGACCTTCTTTTCAAAGCAGCCCCTGGTAGTGGCCGGATTGCCCATAGCGGCGGAGGCGTTTCGAGCGCTAGAACCGGATTGCGCGTGGGATGCCATTGTGTCGGACGGCGCACAGGTCGCTCACGGCAAGGCGCTGGCCCGAGTCGAGGGGAAAGCCGCTACGCTCCTTTCTGGCGAGCGCGTTGCTTTGAATTTTCTTCAGCGGATGAGTGGGATTGCGACTCTCACCCGGAAATTCAAGGACCAGCTTGTGGGGCTGAAAACGGAATTAATGGATACACGGAAAACCACTCCTGGTCTCCGCCTCCTCGAGAAGTATGCCGTCCGCATGGGTGGAGGATCGAACCACCGAATGGGCCTGGATGACGGAATTCTAATCAAGAACAACCACATTGCCAGGGCTGGAGGCATACGCAGCGCAATTGAAAGAGTTTTGCAGCGGCGTCCGTCTGGGATGCCGGTTGAGGTGGAAGTCCGGACCTGCGCGGAACTCGATGAAGCCATTGCGGCTGGCGCGGACATCGCGCTGCTGGACAACATGATGCCCGAAGAGGTTGCCGGCTGTGTTCGCTTAGCGCAGCGCCGGATTCTGCTGGAGGTATCTGGTGGTGTGAGTCTTGAGAATGTTCGTGCTTATGCGGTGACAGGAGTTGACAGGATTTCCGTTGGCGCGCTTACCCACTCGGCTCCTGCTGCCGACATCAATTTTCTTATTGACCCGCTATAGCGGGATTTGGCCCTTCTTTGCACCTTGGCGTGAAAGACTTTAATTCGGAATTCCCTGCCAAGGCACAGAGGTGCAAAGCAACGCGAAGGACTTATGACCGCTGGAATCACTGACCACAAGGTTGATCGCCTCGTCCATCTGCTGGTTAAGAATGCAACCGTGGTGGTGCCTGGGCCGAAAATTGCGTCCGAGATCGGAGTCTCGCGGTCCACGGTGTGGGAGTGGATCGAAAAGCTGAGGACGCTTGGCGTGGCGATCAAGGGACATCCGAGGCACGGCTACCAGCTTGAGAAGCTTCCTGACATTCTGGCTCCCAGCCTGATTCGGTCCGAACTCGCACACACGGAATTCGGTCACAAGATCATTCACTACTTCCGCACGGATTCGACCAACAGTGTGGCCCTGCAGCTCGATGCGCACGATGGGCCTCATGGCACAGTTGTGTTGGCGGAGGAACAAACCGCAGGCCGCGGACGGCTGGGGCGGAGTTGGTATTCCGAAAAGTCGAGTGGCATCTATTGCTCGATTATTCTGCGCCCTCCGTTATCACCGGCGGCTGCCCCCATACTGACTCTCCTTGCTGGTGTGGCAACTCATCGTGCCATCCGTGTGGCTACCGGCCTTAGCGCGGATATCCGTTGGCCCAACGATCTGCTGATCATCGGGAAAAAGGTCTGCGGAATTCTGACTGAAATGAAGGCTGAGCTTGACCGACTCCACATGGTAGTGCTTGGAATCGGGATCAATGTGAACCATCGCGCAATGCCGGAAGAACTTCAGGAGATTGCGACGTCGCTTGCTATCGAGGGGGGAAAACACTATTCACGCTTACAAATCGTGATTGAATTGCTTCGCGAAGCAGAACGCCACTATCATATGCTTCTACGCGAAGGCAATAGCGCAATTGTTCGGGAATGGTCGGCTGTATCGAGCTACGCCGAGGGGAAGCGGGTCCGCATCAAGGCGAATGGATGTGAATATACGGGTACGACCGCAGGGCTGAACACGAGTGGTGCCTTGAAGATTCTTCGAGATGATGGCCAACCGGAGTTGCTGGTAGCTGGAGAAATTAGTGAGGTAAGATAGCCGCCTGCTGCTTCTGTTGTGAAAGGGCTGGCAGCGTGCGCACACCATGTTACTCGTAATTGATGTCGGAAATACCAACACAAGTTTGGGAGTGTTTGACGGGCGCGAGTTGAGAGCCCAATGGCGCCTGTCGACCAATCGTGATCAGACCGCTGACGAGTATGGCGTCCTCAGCCGGAATCTTTTTACGCTTGGCGGGATTCAGCGTGGCCAGATCAAGGCCATGATGGTCTCCAGCGTCGTACCCACTCTCAACCCGGTCATTCAAGAGATGGCGGAACGGTATTTTCACCTCAAACCGTATTTTCTCGGCCCCGGGACAAAGACCGGAATGGCCATCCACTACGACAATCCACTGGAAGTGGGAGCTGACCGGATTGCCGACAGCGTTGCCGCGTTCGACAAATACGGTGGCCCGTGTATTGTCGTAGACTTTGGCACAGCGATCACGTTTGACGCCGTGTCTGAAAAGGGTGAGTACCTGGGGGGCGTGATCGCACCAGGGATCGGCATTTCGGCGGAGGCTCTGTTCGCGAGGGCGTCCCGCCTGTCCAGGGTCGAGATTCGCGAACCTGCGCGTGTTATTGGCACGAATACGGTTTCGAGCATGCAATCGGGGCTGTTCTACGGTTCTGTCGGGCTGGTCGACGGGGTCCTTGACCGCCTGTGTGCTGTGATGGGCGCCAAGACGCGTGTGATCGCCACGGGCGGCCAGGCGGACCTTCTGGCCTCGGCCTTGAAGTACAAGCCTCCCGTGGACGCGTCTCTCACCCTTGAAGGGTTGAGGATCATTTACGAACGGAATCTCTCGACAACTCATCGCAAATAGCCTTGGAAAATTACTTTAATTACTTCACGGAAATTGAAGAGTGTTTCCAGCGTGCGCGCGGCACTCCTGTTTTGCTCTCCACTTTGGACTGGGCACTGATTGAATCCTGGAAGGAATCGGGTATTCCACTCGAAGCTGTGCTCGCCGGAATTGAACGCACTTTTGAGAAGTGCCACAAACGGCCGAAGAGGTTCCGGAGAGTGAACAGTCTTGCGTACTGCTCCCAGGCAGTTCTGAGTGCTGCCGAAGAGGCCAGCAGGATTGAGGCTGGCGCTGCTCGCAAGACAAAGGGCCAGGATGAGCCGCTTTTTGACAAGAAGCAAGTCCTCGGTTTTTTTGACCGTAACGCCAAAATCCTCGAAAATGTTTCGAAGATCCAGGAAGCTGAGGGAGAGCCCATCCTTGCACAGGATCTCCGCGAGGTGGCAAAGTCGCTGGTCACAATCGCGGCAGGCAATACAGACTGGGATGCGGATCCCGAGGGCCTGGAGAGGCAGTTGACCGTTCTGGAAGACAAGCTTGCGGCTTCCTTGACACGTGTTGCACCCTTTGAGCTGCTGGCAGAGTTCCGCGCGGAGATTGACCGTGCGATGGCAACTTACCGCAGGAACCTGGGAACCGGAGAGATCGAATCGCTGGAAAGACAATTCATCAAAAAACGTCTATTTGAGCATTACAGTATTCCGCGTCTGAGCTTGTTCTACCTTTAGCCCCGTTTGTGGCCTGTTGTTGCCGGAAAGATTCCATGCCGTTTGAATTTTCTCCTCAAAAACTCGTCTATGGTGGCGACGCTCTCGGCTATGCTGAAGGCCACACCGTTTTGGCTCCGCGCGCCTTGCCAGGCGAGCGGCTGGAAGTTGAGCCGGTACGTATGGCGAAAGGTGTTGTCCATGCCAGACCTCTGCGCATACTCGAAGCTGCGCCAGAGCGCATCAGTCCACCTTGCCGCTACTTCGGACGATGCGGCGGATGCCATTACCAGCACTTCGACATCGACGATCAGGTTCGATGGAAGGTCGAAATTGTCCGCGAGACGTTGAAACGCATTGGGAAGATCATCTGGGACCGCAATGTCACGGTCCATCAGGCGAGCCCCTGGAATTATCGCAATCAGGCTCAACTGAAGATTGCACGGAACGAAGGCGACGAAGTGGCATTGGGCTTTTTTGAGGGCGAGACTCACCGCCTTGTCCCTATCGACGAATGCCTTATTCTTTCCCCGCGCCTGAACAGGGTGCTCGGCCACTTACGACGGCGTCAGTGGCTTGACAGGCTGCGCGGCTGCCGGGAAGTTGAGTTGCTTGCGGACGATCAAGATGACCACGTTCGGATCACTCTTTTCGGAGACTTCGGGGCGGACGACCAGGAGCGGCTGGCAAAAGATCTTTTGCGGCAAATTGATGGAGCTGTGGCAGTGGCGTTTCGCGACAGTCAAAAGCTACAGGTTTTTGGAGACCCTACCCTCACTTATCGGGTTGGTGAGTTTGGGTACCAACTCAGCGCTGGCACCTTCTTCCAGTCCTCGCGCTACCTCCTTCAAGAATTCGTGGACACCGTGACAAAAGCAGAGCCGGGAGACCTCGCACTCGACCTTTACGCAGGTGCGGGGCTGTTCACTCTAGATCGG
>JAKAWN010000556.1 GCA_021827245.1 Acidobacteriota bacterium | reverse complement strand
GTTTTGAGAAGACCGAAGAAGGCTATGTCGCCCTGCTGACCTTGGCTGCGGCCATGATCTGCTGGCGGCAGACAATAGCTATTTACGGATAAGCTCTTAGCTGCCATGTGTTGCTCCAGCGAATGTTCGGCGTCGCCCATCCTCCCGCCCCGAGGCCCGTCAATCCGCCGATACCGATGCTCGGAAGGCCATAGTTGCCGTTGGCCTGGGAAATGCCCTGGATCCCGAACTGCGCCGGAATCCCGGATTGATTGGTCAAAGTGGGGTTGGAAACCGTGTTCAGCCGGGTGTAGCCGGCGCGCAATTCGTTGACCAGAGTTGGGGAAAAGATATGCGTTTCGCTCAGCATCGTGTCCAGGGTGAAATTGAGGACCTTCCCGCCGCCAAAGCCGGCGTTTGAGCCCAGACCGACGAAGTCTCCGGGAAAGAACGCGTTTCTCCTGTCGTAGCTGACGCGCCCGAACATCTGGTCCCGAGGGCTGAAGTCCTGGTCCACTCGAACATCGAAGTGGTTCGTGTCGTCAGGCTGGCTGCGAAGGATTTTGTAATTTCCCGAAGTGCCGTTCGAGCCAGGAGAGCTAAGAGCAATCGGGAGATTCTGCGCCGGATAAAGCCTCAAGATCTTGAGAGCGTTGGGATCAAAGCGGCTCGCCGGCAGAACGTTGAGGCAAGCTTCCTCGGCCTTCGTGGTGAAATTCGTGGTTGAGCCAATGCTCCCGCAGCTCGACTGATAGAAGGGGTCGCGCACATACCCGCTTGCGATCGCCACGAGTCCCGTGACCGGGTCCACTTGCCCAGCAGTGACCGGCCGCGTGGTTGCGGGGTCGAAGATGGTGTTGGAATTGAAGTTGCGTCCCAGATAGTCTGTTACCGTACTTGTGTTCG
Organism: Acidobacteriota bacterium; assembly: GCA_021827245.1. The sequence goes on along the minus strand of JAKAWN010000556.1, from coordinate 3,167 downwards.
TATCTCCGAATTGGTCCAATAGGTCCTGGAAATTCGTGTAACCGCTCGCCGCTTCGGGGGCGGAGGGCACCGTGGGGTTGTGTAATGCGCCATTTCGGATCCGAATGCCCTGGTAGTCGCCAAAGAAAAAGGTCTTGTTGCGCCTGATGGGCCCGCCCAAGGTAAATCCGAATGTGTTTTCGCGGAATTCGCCCTTCTCCGCACCTATCCTGTTCAAACCCCAACTGGTCGCGTCGAGCTTGTCGTTTTCCAGGTACTCCCACAGGTCGCCGTGGAGTTGGTTTGTCCCTGATTTGGTGGTCGCGTTGACGACGGCACCGCCGGCTCGGCCGAATTGCGCGCTGAAATCGCTGGTCTGAACTTTGAATTCCTGGATCGCGTCGGGCGGAGTAAGGCTAACGTAAGCCGCCCCATTCAGAAAGTCAACTTCATCGTTGTTATTGTCAACGCCATCGAGGATATAGTTGTTCAATTCGGTCCCCAGCCCGTTGGCCACAAAGCTGCCGCTATTGTTCATGCCGCGCGAAGGATTGATGATCGTCACCCCGGGGGCAATCTGGGCCAGAAACGTGTAGTTGCGGCCGTTCAGAGGCAAATCGTTGACCTCGCGCGAGCCAACGACTTGCCCCACGGTGGCATTTTGGGTTTGCAGGATGGGGGCCGGCGCATGCACCTCAATGGTTTGCGTGACCTTCCCAGGAGTGAGGGTAAGGTCCAGCTTGACTTGTTCCTGAACGTGCACGGTGATCGGCAAACGAGCCATCTTCTGAAAACCGGGTGCCTGAACTTGCAAGCTGTACGTGCCGATCCTGATCGGCGTAAATATGTATGCGCCGACACTTGAAGTGGTCGTCGTGAGCGACAAGCCGGTACCGGTGTTGGTCAGCGTCACCTTGGCGCCGGGAACGACGGCGCCCGTTTGATCCTTCACGGTGCCCAGGATCGTTCCCGTATCCACTTGGGCAAGCCCGACCTGAGCGCAAAACAAAAACACGGCGGCCAGCGTTAACAAAGGACCGGCGAGACGGAAAAAACCCCGCTCATGCAGTGTCATGTTTCCTCCTCAGCGTTGACTCAGACGCCCGGGACCCGACATAAATTCCAGCGCTCAATTTTCAGTTTTCAATTCAAAGCGACCAGCGGCCTGCCATTGGCCCTCGGCATTCAACCTTAAGTTCGCAATCGTGACTCACATCGCATTGAAGCAACCCTGACCTACCCGCCGTTCAATGCTCAGATGCCGCGGATCAAGGTCGAAGACTTGGGCTGCGCCACTTGAAAACCCCGATGCGTTAGCCTTGAGCCTTTCCCTCGCATCGAGAGGCAGTTAACGTTAACGGCGAATTTTATATACCAGTGGGCAAGCTTGTCAAGAAAAATTTCACCAAGAAGTAATGGGGGGTAACTTGAATTCAGATCTCCCTTTGCATCACGACGGCATGGGGATGGCTTCGAAGCGGCCCTCTGGAGACGCCTTCGGTTTTCTTGCGCAGCTCGCTCCGGTCAGGGATTCCTGCCAGCCGCGGTCCTCTCTCCATCGCTGGGCAGGGTGCGTTCAAGCCTTGCGAGGCCCCGTTATCCTTCGGGAACCCCATCCTGACGGGTTTCACGGAAAAGGTGCAAAGTCGAACGCATCACGATGTGAGGTGTCAAATAATACGTTGAAGGGATGGGCCGCCCGTTGGCGATATGGTCCACGGCCAGCCGGACGGCGATTTGCCCCTGAACGTATGGCCGCTGATGAATCGAAGCCAGGATTGTTCCTTTTTCGAAATACGGAACCATTTCTTTGAAGAGGTCGGTGGCAATCAGCTTGACCTTCCCGTGCAAGCCATGAGCGCCGATCGCGTGACAGGCAGGAAGGCAGTTGGCGGTCGAGACGTACAGCCCACGAAGCGCGGTGTGCCGGCCGAGTAGAGCGTAAACTTTGCGAAAGGTTTCATCCTCGTCGTCGTGGCCTTCAACCACGTCCACCAGCTTGCTCCCCGGCGAAAGCTCGCGAAAGGTTTCCGAGAACGCGTCGACTTTTTTGTGATGATCTTTCGTAACGAGCATTCCGGTAACAATCGCTACTTCGGACCTGGCAGGAAGGAATTTGGACATCAGCTCGGCGACGAGTCCATTAACGGCAGGATTAACGCAGACTACGCTGGAGCGCCCTGGTCCTGGAGCATCGGAGGCGACGCAAATGACGCGAATGCTGCGTTCCTCAGCCTGGTTGATAAGCGGGGTCAGGCTTTGCGGGTCGCCAGGACACGTGACAATCACTTGAACGTTATCACCCAGGAGTTCCTTGATTCGCGCGAATTCGCCGACCCCCAGGCGTTCGCAGGGCCGGTACAAAACCTCCACACCAAGACCCTCGGGCCGGCGCGCTTCGCCGAGAATGCCGTTGCGGAGTTCATCGAAAAAATAATGGACCTCCTGCGGAATGCACACGCCGATGCGGATCGCGGGCTTGCCGACGGAAAGTGAACGCGCGGCAAGATTCGGACGATAGCGGTGCTCCGCGGCGATGCTAAGAATCTTCTGGCGTGTGCTCTCGCGGATTCCTTTGCGGCCGTGCAGGGCGCGGTCCACCGTGCCAATCGAGACGTTGGCCAAACGGGCGAGTTCAGGAATCCCGATCCGCTTCATCGAAGGCATTCCCAGTCTATACCGGGCGGTCAAGACTTTCAGCTTCGGGGCAAATTTTCGGAAACAGGCTTTTCCGCTGAGAAAGGCAACTTGCTTGTACCTTTCGCAGGGTCGTTGGCTGGAACGGTTACGCATTCTTCCTGGGCTTTCTGGGCGCAGTGGGATTCGGTCCCTGGTATCTCATGCGTGTACGTTAACGATTAAGCGTCCAACGCCGCTCGCTCACGCAGAAACATCAGACCTGTAAAGTTTCATTCCTAGGTAATGAATCCATAACAACCACGGTGCTATTGAGGGTTGGCAATCCGCCCCGCGCCCGCCTCGACAAGACGAGCGGCTACGGCCTCCTCGACTAGAATAAAGGGTTGGGCAAAAACTCGAAACCCAGGCTAAAAGGCTACAAGCTATTTCAAAACCCTCCGCAAGACGATCATGAAGCAGGCGATATGGAAGAACGCTTGATAGATCGTGAGCGATCGGTCGTAGCGGACGACCAGTCGCCGGTAATTACCCAGCCAGCCGATGGTGCG
>JAKAWN010000053.1 GCA_021827245.1 Acidobacteriota bacterium | reverse complement strand
TCCGCCGGAGTGGTCTTTCGATTCGGCGGTCCCAGGCATTGAGGTTGGTCTTTCCGAACCGTACTGAAACCGCCCGCCAAATATCGTCAGGGGAACACGTGCGGCTTACCCTGTCGAAAGATGAGGTCTCTTGACTCCGCACATGATCATGGCGAGCGCGGCTGCAGCGACGGTGCCGCTGCGGGAAAAGAGTGTTACACTCAGGTGCGGTGCCCGGTGGGCTGTCCTCATTCAGAAAAAAGAGAGGCCTATGTCAGCAATCATTCATGTTGAACCGGACGTCCCCGGCCGCTTTCAGGTCACGGTAACCGAAGGTGGCATCCGGACGAACCACACGGTCTCTTTGAAGGCCGCATATTACGAGAAGCTGACAGGCAGGAAAATCCCGGAGGAAACGCTCATCGAGCAATCGTTCCGGTTCCTGCTCGAGCGCGAGCCCAAGGAATCCATTCTCCGGGAGTTTGACCTGTCTGTCATCGGCCGTTACTTTCCCGATTATGAAACCGAGATTCGCAAGCGCCTGGGAACATAGCCCGCCGCCGACAGGGTTTGGCAGCCGCAGAACACCGTAGCCACATGGCCGTCAGATCTGCGCATTGGGCATTCTACCTCAAGGATTCGCATAGCCGAGGCTTTTCAACATTTCTACGTCTTCCTTCGAAAGGTGGCCCTGGGGAGCAAGACCGCGGTTGGTATCTTTGAACCAGGTATCCAGTTGTTCCTTGTAACCGCTGATCTTTGCAACCTGCACCTCTCCAGAAGGCACTCTCTGCGCCTTTGAAAACACGTCGCTCAGCCGGTACACCTTCAGCGCATCATTGTCACCGGATGAAACCACTTTGAGGTTTCCCAGCACGAATCCCGTCAGCGAAGGGGTCCTCTTCACCTCAGCCCATGTCCAGAACATGGTCATCCACTTTGGTGGCAGAAGCGTCGGTTCTGAATAAACAACAAAGTACGAGGGCCGGGGGGGTGCATCTTTCCCCCCGCTTTGAATCATTGGCTCCAGGCTGTAGCCGGATTGCCCTGGAACCCTCAATTTCAAGCCTGAGTAATTCAGAATCGTCGGCGTAATGTCGACGGTAGAAACATTCGTTTTGATCCTTAGGCCTTGAGGGATTTCTTTGGGATAGGAAATCACCATCGGGACATGCATCTCCTCCTGGTCAATATGATACCCGTGCCCCCAGATTCCCCTCTCCCCCAGATCCTCGCCATGATCGCCAACAACCAGAATCAGTGTTTTATTCCGAATGCCCATCTCATCCAGCAGTTTCAAGGTCTTTGAAAGGTCGTGATCCTCGAAAGCGATACCGCTGTCGTAGTCGCGAATCTTTTCCGCTCTCTGCGGGTTTGCGGACGCAGGAGGTGGAAAAATCGTGGCGTCCTTCATGTGCGGAAGATGGTCAAACCCGGGATGGGGGACATACGGCTCGTGGGCATCGAAGTAATGAACCCAGAGGAAAAAATGCGAATGGGCATGCTTTCGCAGCCACTGGCGGCTGGCGTGACCCGTTTGGTTCCCGCGGCGCCCCGCATTCACAACTTTGTAATGGTAGGTGAAATTCTGGTTATAGACCTCAAAACCACGTCCCAGGCCAGTGATGCCTTTCTTGAGAGTCCAAGCGCTGATAAAAGCCGCTGTCTTGTAACCCAAGTGACGAAGAATCTGGGCAAGCAGAATCGGCCGTGGATGCGTCGTCATGTGCACGCCGTTGATGGTGGCGCCGTGCTGCTGAGGATAGAGCGAGGTCATCATGGTAATGTGAGAAGGTCCAGTCAGAGGCTCGACAGTGTAGGCATTCTCAAATAGCACGCCATGCGCAGCCAGGTTGTCGACCGTCGGCGACGTCCGCCGGACGTATCCGTAACAGGACAGGTGATCAGCCCGGGTGGTGTCAAATGTAATCAGCAGGACGTTCGGCGCGTCCTTCAAGTCGAACTGCGACTTCTTGATCTTGACGCGCGATTTGGCGACACAAAACAACGGCAATAGAAGAACTATAAGCAAGGCGCCCAGAATTCGGCGCATAACAACACCTCCGGTTACATGTACCGTATGGGAAAAGCCCAACCACAGATAAACAACCGCGAATTCTCGAAATCATTCAGCCCGGAAGGTGACCTGCAAGCCTCCGGGCCCATTCAACTGACGGATCAATCTCGTCTGTCATCATTTCATGCTCGATGCTTCCATCCTTCATCTGAATGATCCGGTCCGCACGAAGAGCAACCTCAGGATTGTGCGTGACCATGATGATCGTCAGGCCAAGGTCAACCCGCAAACGGAGTATCAAATCCAGAACCGCGTCGGCATTTCGGGAGTCTAGATTTCCCGTCGGTTCGTCCGCCAGCAGAATGTCCGGATCATTGATCAGAGCCCGTGCAATTGCGACTCTCTGTTGCTCACCGGAAGACAACTCATTCACCTTTCGCAGCCGTTTCCTTTCCAATCCCACTTCCGCGAGCAGGTCGTCGACCGACCTTGGAGGGTGGCGCTGTCTCCATCCCAGCAGGCGCGGAGCTTCGATATTGTCGCGCGCCGAGAGAAAACCCAACAGGTTAAACCGCTGGAAAACAAAGCCGAGCCGGGTGTTGCGCAGATGCGCCCGGGCCGTATCCGGCAGGGAAGAGATAGATATGCCGTCAATCAACACCTCGCCGGCCGTCGGCTCCGCGAGGCCTGCTATCAGGTAAAGCAGAGTGGATTTGCCTGACCCTGACGGCCCCATGATCGCTGCGAACTGGCCCGAAGGAATCTTCAGATTCAGCGCATTGACGGCGGGCGGAGAACCCGGCGCGCTTTCATAAACCTTGGTCAACGCGCGAGCCTCAATCATGGGTCGTACCGCCTCGTTGGCGAATTCAGGACCGTTATTCATAAGCTAATGCGGCAATCGGTTCACTCGAGCTGGCCCGATAGGCCGGGTAGGCACCACCAAGGATAGCACCTGTAAACGCAATAATCCCTACCCGCAGCACCGTTCCCGGAGTCAGAAGAAAAGCCAATGCCGGATAGAGCGATAAGATGATGGTTTTGGTCACAAAATAGAGCAGCAAGGAAAGTCCTCCGCCGAAAAGGCAAAGCAGGCAGGCTTCTCCAAGGAACAGCCTCAGCATATAACGCCGACTTGCCCCCAGGGCGCGAAGAATCCCCAACTCCCGGGTTTGTCCCAGCACTTGGACGTAGAGTGCTAGGAAGATAACCAGAAAATTAATCACGCCTGCAAACACCACAATCACCAGCAGGAATTGTTTCAGTCCGATAAACGATGAAGCTGTAATCAGCGTGGAAAGATCTTTCATATTGGTGATCTGATAATCTTTCAGCGCTCCGCCTGCGAACTCCCGTATCCGATTTTGCACACCATTGACGGAAGTTGACGGGGCACATTTCACAAAAATGACAGCGCACTTTCCCGGAGCCAGCAAGTCCTGCAGTGTCTTAATGGGAATAAAAACCCGGGCGCCTTTGCCATGCTCAACCACCCCGCAGATCGTAAAGTGGTGATTCAGGATGTCCAGCGTGCTGCCCACATTCACATGGTGCGTCTGGACATAGATATTGTCGACTATGGCCGTATAGCGTCCCGTAAAGGGACCTCCCTTGAGGAAGTCAAACCCTCCCGTAACACGGTCAAAACTGGCGAGGTCGATGCCAAATATTGCCTCGAACCGGTTGGTAAAGCTCACATTGGTTGCAATCGGGCTCGTGGCCTCAACGCCTTTCACCTCCATAATCTTCTGAGCCAGAGAATCCGGCATCACGTTTTCGCCCAGGCCCAGAATATACGATGAATGCGGTGGCTGAATCATCAGCTCTGCCCCGATCCCCTCAGTCCTGCGGATCTTCTGGGTCATAAGCCCGGTTGCCAATCCCTTGATAACCAGTCCCAGCTGCAGGGCCACACCGATCATAATCATCGACAGCAGCATCCTGACAGGATGGTGCGTGAGTTGTCGAAACATTAATTTGAACACGGCAGCCCGTCTAATCTCCCCCGCAATCCTTTTCGACTTCCTCTTTTCTTATCTTACGGCATTTGGATGAGATTTTACGAGGTAGCGTTGTGGCGAACTCAATTGTCAAGGCGCAGTCTATCGCCCGAACAGGCAACGCCATCGCGAAAACAGGACATTCCCGAATGGCAGCTCATATAAGGTTTTTGGGGACCCCAGAGAAGTAAAATGCGCCAGGGAAGAATCAAAACCAGATAATGACCAGCGGAAGAAACCGAAAGGCTGCTCCTGTTTGAGCGGCGGCGAGCCGTCGTTGCCGGGGCTATCGTTTCCCGGGACTATCTTACTGCCGGCATCGGACGCTCAGCCAGTTTCTTGGCAAGAGTCAGCAAGACATCGCGGTCAGTTGGAGAGAGCCGGGATTGGAGGCTTCTCAATTTCAACAGGAACCGGGCTTCAGCCCCGGCAGCTCCGCCTTCCTGGGCAAGACGTTCAAGAGTCATGTCAGACGCCGAAAAATCGCACTCGCCAGGCACTCCTTCGTCATAATAAAAAAGTCTGTAAAGAGGAACGTCCAGAGCGCCTGCAAACCTCTCCAGCGTCTCCAGAGACGGGACAGTGTGGCCGTTCTCGACCCGCGATATATAGCACCTCAGCAATCCGGTCCTCTCTTCGATATCACCTTGCGACAGGCGTTTCTGCTCCCTCAACTCCTTAATCCGTTCGCCAATTCCCATGGCACCTTGCCTCCGTAGTCGCTATCGTATCTCAAATGCTTGGCCTCACAGCATCAAGAGTACGTGATAATAACCGCGTCGGACAAGAGTACCAGAGTACTAGCACCTGAGTTCCAGTAGAGGGAGAAGGGTTACTGACTCCTTCATGAGAGGAGGGCTGTCAACAAGGCCATGCGGACAAAAAGGCCGTTCTGGGCCTGGCGAAAATAGGCTGCCCGGCTGTCCTGGTCAACCTCCATGGCGATTTCCCCAAGGCGGGGCAAGGGATGCATGATGATTGCGTGGGATTTCATCAATTTAAGCGAACTCTCATTGATGACATAAACGCCTCGGCAGGTCTCATAATCGGCGATCCGGTCGCCGAAGCGCTCCTTCTGAACCCGTGTCTGATAGACCACGTCAACCTCCGGGAGTACGCGGTCAAGCCTGGTTTCCTCGGTAAACCACGTTCCACGTTCCTGTAGATGATCCAGGATATCCTGCTTCATCTTCAGCAGAGGCGGCGCGACAAAATACATTTTGATGTCCTTGAACTTGCTCAGGAGGTAGGCCAGCGAGCGGACGGTGCGTCCTTGCGCCAGGTCTCCCACCATGGCGATCTTCAGCCCGTCAATGGAGCCGATCTCTTTGTGAATCGTATAGAGGTCCAGTAGAGCCTGGGTCGGGTGCTGGCCCACGCCGTCGCCAGCGTTGATGACAGGAACGCGAGAGACGGCTGCCGCGCGTTTGGCTGCGCCAACCTCGCTGTGGCGCAAAACAATAACGTCCGCGTATCCGCTCATGATGCGAATCGTGTCTTCAAGAGTTTCGCCTTTCGCCACCGAGGAGAATTCGGCGGCGTTTTCGGTTGAAATGACCCGTCCGCCCAAACGGTGCATAGCCGCTTCAAAAGAAAAGCGCGTGCGGGTAGACGGCTCGTAAAAGAGCGTGGCCATAAGCCGGGTACGATACTCATCCGTGCCACCGCGCGCCACAAGCTTTTCCATTTGTCCGGCTACGTCGAACAGATGGCTTATCGTCGGCAGGTCGAACTGTTGAGCTTCAATCACATGGTGTAGTTTCATCAGGGGTATCCTCCATTGACCGGATGCGCTGAGGTCCAGAGTCTGATTCAGCGAGAGCCAAGTCCAGAACATATCCCGGGGCGCCACCCGGCGTCAACCCAAGTCCGACGTGCGTGCGTGCGTTTCCTCGTGCTCAGGAGTTTCATGCCCGCCGACACACTGACGGAATGCAAGCTCTTTGAGGACTACCCCCTGTTCCGCCCGGTGGCAGAAGACCCGAAAATTCAAACTGAGCATAATGCTACCAATACGTTACGAGCTTACCCAAGACGCCAGGTCATGTCGCACATTCCTGTATCATGCCCCACTCTAAGACCCAGATGGAAATGATTTGTCTACCTATCCCCTAACGCTCCCGCGTGAAGGCACCGATAGAAAAACAGTGAGAGTGCAAGGCTGACGCGGGTGTTCCGCGTTCCAGGAGCTTGTCTTTCTCAATGTGGGGGGTCTGATGCGATCTTTCAGGGAAAGCCGGCTGGCATTGCATTTGGCGTACGTCCGGTTAGGCGTGTCGAAACCGAAAGGCGATGTTGGCAATATGCCAAGCTTTGGACTAGCAGCTTGCTGAAAAACGTGTAGCGGCGGCTTTATGCCGCCACACACCAGTTGAAAAGTCTGAGGTTATGGCGACTTAAAGTCGCCGCTACGGCTCAGGCACCGGGTTTTTCAGCAACCTGCTAGACCCTGAATGTCCGCTGGAAGCGCGTGGCCGCCGTCTTCCAGGGACAGGCGCTGGCAGGCCCGGCAATATGGGAGAATCCAATGAATGTTATTGAAGAGAAACCACGAGTCTTGTTGGTGAATGACGAGCAAGCGGTCTGGCAACTCTTGGGAGAGAAGCTCAGCAGATGCGGATTTGATTGGCGTGGGTGCTTGAGCGGAACTGAAGCGCTTCGCTTGTTGGAGCAGGAGCGCTTCGATGCCGTTGTTTCAGACATTGACATGCCAGGCATGACAGGACTTGCATTCCTGGCCGAAATCCAAAAGAGGCATCCCCACATCGCGTTTGTTATGGCTACGGGTGAAGATGACCTCCGGGTGGCCGTTGAAGCGATGAGACACGGATCCGACGACTATCTGGTAAAGCCGTTTCAATTGGATGTGGCTGTTGAGTCCGTGCGCCGAGCCATCCGAAAGAGGGTAATGGAAGCCGAGTTGGAGGCTTACCGCCGCCAACTGGAAGAGATGGTCGAGCAGCGCACACATCAACTGCAAATCGCGGTGAAGCGCATTGAGCACGCCTATGACGACACGCTGGAGGCACTTGGGGCTGCGCTTGATCTCCGTGATACGGAAACAGCCGGGCACTCCCGCCGCGTCAGCCTCTACTGCCTTGAAATCGCCCGGGCAATGGGTTGCACCAAAGAGCAGCTCAAGACAATTGCCCGCGGTGCCTACCTGCACGATATCGGAAAAATCGGCATCCCAGACCCCATCCTGCTGAAGCAAGGCAAACTCTCGCCGCAGGAGATGTCGGTCATGCAGACCCATGTTCGGATTGGTTACGAACTGCTCAGTCGTATCCCCTTTCTCTCGGCGGCAGCGGAAATCGTCCTGGCTCACCAGGAACGATACGACGGAGCCGGCTATCCGCAGGGACTCGTGGGAGAAGAAATTCCATTGGGTGCGAGGATTTTCGCCGTCGCGGACACGCTCGACGCCATGACCTCCGACCGCCCCTATCGTCAGGCCTTGCCATTTGAGACAGCGCGGGAAGAGGTAATACGCGAATCGGGAAAGCAATTCGATCCCGATGTCGTCCGCGTGTTTCTTTCACTTCCTGAAAAAACATGGGAAACCATCGGACGCCAAGTCGCCAGAGTGCGAGGAACCGTGGATTCCGCACCTCCAAATGAGCACCGTGATTTAAGAGAAATGCTCATCAACTAGGCCCGCTAGGCTACGGATTGCGGCTATGAAAGAGGTGATCCCACGCCACCTTTCCCGTACCAGTCCCGCCAGATCGCCCTTCACTGCCGAATGGCCCCGAAGATTGCAAGCGGGCCCGAAGGTAAACTCCGCGAGGTGTCTGTCCGGCCTTTTCAATCTACGGGTAAATGCACAGCCCGGCTACTGCTCGATATAACCCAGGATTTCGGCAACGCATTCCGCCAGCGTTCTTCCCCGGTGGCCAGGCCGCGTGTCCAGCTTCGTCGCGAAAGCAACTTTCTGGATCATAATTCGGTATTTCTGGAATTCGCATTCGTCCGCGAGCACAAGGTGATCGCTATCGAGAATCTCGTCGAAGTGAATTTCTTTGGCGTCCGGATACACTTCAGGCTCGACAACGCGCCCGACGACTTTTCCCTCTTGGTAGATGGCGTCCGGTTCGCGGTCCTGCGCTGCCGGCGCGCTTGCATGTTCCATTCCTTCAGAATCATCAACCTTTTCGTTCACCGCTGATTAACCCTCCACTGGCAGATGGCCACGGTTCATGGATTCTTAATCATGGCCTACTAATCCGCGGACAACCCCGTAGGCAGCCCAGTCAGATTTTTTAATTGAACCCGCCGCCTTCGGTCAAGATCCCCATCATAAAGGAAAGAACAGGAAAGCCTGCCATCCCCCTCACCGCCCTGATACACTCCCAAATTAGGAATGCGCGTGCGGTAACAAGTGCCAAAGTGCCTGTCCACTGGTGGCGTCTAGCGAAGCCTTTTGGGCTCCTGCTTATCTGCCGTGCCCCGAGGGACAGGAAGGCCAGAAGGGCTGGCGATGAGATCTGACTTGAGCCGGAACATGTACTCTCGGGCGATTTTTCTTGACAAATAGTGGCCTAGTGTAGTAGTCTTGCTTTAACTCGGTGGTCGCCGAGGCTTGAGACAGATGGGACAAAAAAGATGTTATTTTGAGAAACGAACCGGAGAAGTGGTTGAAAACAAAGGATCGGCCTGAAAAACGAACCGAAAAAACGGCCAAACGAACCGAAAACGAAGCTACCGAAGTTATTGAAAACACTAGAGTGCATAAAAAACGAACCGAAACGAACCTAAAAACGAACCTACCGATTTCGTTGAAAATAAAGGACGGCCGAAAAAACGAAGCGAAAACAAAACCGAGAAATCTGGTCTCGATGTAGCCCCAGCGGCGCCCACTCCCCCTTGTCGCCCACAGAAAATGCTGTTTGTGGCACGGGCGTCATCGCCCGTGCTGCGCTCAAAACACACGGCCAAGATGGCCGTGCCACACGCTAGTGGGCGGCTACTCAATTCGATTGTGGCGGGAACCGGGAGACCGAAAACACCCCCAGCGTCTAGGTCAAGATACAGTGTCGATTTTGCCATAGCAGAAAGGAACAGGATCTCCATGGTGCGTTGTCTTGGTTTATTTTTTCTTCTCAGTCTTTTCACGGTCACTTTGAATGCCCAAAGCGTCTCGACCTATGTCAGGACGGATTCGCCCACGGCGCAGATTGAGGTTGACGCGTCCAGTCCGGCGTCTTATCGAGTGCCTCGCACCATCTACGGAACGTTCATTGAGAACATCCGCCACTCGATCTTTGGCGGGGTTTCCGCGGAGTTGCTGGACAATCCCAGCCTGGAAAACTACGACGCAAGCCTTGAAACGCTTGCGCAACGCTTCCGGGGCAAGGATTTCCAGTACTCCACAAGAATCGGTCTTCCGCTTCCCTGGCTGCCGCTCTGGGTGAAGGAAGGACGCCGCTACGAGCCGCGGTGGGGAGGCGCGGCGAACTCCAGCCGCTATCTCTATCTGATGGGCATGGCCGGCCGTGAGGTCGGCATACGGCAGAGCGTCTACCTCCCGGTCCAGCGCGAGCTTGATTACGACGGCATCCTGTTTGTCCGGTCGCACGAAGGCTCGCGGGAGCTTTCCGTGAGCTTCCGGCGCCACGATGAACCGGGTACCGTCCTTGCTTCCGACAAACTCCTGGCGCCAGCCGCTCCTGGCTGGCATAAACTCCACTTTCATCTTTCACTCACCAAGGGTGCTGTCGCACCGTTTGAACCTGTGGACTTTGCCGTGGCCATCAACGGAGATTACCGGCTTTCGGTTGACGAAATTCTGCTCTATCCGGCCGACGCCATCGACGGATTTGATCCAGCTGTAGTTCGCGCCGCGAAGGCTTTGGACAGTCCGCTTCTCCGATATGGCGGTAACTTTACGAGTGCCTACCACTGGGAAAACGGAATCGGTCCCGTGGATAAGCGCCGCACGATGCTGAACCAGGCGTGGGGCATTCCGGATTACAACCTGTTCGGCACCGATGACCTGATGAAGTTCTGCCGCCTGATCGGCGCAAAGCCCCAGATCGCCCTCAACCTTGGAAGTGGGACCGCGGAAGAAGCCCGGAACTGGGCTCAATACTGTGTGGGGCCGGAGGATTCGCCCGAGGGGAAAATACGCGCCCGTAACGGCCATCCCGCACCGTACGACGTGCCCGTCTGGGAAATGGGCAACGAGTTGTGGAACCGCGACGATAACGGCTGGCAGACGCCGGACGGAAACGCCGCGCGCTACCGCGAGTTCTACAACGCGATTCGGAGCTTGCTCGAACCCGGCTCAAAGGTGCTGGCGACGGGCGGCGACATCGATTTCTTCCGCAATTGGAACGCGCCACTCATCCAGGATGACGCAAGTATCCTGCACTATTTGACCACGCACTTTGTGGTGGGCATGGACAGCGTAATCAACAAAGCGGCAGGGCGGAATTTTGTCTGGAGAGCTGACTTGGCTGTGCCCGTGGGCGTGGGGCAGGCTTTGGCCAACGTGAAGGCCCAGATCGACTCGAACCCTGCCACGCGCGGACGGGTGAAACTGGCTTACACGGAATGGCTTTTCACGGGGCCCCCGGGTGCGCTCGTTCCAGGTTATACCAACCTGGGCGGAGCCATTGTTACCGCAGGCTGGATGAATATGCTGATTGAGCACGCCAATTTCGTGCCCATTTCAGACATGACGGGACTCATCGAATTCGGCGGCATCCACAAAAAGCTGGGCCAGGTTTACGTTACACCGCAGTACTGGGCCTTCTGGCTCTATTCTCACTATGCCGGCGATACGCCAGTTGCCACCCAAACCACGGTTCGCGAGTACAGCGTAAAAGACGGCGTCCGGCGTATCCCCAACATTCCCGACGTTCCCTGGCTGGACGTCCTGGCCACCACCGATTCCACGAACCACCAACTCAGCCTGTTTGTGGTCAACCGCAACTGGCAGCAGGCGATTCCTGCGGAGATTCAGCTTCACGGGTTCCCGGCTGCATCCACGGCCGAGGTGAAAACTCTGACCAGTGACTCCATCCTCACCGGAAACGACGAATTCCATCCCGACCGAGTTCATCCAGTGAGCAGCCAGATCGGCGTGCCGGAAGGGCTGATTCATTACACGTTTCCGCCACACTCCCTGACGGTGTTCATCTTTTCCCGCCGCTGAGTGCGTAAGGCTCGGCAGATCGTGCGTTAAAAAACCTTGCTCCCTGCTGAAGGCCGCAGTAGCATACGGGTACTGAATTAAGGAGGATTGCAGATCAAAATGTCACGGCCGGCCGCAGCGCCGGCGACCCCACGGGCGCGTTTCGGTTCCCAGGTCCGCGCCTTCACGAAAAAGGGTGTCACTTCAATTTGCAATCCATTTTAGGTCCGAACAGAAGAGGTGTCACATGAGGAAGTGGCTCATTGTTGCTGCAGTCCTCCTGTGGGGGACTGCGACTGCTATACAAGCTCAAGCTCCTGCCCAACCCAATCCCAAACGATACACTGCCCACATTGTCGGATACGCTCACATCGACATGGCCTGGCTATGGCGATGGGAAGAATCCACCTACGACGTGATGTATAACACCTTCCAGAAACAGCTCAATTTGATGGACCGCTATCCCAACCTGACCTACGCACAGGACCAGGCCGTGGTCTACCAGCAGATGGAGCACTACTTCCCTGACATTTTCAAACAAATCCAGTACAGGGTGAAAACTCATAACTGGATTCCCGTGAGTTCTACCTGGACGCAGATGGATGAGAATATGCCCGACGGCGAATCGCTGGTTCGGCAGTTCCTCTACGGCCAAAAATACACCAAGAAGGAGTTTGGCCACTACGTCCACGTGGCCTGGCAGCCGGACGTCTTCGGCCATCCTTTCTCAATGCCGCAAATCGCCGCCAAGGCCGGGATCAAGTGGTACATTTTCGGGCGTCCGCACGATCCCAAGCGCCCGCCGATTTTCTGGTGGAAGGGCCTGGATGGCAGCGAGGTGTTGGCTTACAACCCGCCGCATGGCTACGGTGGACCGGTCAATCACGACCGCATCACCGTTCCCGTGCTTCAAACCGGAGAAAGAATGGGCGTGCATGACGTCCTGATGCTCTTTGGTGAAGGAGACCACGGCGGAGGTCCCAACGCCAGTGACCTGGATGCCATCGCCACGCTCAACAACTCGCCGAACGACGTGAATGTTAAAACGGACAGCGTGGCCAATTACTTCAACCTGCTGATGGCCGAAAAGAAAAACTTCCCCGTCATCACCGGTGAGCAGAATCCGGTTTTTGAAGGTTGTTATACAACCCAGGTCGACATGAAGCGGCATAACCGCGAGGCGGAGCAACTCCTATTCACTGCCGAAAAGATGTCGGAACTGGCGGTCCTGAACCATTACAGGGACTACTACCCTTCGCGTGACATCAAGGAGGCCTGGAAGCTGGTGCTGCTCAACCAGACCCACGACTTGCTGCCAGGCTCCGGTATCGGCCCCATCTATCAGGATGCTGCCAAGCAATACGGCGAAGTTTTCAAACGCGGGCATCGCGCGCTGAAATTCTCGCTGGAGTGTCTCGGCCTGCAACTTGACACACTTGGGGAAGGTGTTCCGGTGGTCGTTTACAATCCTCAGTCCTGGGACCGCACGGACTTGGTCAAGGCCAAGATCGCAGGACCTTCGCTGCCGGAGCACATGGTTGCAGCGAACGGCAAGGAGACTCTGCCCGTCCAGATTCTCAGCGGGCCAACGCGCAAAGGTGATCGCGAACAGGCAACCATCGCATTCGTTGCAGAGAACGTCCCCCAGATGGGACTGAAACTCTACCGCATCGAAGCCGCCGGTTCCAGCCAGCCCGTTAAGCCAACCACCTTGCGAACTGGAACGAAGCCTCGTCCTTACATTGAAAACGAGTTTTTCAGGGTTGAATTCGATCCCCGCACAGGAAACATTGTTCGTCTTTACGACAAGAAGAATGAACGCGAGGTTTTCAAAGCACCCGGGAACTTCTTGGTGGCGCTGGAAGATACCGCCGAGCAGGCGAGAGCGACCGCCAGTGAGTACGCCGGTCCCGCCTGGAATATCGGCCTGACGGGAAAGAAGTGGGATCTGAACCAAGCCAAGGTCGAATTCATCGAAACAGGGCCGGTACGGGCGACGGTTCGCGTCATCCATGCTTTCCGGGACTCGAACTTCGTCCAGGATGTCAGCCTGATGCCCGGCGTTCCCCGAATCGACGTTCGAATGTCAATGGACTGGTATGAACGGAGCACGTTCCTGAAGGCGGGATTCCCCGTGAACGTCTCCTCCACCAAGGTAGCCGCCGAAATCCCGTACGGCGTGATCGAGCGGGACCAGACCGGAAAAGAAATGGTGATGGGGAAGTGGGTGGATATCTCTGACAACAACTATGGGGTCGCGATCCTGAATAATGGACGCCAGGGATTTGACGCCGAGAATGACGTGATTCGCCTTTCGGTGATTCGCGGACCGTGGGGTCCAGACCCGCGCGCCGATGAGGGCCACCACAGTTTTGGCTACTCGATCTACCCTCACGAGGGCGGATGGAGAGAGGGCAAAGTGGAGTTCCAGGCGTTGGATTTCAACCAGCCGCTGCTCGCACTGCAGGAACCTGCTCACCGCAGTCCCCAGGAGCTGTGGGCGGGGAAAGGTGGCGGGCTACCGGACTCCCATTCTTTCATCAAAACCGAGAGCAACCATGTGATTCTTTATGCGATGAAGCAAATGGAGGGCTTCTACAACACCGATCCTATCCTGAGGTTCTTCGAGTGCGAAGGCCGCCCCGGAGAAGTCTCCGTTCAATTTCCTTTTCCGGTGCGAGCTGTCGAAACCAACCTGCTGGAAGACACGATTGGGACGGTCGGGGAGGGCAGCACGATTCGGTTTGCGATGAAGCCGTGGGAGATCAAATCCATCCGCATCACTCGCATCCATTAGCAGAGCGGGCCGAGGCCAGCAGGAGGCATCCGATAAATCCGAGGATCTCCTGCCCCGGCCCTGGCCCCTTTGATCCTTTTATTTCTGTGCCCGTGTGTTCGAGTTCTCATCGCACGGAACCCCTGGAATCTCGGTATGCCTAGGCGATGCTGTCCGGGGCTACCGCCTTGACATCAACTGCACTCGGCAGCACAATAATGAGCCCTGTCACAAGAAGGAGCCCACCCATGCGAAGAATAGCTTTCCCAGTAATCACACCCCACTTGACAAGGCGGGAGATGCTTCAGGCCACGGCAGGACTGGGCGTGGCGCTGGCGCTGGACAAGTCCGGCGTCGGCCTGGCTGCAGAGGCGGCCAGCCCACTTTCGCTCGACTTAGGCGGCGATATGTGGACCCTGCAAGAAGAAGGCAAGTCGGAAACCACACCGGCCCTGATACCGGGCAGCACTTACACCAATCTCCTGGCAGCCAAAAAGATTCCCAATCCCTTCTTCGGCCAGAACAACGGCAAGGTCCAATGGGTGGCGGAAAAGAACTGGTTTTTCGACCGCACCTTTGAAGTCTCCGGGGAACTGCATGCCAAAAAGCACGTAGAGCTGGTTTGCCACGGTCTAGACACGCTCGCCACCGTCTGGCTGAACGGGCACAAAATCGGCACCGCTAACAACATGTTTCGCACCTGGACCTTTGACATCAAGCCGCACTTGCGAAAGGGAACGAATCACCTTCGCATTCGCTTTGACACGTTGACGCCGTATGTCGAAAAGCAGCGGTCGGCTTACAAACAGAAGTATGGCATCGACCTCAAGAACCAGCGTTCGTGGGTGCGCAAAGGGCCTTACATGTGGGGCTGGGACTGGTGCCGCCCCATCCTGACCCAGGGCGTCTGGAAAAAGATTGAGGTGCTTGGCTACGATTCCCGCATCTCCGATCTTGGCGTGCTTCAGAGCCATCAGCCGGATGGCAGCGTGCAGCTGGAGATTCATGCCACGACGGCCCGGGAAACCGCAGGGTCCACCGTGAAGGCACAAATTATGCTGGCCGGCGATGTTGTAGCGGAGGCAAGCGGACCGGTCTCGAATGGCGCCGCCGTGCTCCACGCGACTGTCCCAAAGCCGCAGCTCTGGTGGCCCAACAGCATGGGCAATCAGCCGCTCTACACCGTCACGGCACAATTGACGGATTCGAAGGGCCAGAACGCGGGCGCGGCAAGCCGTCGCGTCGGTCTGAGAAAAATCGAGGTGCTGCCACCCAAAGATGGCGTGGCCATGCATGTACAGGTCAATGGCGTTCCGGTGTTCGCCAAAGGCGCAGACTGGATTCCGGCTGACAACATGCCCACGCGCGTGACCCCCGAAATCCTCCGGTATTACATGACCAAGGCTGTGGAGTGCAACTTCAACTTCATCCGGCTCTGGGGCGGCGGCTATTACGAAGAAGACGAGCTGTTCGACCTGTGCGACGAAATGGGCATCATGCTGCAGTTCGAATTCAAGTTCGCCAACGCCGCCTATCCCGTTAACGACAAACCCTGGATGGACAACCTGCGCGCGGAAATCGAGCAGCAAACCCACCGCTGCCGCAACCATCCTTCCATTGTGATCTGGAGCGGGAACAACGAAATCGAGTATTTCAAAGGCTACAACCACATCTTCAAGGACGTGATCGGCGGCATCGTGAACCGGCTGCTGCCCGGAGCGTTTTATGAAGTGGGCAGCGGCGCCCACGGCAGCGGCGACATCCACACCTGGGGCGTCTGGCACGGCAACCAGCCCGTCGAGTCTTACCGGGAGATCGAAGGCTTTGTCACAGAATTCGGCATGCAGTCAACGCCCGTTCCGATGACGGTAAACGCCTTCACCGACCCGGCCGATCGCCAGAGCGTCCATTCGCCCGTGATGCGCTATCACGAACTGGACGGCAGCGGCCACGGCATCGGCATCATCATGCACTACACCGAGGATGACTTCGGCAAAGCACCGGACAATTTTGATGACACGCTATGGCTCACCGATATCAATCAGGCTTGGGCTATGCGCTATGGCGTGGAGCACTGGCGGCGCGACATGCCCCGGTCCATGGCATCCACTATCTGGCAATACAACGACTGCTGGCCGGGCTCGACTTGGGCCATGGTGGATTATTACCGGCGCTGGAAGGCGGTGCTCTACCAGTCCAGGCATTTCTTCGCTCCCATCCTGGTCAGCGGCTTGCCGGACGCCAAAACCGGCCAGGCTGGGATCCACGTCACCAGCGATCGCCAGCATGATGTTGTCGGAGACCTGCGCTGGTGGGTCACCAACCTGGAGGGGGACGTGCTGCGCCAGGGGATGACGCAGATTGAAATCCCTGCGCGCACCAGCCGCGAAGCCGAATCGCTGGACCTCTCCGACCTGGTCAAGGCTCACGGAGCGGCGAATCTGCTGGTGTGGCCGGAAGTTACGGTCGATGGCATGACCGTGGCGCGGAACACATTGCTCTTCGGCAGGCCGAAAGAGTTGAAGCTCAAGCAGCCGAAACTGGTGGTCCGCTCAAGTGGCGGCGAGCGGCGGTACGACGTGATAATCGAGACGGACGTTCCGGCTCTCTGGGTGTGGGCCAACGTGACAGATACCGACGCCGAATATTCCGACAACTTCGTCGACTTGCGCCAGGGCCGGGCCGCCGAGATCCACATCATCCTCGACAAGCCCATGACGCCTTACGATTTCCGCCAGAAGCTGGAAGTCCGCAGCATTTACGACATCGCACCCGAAATGCGCGGTTAATGGCAGATCACGATTCACCAGACCAGCGAAGTGATCGAATCTGGAGGAAGTGCCAGGCTCAATGCTTTCGGCCCCAGCACGCACTGCACATGCTGCTCAGCGCTGGCGCTATTGTTTGTCACTACCAGCACGTGGCTGCCATCCGAATTCTCAGCGGCAACGTGATCGACACCGGGCAAGTCTCCCCAGGATGCGAAAATGTGCCCCCCTCTTTGAATTAGTTTTGAGTAGTGAGGGAAGGCATAGTAAGACCCGCTATATCTGAGTTGCCGGGTCTTGGAATCGACACAGACGAGGCCGCCGGGCCGGAGCGGACGTGGCGGCGTTGTGATATCAGGCCGGCCGTTTTCATCGAGCAGAAGGTTCCAGACGCAAATACACCGCGCCCAATTGCGAAGCATGTTTGTGTAAGCACTGGACCATCTGGCCCAGTCCGTCCCGTAGCTGGGACGAGTGAATTTGCGATGTTGTCTCGGCGCAAAGAGGTGTTCGGGAGGCCCACCCTCTGTAAAATACATGTGTTTCTCCGGAAACATGTCATGCACCCGGGTCATTGCATCCGGCATTCCGGCGTAAGAGTGCCAGGCAACGCCATCCACGTACTTATACACTCCCTGGTTACTCAGCTCATCGACCACTCGGCCCCAAAGGTTGTAATTGTGGTCGAGTATCCAAATTTTAGTGTCGAGCTGAGCTTGCTCCAAAGCAGGGCCCAGGTGATCCATCACAAATCCCATTTCGTACTGCTGTCCCCAAAGCGTGGCAGGAAAATGTCCATCCTGGTCGGTGTCCACTTCGTTATTCACGGTGATGGCCTGAACCCTCACCTCGGCATCGGCATAAGCCTTTAGAAACTTGATGAAATATTGCGCGTGGGGAGCGAACCAATGTTCGCGCATTGAGCCGCCCAGCATCGATCCGCCCGCTTTCATCCATCCGGGAGGACTCCATACGCAAGAGAAGAGGAAAAGATCCGGATTGATTTCCCTTGCCTCCCGCAGCGTGGGCAGAATCCATTGCCGGTCATGGTCAATGCTGAATCGTTTCAGCTCGGGGTCAGGCTCGGGGCTGTCGTCGTAGCTATACATCTTGGTCGAGTAATCGCTTGACCCGATGCAGGTTCGTCCCACGGACAGGCGCAATCCCGCCGACCCATAAAGATCTGACAGAAGCGCGTGACGAGCTTCGGGCGTCATCTGGTGCATAAGGTAGCAGGAGGCATCGGTGAACGCACCTCCGAATCCCAGCACTTCCTGCTTGAGGACGCCGGGGTCAAGATGAATGCCTATGGGCGATGCTTCCGTCCAGTTTTCCCATTGCGGTGGCGATTGAATTGGTTGAAATTTCTCATATTTTGTCGTCCTCCAGGCGCGGACGCGCCGCGGAGCGCTCTGAGGGTCGGCGTTCATCTGGCTCGAGCCCGCGACGGCTACCGATGCTCCCGCAGAGGCAGCCAACTTCAGGAAATCCCGGCGACTTGTGGTAATCATAATCGCTCTCCCTTCTCTGAATTCATATCAGGCGCAACTGCTCACCCTACGTTCTAAAAGGCATCTTCACCCCCAGCGCCACCCTTCTCAAAGTCGGTGCCAGCGTCGCGTGGGGCGTGCCGGGCATAATGCCCACCGCTACATTCACCTTTTCTCGCCCGCCGGAGCGCCCAACCCTCCTATTCGTGTGCGGATGGAGTAAAGCGAATGGTGCGTAAAAATAAAAAGGGTCCGCCCATCGCTCCCGCCAAAGACCAAATCGATCGGCCGCTGGGGAACATCGATGGTGCCGATCTGCTTCCCGGCAGGGGAGTAAACATAAATCTGCCCGGCAGCAAGGTAGACATTTCCCTGCCGATCCTGCGCAAGGCATTCCCCGCCCCGGTTGGCAAAAAGGCGCAGGTCGGAGAGCGCTCCATCAACATTGACGTGGCCGCTGTACGTTTTTTCGTCTGAATCGTTGCTCACGTAAAAGGGATGCCCCGGCACGGCTTTCGCCAGGCCAAAAGCCTGCAGAATGTGCGCCCATTTCGTCCCGAAATACGGCGGTCCCTGGAGAAAAACTTTGGCGGCCGGAATGAACATGGTGCCATCCGGCGAGACATACTGATAAGGCTTTCGTGTCGTCATCAGGTGGAAAAACATCTGCTGCAGTGACTCGTACTGAAAGGTCTTGAGTGAAAGCGTTTCAGTGAAATCGCCGTTCACCCAGTAGTCCGGGGCAAGGACCGCAGCCATCCCGGGCCGCTCCGTCGCCGGCTGGGGTTTCAGGATCGTAACGTCATATTCCGGCGTGCCGGGCCGGAAGCTGTACACAGTTTCATCCTTCCCGCCGGAAGAAACGACAATCAGATCACCCGACTTATCAAACGCGAGATTCACCGGGTCGAGTGGATTATCGCGGACAATCGTGGCTTCTTTGGTCTTGGGCGACCACTTGTAAATCCGCTGCCAGTGCGCATCCACAAAATACAACTGGCCGGAGGGATCGACTGCCGCGCCGGAAATGTTGAAAAATCCGGTCGCCAGCCTTTTCATCCTGGCTCCAGGTTCCAGAGTCGGAGCAGGCTTGGGCGGTTGCAGTCGAACAGGTTTGCCAGAAACGTCCAGCCACGCAAACTCACGGTCGCGGACCTGCACCTTTTGTGTCTGGTCATAGATGGCGTTGTCGAAAGAGACCTTGCTGGACCGGACATATTGGCGGCAAACGCCCGAATCGTCGCACTGCGCCATGGCGCTGTTGCTGTCTACATGGACATTACGAAAGCGGATGTTACTCGAATTCGAGACGAGGATCGCGTAAGGAAAAGGCTCGTAGCTGTGAACCACACGATAGCCGTGGTAATTCGCTATCGTCAGGTTCTTTGAATCGTCGATCTCAAGCGAGAAGGCGAAGGGACTCTCTCCGCTTTCTTCCTCAGTCTGGAGAGCGTACAGCTCCCAGTTGGCAACGTTCCTGAGCACGATCTCATTTCGAACGTGATGCTCCGCCGAAAGCTCATAGACATGGCCAGGCGTCGTCGTGTTTGAAATGTAAAGGCCCGCCTGGGCGAAGGTATCCGGCGTCCAGATATTCGCAAACGTTCCACCGCCTCCATCGGTGATCCATAAGCTGGGATATTGCGAATCCCACCGCCGGTGGATGTTCGGATCGGCGGTGTGATCGTTGTTGTAAGGAATCACCAGCTTGTCATCGGGAAAGTACGTCCCGTGGCCTCCCAGAAATCGCACGTCGTCCATCAGCGAATCTTTTCCGGCCATCCACAGCGCACCCACCGCCCGGCTGTTGATGCCGTTCGCGTAGAGGCCGATCCCGGTCACGATGTTGCTTCCCCCGCGCGGCGCTTCCAGCAGCGGCTTGGGCGTGCCCGGCCCCTGGAAGGCCGGCGTGGAATCGAGAATGTCAAGCTGCGTGGTGCTGGGGTGAAGGCCGATCAGCACCGTGTCGCGGCGCAGCCGGATGGTGTTGCTGATGATGTAGTCCCCGGAGGGGATATAAATCACTCGATGCTCGTCGATCGCCTTCTGGATCACCGCAGTGTCATCGGTCTTCCCGTCCCCTTCTGCTCCCAGCGATTTCAGATTGACCCAGGTGCTTTCGGGCGGCAGCGCCCGAATCGCAGGAGGCCCCGCGGGAGGCATCGTATTCAATGGAGAAGCGTTGTAACGGGTCTGCATTTCTCCCGTCGCGCCCAGGTACGGGATCGTAAGGCCGTACGAGAAAGACTTTACATGGTAGATCGCGCCGGTGCCGGCAATCCGCCGTTTGCTCTCGCGAAACAGGACAAACGTCGGAACGCGGCGGCAAAAGATGCTTTCCAGATTGATTTCGGTCATGCGGCTGTTTTCATTGCTGATGATGACGGCGGGACCGCTGATGTTTTCAAAGCGCGCATCCTTCACCCAGAGCTCGTCAGAATAATGAGGATCGATGGAGATCGCGGTGGGAACATTTCTGAACTCGTCGTGAACCAGCGTCAGCCCGGCTTCATTCTCACGGATCGCCGCCTCCCGTTGGCCCTCGAAGCTGGAATCGAGCAGCGTAAACTGCCAGGCCGGTGACGTCTTGCGCGTCATGATGCCATAGCGCCCGCCGTAAAAGTGCAGGTCTTCCGCCTCGTTCCCCACATCGTAGATGCCAGCCAGCCCGGACCCGATATGGAAATCAATGTGGGCGAGATAAGAGTGCTGCGCGGCGTGGAACCGAACGCAGACGGCAGCACGGTTGCCCTTGCCGACCTCAAATTTCACGTTGCTCATCGCGGAATAGAACGTGCCTGCATTTGCATCCGGAATGTTATTGACCGGAGGGACCGTTCCCGGAGGCGTGGGCGGAAAGTGGAAGCGAAAACCGAAGAAGGCCCTCAGCGCGCGCTCGCGCCTGGCATTGGGGCGGAATCCCGCGTAGAAAAACATGTAACCGATTCCTTGCTGGTAACCGGGCGTGTTCTCCCCCAGGATGAAAACCGGGCGTTTTGCGCCATAACCGATCACCCGAATCCCAGGCCACACGAAAATGGTTCGCCTAATGAGGTAGCAGCCTTCCGGAACAAACACGATCCCCCGGCCGGTCGTCTCCTGCACCTTGTTGATGGCTTGCTGGATCGCCTCGCTGTCATCGGTTTTGCCGTCGGCGTGCACGGGAAACTGATCGGGCGTCAAGTAAACAGCCTTTGAGTCCTCAAGTTTCAGCGGATAATAGGATGCGCCCATCAGCGGCGCAACAAACGCCAACAGAATAATTCCGTTAAGCACAAATCTCTTGACCAAGTTGCCTCCCTCTTCAAAATGCCCAAGCTGCTTTGCCGGGGATTGAAGATGATAATAAAAATGCTTTTGTAGCGGCGCTCAACTCAGTGACCGATGCACCGGCGTGAACGACCGCCCTAACGCGTCCTGCCTGTTGGGATCTCGATTCCTCCCGTGCGCGTATGGATAGCGTAAAGCGAATGGTGCGTCAGGATGAAGAGAGTCCGTCCATCGCTCCCGCCAAACACGAGGTCGATCGGCCGCTCCGGAACATCGATCGTGCCAATCTGCTTACCGGAATGGTTAAAGACCAGCACCTCACCCGCAGCCACGTACACGTTGCCTTCGCGATCCTGCGTGACGCTGTCGCCACCCTGCTCCGCAAACAGCTTGAGATCGGACAAGTTCCCATCAGGACTGACCATCGCACTGTAGGTTTTCTCCTGGTAGGCGTCGGTGACGTAGAACACCTTGCCGGGAGTGGTCGGTTCCAGGCCGTAGGCCGTGATCACGTCGCCCGTCTTGGTTCCCCAGGCCATCCGGCCGGACACAAAGTCTTCACTCGCAGGAATGAAAGTTGAGTGGTCGGGAGACACGTACTGGTATGGCCTCCTCCCCGTGATATCGCCTTTCCCGTTGGCAAAAGACATCCAGTAGTCCGGAGCAAGAACCGCCGTCATCCCCGGCCGCGGGGTGGCCGCTTCCGGCTTCAGAAAAGTCACGTCATATTCGGGAGTGCCCGGACGAAACCAGTAGACGGTTCCTTTCCCCGCGTAAGAAGTCACCAGCAGGTCGCCGGATTTGTCGAACGCCAGATTCACCGGCTCAAGCGGATTATCCCGTACAATCGACACCTGCCTGGTCGAGGGTGACCAGCGGTAAATGCGCTGCCAGTGTGCGTCCACAAAGTATAGACGGCCGGTACTGTCCACCGCCGCCCCCGAGATACTGAAAAAGCCGGTCGCCAATCTCCTGACCTTCGCCCCCGGCGCAACCACAGGGGGAAGCACTGGACGGCTTCGCTCGGGAGCGCTACCGGTGATGTCAAGCCAGGCGAATTTCAGCGGCCGCACGTCAAAATGATAAGTCTGATCGAATACGGAATTGTCGAATGGCACTTTGCTGTTGCTGTAGACGCGAACGTTGCGAAAACGGATGTCGGTCGAGTCTGAAACGCGGACCGCATAAGGAAAGGGCTCATAACTGCTGATGACCCGATAGCCGAAATAATTCGCGATGGTAATGTTGTGCGACCGGTCGATTTCAAGCGGCAGCGCGAACGGGCTTTCTCCGCGCTCTTCCTCGGTTTGGAGAGCCACCACCTCCCAGTTGGAAACCCCGTCGAACTCGACCTCATTCCGCACATGGTGCTCGCACGATAGCTCATAAACGTGTCCCGGAGTCGTTGTATCGGAGACGTAAAGGCCCGCCTGGGCGAAGGTATCCGGCGTCCAGATATTCGCAAACGTTCCACCGCCTCCATCGGTGATCCATAAGCTGGGATATTGCGAATCCCACCGCCGGTGGATGTTCGGATCGGCGGTG
>JAKAWN010000052.1 GCA_021827245.1 Acidobacteriota bacterium | reverse complement strand
ATATAGCGCGCGGCTGAACCGAAGCCGGGGCAATGGTCAGTGTGGGGAAGGTCATTGTCGATCGTTTTAGGGATACCGCAACAGCTCATCTCGTAATGCAGTCCGAGGGCAGCCTGGTTCATTTTCAAAGCCGTATCCATCGAATCGTTGCCACCAATGTAGAAGAAGTACCGTACGTCCTTTTCCTTCAAGAGCCGGACTGCCTCCGTGGCTTCTTCTTCATTCAGCATCTTGCGGCAGGATCCCAGCGCAGATCCCGGCGAGTTAACAACTTGCTTCCAGAGCCGGTCACCGGGCTTCCGCAGATCCACAAAGCGGTCCCGCAGCACGCCCAGGATTCCGTTCCGGGCGCCCCAGATGTTGCTTTTCGCGCCGAGTTCCCGCGCGGCCTCGCGGACGACACCATACAGGCTGGCATTGATAACCACCGTGGGGCCGCCACCCTGCGCAACGACGACGTTTCCGTCTCTCGACATCTGTAATCCCTTTCAACTGTGCTGTATTATATCAGATACTAGAATGGGTGGGGTTTCCGTTTACGATTCTGCCTGGACCGATGAATGCAGCGCTTCCTGCTTGATATTCAGTTCATTAGCTACTATTCTGCCCTCAACATGACCACCCCATGTTTCGGCACGCTGGTGGTGTAACTGCCGTTGAAGGTCCCCAGGTCCTTGTGGGCCCAAAGGTCGCGCAACTTCGCCGCTCCCGTGACGCCGATGTCTGTGAACCTTAACGTCATGGTCATTTCGCCCTCTTCCCGGTTGAACATTCCCACCGCTTTGCTCCCATCCGCCAGCGGCTTCATCCAGATTTCCATCGGGCCCTCCTGCCACACCCGATGTCCCTGGATTCCAGCCCGGTCCTGGTCCACCGCAATCACTTCCCGGTTGGCCAGAATGGACAGTGTTTCCGGACTCATCTTCGTCAGGTCATTGCCCGCAAACAGAGGAGCCGCAAGTATGCACCAGAGACTCATGTGCGTGCGATATTCTTCGTTTGTCATTCCGCCATTTCCAACTTCTAACGCGCCTGGGTTGTTCCAGTGGCCGGGCCCCGCGTATTTCTCAAGCCCGTTCTGCTCAAAGCCGATGTAGGCCATGTGGTAGTAGTTATCCGAAATGTCGCCGGTGGTTCGCCACATATTGCCTCCCACCGACGCTCCCCATTTCCAGACGTCCTGGAGGCCGTATTGGCAGATGCTGTATAAGATCGGTCGCCCGGTGCGCACCAAGTCCTGATGAAATTTCTCGTAGACCGCCTTCATCTGGTCCGGTTTATAGACCAGCCTTGCACTGCACCAGTCGTACTTGATGAAATCCAAGCCCCAGCTCGCAAAGGTCTCCGCGTCCTGCCGCTCATGCCCGTAACTGGCTTCGCGCCCCGAACAGGTCACCGGCCCGGGGCTGTCGTGAATTCCCACCTTCAGACCCAGGCTGTGAATGTAATCGAACAGCCCTTTCATATTCGGAAACTTGAGAATATCCGGGATAAACACACCCTGGGCATTGTGGTAACCTTCCCACCCGCCATCAATCACCACGTACTCGTAGCCGGCCTCCTTCATGCCGCTGTCCACCATCGCCTTGGCCTGCGCACGAATAATGGCTTCGTTGATGTTCAGATGGAAGTGATTCCAACTATTCCACCCCATCGGCGGAGTCAGAGCCAGCTTGGCGCTTGGGTTCGTTTCCTCTCCAGGCGGGTCGCCCGCAGACATCGGTTTCATTCCCGTAAGCGCGGCTGCCGTTCCAGGTATTGCCGCAAGTGCCATTCCTGCTCCAAGAAAATCTCGTCGTCGCATAATGATCGTCCTCCAGTTTCTAATTTCGTGCTTCAATTCCGGGCAAAAAGCGCAAAGCAAAGCCGCCGACCAAAGGTCAGGACGCCTGGGCGTAACGACTTTGAGAAAGACAAGCAGATGGTTTGCCTGAATTCCTGCAGTTTCAATGGCCCACTCACTCGCGCGGCTGCACCTCGGCTCACGAAGTTAATCCCTGTACCCAACGCAGGCTTGCTACAGTATGAGGAAAGGCTGCTTTTATGGTCCTTTCAGCAAGAGTTTTGTCTTGTAATCCAGACTCGTTGCATTTCCTGACCTAAGGGCTCGACTATACATTGGCGTCCTGTTTCGGGAAGCCATAACAGGATTTATGCTGCAACATGTGCGAATGTCGGAAATCGATCACAAACCAGCCTGTCTTCCCGTTGAAGCCGCCGTTGTATGAATAACGATACTGGCGGGCTTAATTCCTGAAGCTTGGGCTTTGACGGTAATGGCTCCGGGGTGGTCATCAGCCCTCACCAGAACCATGCAGAGACCTCGAAAGGCTTTGCGTTGATCGGCCACATTGGCTTCATGGCTGGATGGGTTCCCATTGGCCACACCGGCCAGCGTTCCGTCCCCCGAAACCGAAAAATGGACCAGGTTATCGGCCCCAGGAACGACCTGGCCTTTGGCATCCACCAGTGCCACCGCAATTGGCGCAACGTCTTCTCCGTTGGCCGCCAGGTGACCGACTTCTTCGGTGAGCTTTAGAGCGACCGGCGGCCCGGCAGTCTGAACCGTGTACTCCGCAGCAACCTGCCCGTCGTTATATCCTATTGCCTCCAGTTTGCCTGGAGCATACGGGACGTGCCATTCCACGTATTTGTAGCGCGGCATGGCTTGGGTCCCCAGGCTCCTGCCGTTGAGCTTCAACTCCACGCGTTCGCAGTTTGAATACGCCCGAACAAGAACATCCTTGCCGGTCATGGCCTTTGGAAAACTCCAGTTGGGGAAGACATAAACCGTGGGCTTCTTGCCCCACCATGCTTTCCAGTAGTAGTAAACCGCTTTGGGGAATCCGCAAAGGTCCATTGCCCCGGTCTGGCTGGTTACAGCCGGCCAGCTGAAGGGATTGGGTTCACCGCGGTAGTCAAAACCGGTCCACTCAAATTCACCGGCCACAAAGGGGTTTTCCATCACCGGCGCCCAGGAATCCCAAGGAAAGCCTCCGTTAGCCTCTCCACCGGGAGTCAGCCAGCAGCCGTATTCTGCACACAGGCCAGTGTCGGGGCTTGTCGTGACCGTTCCGCGCGAGGTTTTTGAGTTGATATCCTCACTGCCATAAATCATGAGGTGTGGATATTCGGCGTGTATCTTGGCAAATTCGTTGTTGTGGTAGTTCATGCCGAGAATGCCTTCAACGGAGATGAATCCGTCCTTTGTATACCCGCCGTTCATCGCGCTGGTCGTCGGGCGCGTGGGATCGAGCCTCTCCACGACCGCCTTCATCGCAGCAAAGATCATGGCGCCATAGGGTGTTGACTCCAGGGGTTCCTCATTGCACATCGACCACATGATGATCGACGGGTGATTGCGGTGAGCAAGAATCATCCACTTGAGATCCGAAAGGTTGGAATAGGGTGTGCCCATTTTGGTCTTGACCGAATAGGTATCGCCCAGGTGGCGATTCTCATCCATCACCAGCATGCCCATCCGGTCAGCGGCGCGGTAGAACGTCTGGGCAACAGGATTGTGCGCGCAGCGGTAAGCATTGGCTCCCATTGCTTTCAGCTTGGCAATGCGCCAAGCCCACAGATTATCCGGCACGCCGATACCCACTCCAGGGAAACCCTGATGATTGCAGGTGCCACGAATTTCAACATGCTTGCCGTCAAGAAAGAAGCCGTGGTCCGGATCAAACCGGATGGTGCGGATACCGAAAGTAGTCAGCTTGTTGTCAATGGTTGAGCCACCGGAGCGAAGGGTGGTCGCCAGCCGGTACAGGTTAGGATACTGCAGTGACCAGAGCAGTGCGTTTTTCAGAGACACATGCTGATTAAATGTCTGCTCTTTCCCGGCTGTCAGTGTTTCGGAGTTGGAAGCCGAGGCAACAATTTTCCCGGCCGGATCAATCACTTGCGACACCAAAGTAAAGTCCCGGCTGGTCTGATGGTCATTGCGCACAGTCGTCTGAATGGTCAGATCCGCTGCCGTCTGGTCGCCCTCAGACGAGCCGTAGTGGATCGGCCCGGGGACTTTCGATATCACAAACGTCCCCCACGGTGAAACCTGCAGCTTGTCAGTGATTATCAACCGCACATGCCGATAGATTCCGCCGCCTTCGTAGAACCACCCTTCAAACCAGCGCGGGTCGACGAATACCGCTACTTCGTTCTTCGCGCCATAATGAACCTCGTCGCTGATGTTCAGGCGAAACCCTGTGTACCCGCTGGGGTGCTGGTCAACGAATTTCCCGTTGACGAAGATAATGGCGTCACGGTAGATCCCGCCAAAGTTGAGCCAGACATTCTTGCCTTTGGCTGACGCCGGAATGGAGATGCTGTGTTGGTACCACGCGGGATACACAGGCAGATATCCGTGCCCGCCGTAGGCGCTGCGTTTGAGGTGAGGATTCTTCACAGCAGTCGCTTCGCCAGACGGCCCACATTCCCGGCCGCCAGGCAGACATTTGCCACCGCCCGCCAGCAGCGAGGCGTTCGGTTCGCGGGAAAACTTCCCCATGACGACGTAATCATCGGGCAGTTGAACCGGCTCCCACTCTCTGCCCGGCGGGGGGCAGTGCAGCTCTTTGATCTGCGCGTCGGTCAATTGTGGCTCCGGCGGCCATTGGCGAAATCCCGGCTCTTTGTGCAGCATCCAGCCTGTGTCGAGCAATTGAACTGTCCGCGCCGGCTCAGGAGCATGCCACACCTCTCCCGGCTGGCTCGTGCCCGACGGAGAACAACCCACCGACAGACACACCGCTCCCAGCACGAACACCACTGCGCCACGCTTCAGCTGTTTGATCATTTTCCTCCCCCCATCCGCCTGTCGCGCCACAAGTCCAAGCAATTGTCCGGCAGACAAACGACTTGGTCAACATGCAAAGAGCGGGAGGTCCTTACGGACCTGCCCGCCCGTTGCCATCTGTGCTTGCGGTAGGGACCTTGCCCTTCTCGCACGGGTCCGTTCAGAAGAACAGCTTGAGCGCCAACTGCCCGATTCGCGGAGAATTTGCGCCTGTGATGGTCCCGAAACCGCCGGCGCTCACACTACTGTTCGGGTTGCTGAAATTGACGTTATTGAAAGTGTTGAAGAACTCCGCCCGGAATTGCAGTCTGAAGCGTTCTGTTACCGGGAAATTCTTGAACACGCCCATATCCCAGTCAAAATACCCTGGGCCTCTGAAGCTATCTTTTGCGAGTGTGCCGAACGTCCCGGCTGCGGGCTGCGTAAACGCCGCCTTGTTGAGGTAGCTTACACAAAACTGGCCGCCGCATGGCCCGGAGGCGGAGGGATTCACCCCCGCAACCTGAACGCCACGCTCCTGGCCTAGCCCGGTTCCCGACACGTCTTTACCTGCGGTGATGGTGAAAGGAGCGCCAGAGCTCGCGCTCACAATCCCGCTCCATTCCCAGTTTCCGAGCGCGCCCCGCTCGAGCCAGTTTGCGCCGGAAAGGGCCGGCAATGCCCACACGTAGGAAACCACCAGGTTGTGCGTCCTATCAAAGCCTGCCGGACCGTAGTCAAACTGATGCCGCCCCGGCATGAACCAAGGTATCGGGGAGGAGCTGTCCGAATTGATGTCGTTGTTGTTGCCGCCGTTGGGAATATCATCCAGAGCTTTGGAATACGTGTAGGCGACGTCGAGGCTCAACTTCTTCGTCATCTGCTTCTTGAACGTCACTTCGAGGGCATTGAAGTTGGAGTTTACATCCTGGCCATCCATAGCAACCTGGCCGTAGTAAGGCGCAAAGAGCCTTAGGGAGTCTTTGCACGTCGTGGTGGCATTCACGGGACACGGATTCAGTTGAATGGTTTCCTTGTTATGGCGAGACACGGAGCCGACATAGGCGACCTGGAGCATCATATTGTGGGCGAACTCACGCTCCACGGCCATATCCCACTCGTACGTCACGGGGACGAGATACTTCGTAGACGGGTCGTACGTAATCACCAGGACCGGCAGCGAGAATGGCGTGTCGCTCGCGGGAGGATAGGTGAACGGAAATGGATAGTAGCCTGAGTACCCCC
This sequence comes from Acidobacteriota bacterium, assembly GCA_021827245.1. Next base: position 16,976 of record JAKAWN010000052.1, on the reverse strand, counting down.
GCAGCGGTTCGCTGAAAGGCCCGGGCGACGGAGAAAGGCTGACCTGCGGGCTGAAAGGCGTGATATCCGCGAAGCGATTGTTGATGACGCCGGCAGTTTGCGAGTCGTAGAAGAAGCCGGCGCCCCCGCGAATGCTGGTCTTGCCATTGCCCGTCAGGTCATAGGCGAAACCCACTCGGGGAGCGAAGTTCGAGTAATTGCCGGTGACGCCGTCAAAAGGCACACCCTTGTCGCCGGGAAACAGCAAGCCCGGTGGCGCGTTGATGAATTTCTGAGACATTACACCAGCGTAGTAATTAGAGGGGCTGAACTGCTCCGCCCGGCCCTTGATCTCCCTCCATGGGAAGTAAGGCTCGTACCGCAATCCATAATTGAGCGTCAGCCGGCGTGTGGCATGGAAACTGTCGTTGAAATAGAATGCCCAGAAATTGTTGCGGTTGTTTTTGTACTCGCCGTATCCCTGATGGAAGTTGTTCATATAGCCCAGCAAGAAACTTGCGAGGGAATAATTCGTCGATGTGGCGTTAAAGCTGAACGCCCCCTGGGCCAGGTATTGATCGCCCAGGTTGACAATCGAGCGGTCATAACTCATTCCCAAATCAATGTTGTGCCGCCCCAGCACCCAGCTCAGATTGTCCTGGAATCCATAGTCCTTGTTGTTGAAGGGCCCCTTAGCGCCGCCGTTGATGCCAAAAGCACCGCTGACATCGATGTTCTGAATCCATTTCGTTGTCGGCAGCCAAGGGAGCTGGACGCCAAACGTTGCGGCATTGGGCGAGTTGCTCGTGAACGTTTTTTCCGTTGGCACGTTCGAGAATGTAAAGCTCGCCTGGTTCAGCAGGTTCGGCCGGAAAGTATGCGTCTCCTGAATCATGATGTTGTTCACCGGCTGGTCATATCCGGCAGCGTAACCGAGGAGATTGCCAGCGGGATTCTGGGGCACGAAGTTAACGTGGTCCTTGTACCAGCGTCCGGTGAGGGTGTCTTTGTCGCCGAGCCGATGGTCCAAGCGTAGAATGACCTGGGTGATATCCTGCACGGTGGGATGGGTGTAAAAAACTCCACCGTCGCCGCCAACATGCGGGAGATAGTTCTGCGCCAGGTTCAGAGCCGCAGGATCGAGGCCGCTGGCAGGAATGATGTTGCCCGGAAAAGGCTGTCCAGGGCCGGTGGTTCCGATCGCATAGGGCCATGGGTTGTCGATTTGTGTGGCTTTGCCGGTTGGATTATTTGGGTTGCTGGCGTCGAGCAGGGCGGAGAAATTGCCATTCAGCTCATCCGGTGTCGGCACGAAGGTGTGTGACGTGCTCACATCGCGATACGTTTCACCCTGATACCCGACAAAGAAAAATGTGCGGTCGTGGCCGTTGTACACGTGGGGGATCACGACAGGTCCGCCAAACGTCCCGCCGAACTGGTTTCGCTTGATCTTGTCCCTATCCACCGAAAAGAAATTTCGGGCGTTAAAGACCGGATTCCGGACGAACTCAAACAGGTCGCCATGAAACTGGTTGGTCCCGCTCTTGGTCACCACATTGACCACGCCGCCGGCGTTTCCTCCGTAACGGGCGGAGTAATTGTCCGTCTGCACGCTGAATTCCTGCAGCGCGTCGGGAAAAGGAAAGGGGATGTTGACGTTGTAGTATTGGTCCACGTAATTCGCACCATCCAGCTCGTAGCTGGTCTGGTTATTTCGAGAACCGTTGATGTTGGCGTTTGTTGCGCCGGGCAGCGTGCTCTGGCTTGTCGTCGTGGCCGGCGACACTCCGGTCACCCCCGGCACCAGGGTCATCAACTGCACGGCGTTGCGGCCGTTCAGAGGAAGCCCGACCATCCGTTCCCGGCCCACCACAGAGCTCAGGGTCTGCGTCGTCGTATTGACGAGCGGCGCGCCTCCTGTGACCGTTACGGACTGGACGGTGGAACCAAGTTGCAGGTGAAAATCCACCGTGGCAGATTGGTTGGCCAACAGGGTGATGCCCTTCCGGATGACTTTTTTGAAGCCGTTGGCCTCAACCGTCATGTCGTATTGGGTTGGACGCAGGTTGGGGATTACGTATTGCCCATTCCTGCCTGTAGTTGCGGTGCGGGAAAAAGTAGTTCCCGTTTCGGTAGCTGTAACCTTGGCTCCAGGTATCACAGCCCCGGAAGGGTCTGTTACGTTTCCGCTGATTGTTCCGAAGGCTTGAGCATAGCCGCGTACCGGGCAAAACCCAAACACAAGAGCGAGGGCGATTGTGGCGAGCATGCCTTGCCATGCCAGACAGGGTCTCCATCGGTCTTTCATTACGGATGCCTCCCTCGTCAGATATGTAATATCCAATACACAATGGCTAACATGGCTTCAATCCGAAGTCAAGGACAAAGAGGTCCAGTTAAAGCGGCCCTATTAACGCCCGCGAAGTCATGCTCGTCATCCGACGGCTCAGAGTTTACGGCAAGGGGATGGTGACACAGTGATCTCGACCGATGCGCGCCCCAGCGAGGCGTGAGTTGCCGTAACCTTGATGCGGCCTGACTCGCACTTCGCCGCCTTGATCCAGACGGCTCCGGCGCCGCCGCTTGGTCCCAGATCAAAGGGATTATCACCCACAATGACGCCTGGTCCGCTGACATCAAAGCCTACCTGCCCGCCCGCGAATGGGCGCATGGCACCATATTGGTCCACGGCCTTGAACTCCAGTCGGATGGCGTCAATGCCGTCGCCGGCCAGATCGGTACCGTCTGCACGCAGAAGAAGTTTGTCTTTCGAAGGGTCAGATGAAAAAGAACGCGACAGCAACTTCGTCTTGCCCGTGTAGCCGTCGATGCGAAGCTCAGGCTTTTCTGATCCATCCATGCTGAGGTCGGCGAAAAACGGCGGGTACTTGGTCCGCGGAAAATTTGCCCGGTCCGGGTGGACGGTTGCATGGTGTTTGCCGTTGATGAACAGTTCCAGCCTTTCGCAATTCGAGAAGATCGCAGCTTTCTTGCCCGGTCCCGAAGGTGTGTGAGGGCCGAAGTCCCAGTAGAAGTTGGGCTCGATCACCGGGCGGATTGTTGGATCAACCTGCGCCATGTAAAATGATGCGCCCAGCTTCGGAATTCTGAAGATGTCGGCAATGCCCGGGTACTTCACTGCGTGGTAGGAGTTGAGCAGGCTTCCGTAGTCAAACGCACACCAGGCGACCACTCCCGCCAGACGGTGGTAGGCCGCACCCCTATCGTGAGCCTGGGCGTGCCTGATGGCTTGCGCCATTTGCAGTTCCACGTCACCGGTCCGCCGGTAGATCGCGTTGAAGCCGCTGCGGGCCGCATAATTGAACTGCCCCACGGCTTCTGTGACCATGTACGGCACTCCGGGAAGCGGTTTTGCGATGTCCACGCTGCCGTCGGGCCTTGCGTGATAGTCGTCAAACGCAAAGACATCCTGAAGCCAATTGTCCGGGTGCTCGAGATAGTTCCTGGTGGAAGAAGGAGTCATCGTGCCCGAGGTCGGCCTCGAGCCATCGAGAGAGTCGGCTGCGGCCTTTGTCTTGCGGTAAAGCTCAGGATCGTTTTGAGACTCGTTGATGCGAACACCCCAGATGACTATGGCGGGGTGGTTTCGGTCGCGCTGCACCATGCCTTCTACATCCCTGACAGCCCGCTCTTTCCAGAGAGCATCGCCAAGATATTGCCAGCCCGGCAGTTCTTCCCACACCATCAGGCCCAGTTCATTGCACGCTTCGACGAAGGCTTCGGATTGCGGATAATGCGAGCAGCGCACAAAATTGCAATTGAAGGTGTGACGAAGCAGCTCCGCGTCCCGGCGAAGAGTTCGGCGCGGCATGGCGAAGCCAGCGTAGGGATAAAGTTCGTGCCGGTCCAGACCAAAGATTTCGAACCGGCGCCCGTTGAGAAAGAATCCATCCACTTCAAAGCGCGCCTCGCGAAAACCGATCCGCGTCCGGTACTCATGCATCGGCTTATGATTTTCGGAGAGCGTGACTCTGACATCGTACAGGTGAGGGGCGTCTACATCCCAGAGCTTCACGTTGCCAAGGTTCGCCAGGGTCAGTGCAACAGTCGTCTCTCCTTCCTTGTTGATGGCCAGGCTTCGGGAAGCGCGAGTAAGCACCCGTCCCCCTTCCATCAACGCAGCCTCGATTCGCACGGGACGGGCCGGCACGCTGGCCGCGTTGATCGAGCAACTCACTTCCACTCGCCGGTCAGAATCCAGAACCTTAACGGGTTTGGCAAACACATCGCTGATAAAAACCTGCGGCACAGCGAGCAAGCTGACGGGCCGCACAATGCCCCCTGGCTCAAGATAGTCAATCGATATTGGCCCCAGCGGAGAACCCTCCGGCGGCGTGTTGCTCCAGCGGGAGTCGAGGGCGACGGCCAGCACATTCTCCCTTGCGGCCAGCAAGCGCGTGATCTCATACTGGAAAGGCAGGTAGCCGCCCAGATGTTCTGGCAGCTTATGGCCATTGACCACCGGAGTCGCGCCAACCATAACCCCGTCAAAGTGTAGAAAGATGCGCTGGCCCCTCATTTCCTGCGGCAACGCAAAGTGGCGCCGGTAAAGCCACTCGGACTCCCACTCCGCCGGATCCCATTTTTGCCAGGAAAGCTTGGCCACGCAGTGCGGAAGGCTGACACGCTCAAAACCCGCGTCGTCGAACCCTGGCTCAAGGCCGGCCTTGTTCAGCTTGCCGCCGAAAAGCCAGCCCTGGTTCAGTGGGATGGCACGGTACGCCGAACCGGATTGGACCGCGAGCATCCTTGAAGCGGTCGCTCCAGCCAACAGTGAGGAGCTTGAGACAAGGCCGGCAGCTCCCGCAACGCAGTTTCGAACAAAATCTCTGCGCGACATTTCGCACGATCGCTCCGGATTGTTTTTCATGAGCACTGGTCTCTTCAAGGCAGTCAGTAGTGCATCCTTAAAATTCGACTCGCCATTTTCACAAATCCTATGCCAGCGCGCCCCCTGCGTCAACCTCACGCTACTGAACCGCTCTTGAGCGGAACACGCTGCCAACCATGGATATCAGACGGTGAAACGCGCCACCGTCTGTCGCCCGGAGCTTTGGTAAGGCAAATCGGCACGCCACTGGCAGGCTGATGGACTGCGGCGGGACGGGAATCATTCCTGTCAATGCGTTCACGCTTTTGACAACTCTGCTTTTTGGCCGTTGCGGGCAATCAATCTGTAAGGCGTGCCTCCCAGCCATACGCGGTCAATCTCGATCCGCTCCCACCCTTCGGGGAAGGTGGCCGGATATTTGGCCCATCCCGGGGCGGCCGCGCGGATTCCCGTAAACCCGAACATGGCGGTTTGCAGCAACGAGCCGAAGTTGGTGAGGAAGCAGGCGTAATCCTCGCTGGGAGCTTCTTTAATCATCCCGTAAGGTTCGACCCACACGTTCTGCCAGGACTTGCGATAGAGATTGGCGGCCGCGCTCCGGTCGCCGAAAAACGCAGCCGCAGCCGCCAACGCATCCAGTGCGAAACCAATGCCATGGGGGCGCTGAGCGCGAAGTTTCGCTTCATATTCATAGGTGTTCTTCAGCAGTGTCCGGTCAAGCGGCGGATCATGGACCGTGAGCATAGCCATGTTGCCCAGAGAATACTCCAGGCCCTTGCCCGGATGGTCATAGGGCAGGACGATGTTCCGGGCTTTATCAATCGGGACCACCATCGAGCGCGCGATCCTGGCCCAGGATGCCGGTGGCTTAGCTCCTACCATTGAGGCGCAACTCACGGCCGCGTCCAGTACCATGCGGCAGATCACGTTCACGTAGGAGTTGTTGTTGACATTCTGAACGCCTTCATCCGGCCCCATGATGTGCAGGATCTCGAATCCCCTGGCGGTGCCCACACCGCGGCTTTCTATCCATTCGGCAACCGCGCGAAGGATGGGCCAGGTTCCCTTGTGAAGAAATTCCTCATCGCCCGTCGCCATCTGATATTCCCAGAAGCCCAGCGCGACATCCGGCGTCACGTGCTGCTCTTCCCAGCCGGTACCGGCGAAGGTGGGCGTCACGTCAGCGCCGTCAATAGGACTTGCTTCCCACGGGAACTGGGCTCCACGGTAGCCGTAAAGCGCCGCCAGCCGCCTTGCATTCTCAAGTCCTCGAATCCTGAACTCAAGCAGCGATTTCGCCGTAGCGGGCGCCGCAAGAGTGATAGGAAGCAGTGACCACGTTTCCGTATCCCAGAAGCTATGCCCATAGTAATAATCAAACTGCGAAAGGCCGAAAGGCGCCATGCCGTTCTTACTGGAGGGATGAAGGCTCGAATGCAGATAGAAGAAGGCTGAATCGAGAACCCGTTGCGAATCCGAGTCGCCATCAACTCTTACGCGGGATTCCCAAAGGCCGTTCCACCGTTCGCGGTTCTGCTGGCGAAGATAATCGAATCCCAGCATGGCGCCCCATTTGGCGTGGCGGATGGCTTCCTGCTCCGGCTCGGGCTGGTAGAAGTCCGAGACCATCGCGGCGATTGTGGGAAACTGATAAGTCTGTCCTGCTTTCGAGTCCAGGTCGAAGCCCGCGGCAAAAGACGCCCGACCCGTGACTTGCTGGCCCAAGCTCTTGAAATCGCCCCCTGCCGGCGCTGCGACTGCCACACCCAACTTGCTCAGTGCGCCCTGACTGAGGTAACCAACAGCCAGATCAATCTCGGTGCGTTCAGGCGGGCGGGTGCTGTAAACGGAGCCAGAGAAATCGGCAGCGTCGATACCAGCAAGGATTTCAACTTTTGCATCGGATGAAACAGTGAAGGTGATCATCTGGCACAGAAGCGAAGGCACGGCCCGGCAGGCAAATTGCAAAACCCGCAACCGGAGCGTCGTGCCACTCGGGGGCGTGAAGGTCATTTCGGTGAGCAGTTCGCCGCTGGCCATTTCCAGCGTCTGTTGTTCCACCTTGACCAACTCGGGATGCTTAAGCAGGCTGACGTTGTTCACTCGAAAGTCGGTCGTCAGCGGGTAAGGCGCGGGAGAAAGGCTCACCATCCTGTAAGGGATGTCGGTATAAACGAACCCGTTCACCATCGTCTTGGCGGGAACCAGCGGGTTGGGTCCAGGACGAATTCCGATCAGCCCGTTGCTCAGATAGGCCGGGTAGAACTTTTCAGTGAAGTTTGTGACCACAATCCGAGGAATGGATTGCGGAGCCGTCCCCGCGGACGAGGCCTGACCTGAGCTCACCTCTGGCGTCACGCTTCCCAACAGTTCTGGAATTCCCGACGAAAGACCCGCGAATATTCCCACGTCTTTCATGAATGAGCGTCTGGAAATCGTCATCGTCTATTCTCCTCTTCGGGCGTTCGGCAAACGAAATATTGATGGCGGCTCGGCCATGTTGCCCCGCGAGGAGAGCCGGAACGGGATCTTCACGGGGCCATTTGCCGCATGACGAGCTTATTCGCTGAGGTCACACGGATGTCGTAGACTTTTCCTTGCGATTTGATTCCGCGCAATTCCAGCGACTGCCAGGTGGGCGGCAGGAGCGGAGGATACTTGGCCTTCAGGCCCTGGTTGGTGAAGCGCAGGCCAGTGAAACCGAAAATGACCTGTTGCAGGAACGCCCCTTCCGCTGTCAGGAACACCGCTCGGCCGTTGCTTGGCGTCTCCGTCATTGCCTCAAATGGCGGCTGTGCATAAGAACGAATCAGGGAAAGAAAAAGCCTGTAAGCCAGCTCTCGCTTCCCCAGTTGCGAGGCCACAATCGAATAGAAGTTGCCCATCATGCCCACTTCATAACCCGGCTTTCCGAAGTTCTTCAGGCAAGCATTCAGATCGTTCTGCTCGATGGCATCGGAGAGTCTCATTTCCAGCGGATAGGTGAGCAGTATGAGCGCGGAAGCATACTTTCCTTGCTCATCGCCCGAATGTTCCAGGTGCACCTGCCGCCGGGCATCGAAAGGAATCAGCATTTTCCGACTCACGCGGTCCCATTCAGGATTGGGCGATTCCCCCAGCAAGCGGGCGGCTTCAGTAGCCACTTCCATTGTTTTTTTTGCGATGGCGTTCGTATAGGCGTCGTTATTTACGTCCGTGATGGCTTCATTCGGTCCCGTCACGTGGAGGATTTCGTAACGGCCGTGCTGCTCGGCCTCGGCGCGGCTGGCCCAGAAATTGGCGACTGCGCGGATCACCGGATAGCCGTGCAGGCGAAGCCAGTGCAGATCGCCCGTGGCCTGGTAGTAGCGCCACTGAGCCATGGCGACGTCGCCCGTCACGTGGATTTCGCTGCTCCATTCCGGTGCTGTCTCCTGCCCGGAGCCGGCTGACTCCATAGGGTAAAGTGCGCCGCGATAGCCGCGGCTTCTGGCATTTTGCTCGGCTGCCGCCAGCCGCTCTTCCCGGTAAGCGACGATTGAATGGGCCATTTGCGGGTGGAGCACAAGCATGCCGGGGAAGATCCAAGTGTCAGCATCCCACCAGATACGGCCCAGGTAGGCGCGCGATGGCAAGGCCATGGCCGGCACACTGCAATTTCCACCCGGCCGCAGTTCCGAGAGCAGGTAATACATCGCCGCGTGAATAGCCCTCTGCGCTTCGACATCGCCTTGAACAATGATGTCCGTCTGCCACAATTTTTCCCAGGCATCGACGTGCTGTTTCAGAATCTTATCGAATCCTGTTTTTGCCGCTTGTTTCGCAACCGCCTGCGCGGCGGCCACCGGTGATTCTGAATCGAGTGAGGACTCGACGGCGACGAACTTCGTGAAGGTATACGTCTGCCCTTTATGGACGATAAATTTCACATTAAGGGCTGGCGTCGCCAGGTTCGAGGAAAATCCCAGATTAACCTGGTGTACTGGCGGCAGGTTTCGAGGCAGGGCTAGGCGGACAGCTTCCGCGACCTGGATCTTTCCGTCGCGCGTCTCGCAGCCGGCAACAAACCCGTGCCGGTCACTGTCCGCGTGCACACTGCGGATGGGAATTGCGCCCGGCAACTCAGCCCCTTCCCACAAAAAGGGCGGTCCGGTCCTGCCTCCCAAGGAAAAAGAAAAAGTGACCGGCCCCACCGTAACTCCGTAATCGGGCGTCAGTTGGATTTGAACCACGCCGAGATGCGGATTCTGACGGCTCAGAAACTCTTCGATTTTGACGCGGGTCAGGTGATCCTCATCCACCCAGTCAAAGCGGGTGGTCAGCAGCCCCCGGCGCATGTCAAGAGTCTGAAGGTAGCCCTGCAGGTGAATCGAAGCCGCAGGAAGCTGGTCGAGCCAGTGCGAACCGTCCCAGTAGTCGATGTTGTTCCACGAAGGGATCAGGGCCTGATAGGCATAGGAATTCTGCTCGAGGTCGTCATAGAGTCCGGTCAGAGTTGCCTCCGAGGCGGACGCTCCGTTCCAAGGCGTCGAGGCCGAAAGATACCCGTTTCCGAGCAGTGTGGGGAAATAACTCGAATAAATGTGCGTTGAAAACTGGAAGGAATCCAGAACTGCTGCCGACGGCACGGCCGTTCCAGAAGGTTCGGAAGGCGCCGTCGCGGCCCAGAGCGGCGCAATCAATAGAATGATCAGGATCGGAATTACCGCCGATCGGCGATAGGCAGACATTTTCGGCAACCTTTGAGACACGCGTGCAAGCTCCATCCTGCAATCCTCACGATTCCAGGGATTGTTGTGAAGGGGCCTCACTTCCGCAAGGCCCCTTCGGGGTTGGTGTGGGAATTACCAGGTCAGGTGCAAACCGAACTGCATGTTCCGCATGGGTGCTTGCACGTCAGTAATGAGCCCGGCCGTCGGCGTGTCGATGTTGTCATTGCTGGGATTGGCCAGGTTGGTGTTGTTAAAGGCATTGAACACTTCCCAACTGAACAGAGCGTTGAGCCGTTCGGTGACCTTGAAGTTCTTTGACAGCGACCAGTCAGCCTCGAACAGGTGGGGACCATTGATGGCGTCGCGGCCGGCATTCCCGAACTGGTAAAGCGCCGGAACCGCAAACGCCGCCGGGTTGAACCATTGGTTTCTGTTATGTGGAGTGCCGACCAATGGGTTGCTGATCTGATTCGGCCGGAGGCTCATGAAAGAATTCAACGAAGCGTTGCTGGAAAGCCCGGCGTTGAGAGGCGATCCGTCCTCCCACGTGGTGAACCCGCTCCATTGCCAGCCGGAAATGATCTGGTTCATTACGCCGGTTACATTCGAGGCGAAATGCTGGCCCTTGCCGAAAGGCAGGAAGTAGGTGTGCCCGATGGTGAGAACAAAGGGGCGATTAAACGTAGCCGGCCCGTAATCCAGCATGGTGTTGTACTGATCGGTCGGCGTGCCAAACTCACCGTAGTCCAATGCCTTTTGCCAGGTGAAATTCGCGATGAACGACAGATTGTGAGAGAACCGCTTCGTGGCCTGCATCTGGAGAGCATTGTAGTTGCTGCTTTCACAATCGCATTTGTCAAAAATGGTCTGCGTGAGTCCGAACAAGGCGTAGTACGGTTGCCGCGAGGTAAAGGAGCCGGGTCCGGGGATGGGCTCATTCATGTTCCAGCCCATGTTCAGATTGCGCCCCTGGTTGCCGACGTAGCCAACCTGCAGCGCAATGCCACGCGAAAATTGATGCTCAATCGTGAAGTTGTAGGAATCGACGTACGGAATCTTTTGGTTGGCAGGTAGATAGGAATCGCTGATTCCGTTGGCCAGGGGAATGACGCCTGTAGATGGAATTCTTGGGAAGACCGGCAAGGGCGGCGCGGTACCAATTGAAGGAGCTGCGGACACCGTACCAAGATTGGTGAATTGAACCGGGAAGAACTCTGAAGCTGCATTGATCTGCTGGTTCACAATAGAGGGATAGATGTCCGCTGCCAGGTTGTTGAACGTCCAACCGAATGTTCCCTGATAATAGCTGCGTCCCCAACCGGTACGAATCACTGTGGTGGGCCGCAGAGCATATGCGATAGCGAAACGAGGGCTGAAGTTCGTCCATTGAGTCTGGCCGTTCGCGCTGAGGGAATTCCCGCCAATACCGGGGATGAACACCAGGTTGTTGGAGATTTCATATCGGCCGCCCTGTCCGGCGTGGCGCGAGTAATCCGGAAACCAGGTGTCCCAGCGCAGGCCGTAACTTAGCGTCAACTTGCGAGTTGCACGCCAGGTGTCCTGCACGTAGTAGAACATCCGTTTCTGCTCGTCCATTTGATTGGTTGAGACCTGGCCAAACCGCGCGAAAGAACTGGGATCGCCTAAGAGGAAACTGGCAAGCCCCGAGCCGGCGGTCGGATCAGCGCCTGAGGCCGTCACACTGGAATTGAACTGATAAACACCTGCACGGTGGTTATCACTCGGAAGGCGCAAGTTCGAGGCTGACTGGATTTGGGCGCCCCATTTGATGGTATGATTGCCCACCATCTTGGTCCAGTCCGTGACCCACTGGAAAACGTCCTCTGTTTCACGCAGTGGACAGTTGCACTGGTAGCCCATTTCGAACGCGCCGGTGCCATTGATATAGAGATCGGGCAGCCCGCCGCTGCCGAACAACTGGGGAAGGTTGATTCCCGGGATCCCTACTTGTTGGGCGAGAGTGGTGTTGGCGTCAAGTGCATTTTCCACGATGTGATAACGATTGGCGCCAAACCGGAAATCGCCCAGCAGGGAAGGGCTGAAAACGTAGTTGACAGTGACTTGGCCATTCATCAGCATATCGTTGGCGTTCCCTTCGTACATGTTGACCCCCGTTGGAGAAATCTCAGGTCCGCCATAAAGTCCAAAGGCCCCGGGAGACAGCACATTGACGCCCGCGTAGCTGTAAGTTGCGAAGTAGTTCAACTTGCTGTTCACATAGTGATCAAACCGAAGATCAAATTGATTGGTATCGTAATGGTTCACGCCAGAAACCGCGTAATTGGGCGCAGCTCCCGTTGCACCCGTAATATTGGGCGCCGGAAGAAAATCCATCAGCTTGGTTGCTTGAGGGGCGATCATGGCTGTGGGAATGGTGGCGTTGGGAAACAGCGCCCGCCCGCTCCCGTCGGCATTCCCTGTCGTGGGATTGTAGATGGGAACGCCCAGGTCACTCAAATTCCCCTGTCGCTCCAATGCCGTCGGCACTCGCGTCAGAACCGAGCCGCCCAGATTTTCCCGGTTCAGTTGGAAGTCGCCGAACCAGAACATTTTGTTCTTCTTAATCGGTCCGCCGATTGATCCCCCGAACTGGTTAAAGCGCAATTCAGGAATACCGCGGTGCGCCGGTGAGGGCGTGCCCGGAGCATGCAGCCCCTGCGTGAACGGATCGCGCGCCTGGAATACGTTGTTCTGGAGATATTCAAAGAGGGAACCGTGAATCTGGTTGGTGCCGCTCTTAGTCTCCACCTGAATCACCGAGCCCCCCGCCTGGCTGTACTCCGCATCATAATTGGACGTGGTCACTTTAGTTTCCTGGATGGAATCGAGCGGAGGGTTGATCAGAGAAATTCCCAGGACGGCATCGTTGTTTGACATTCCATTGATCATAAAATTGTTGGCGTCATAATCCTGGCCGTTGGTGTTTACCAGGATATCGTCTCCCGGGTTCTCATTAAGAGGATGCTGGAAATTGTTCAAAACCGCGCCTGGTAACAGCAGTTCAAACTTGGTGAAATTCCGGCCGGAGATGGGAATGCTTTGAATCAAATGGGAACTGAGCCGCGTGGTAACTTCGGCGTTAGTGGTTTCCACCAGGGGTGGGGCCGAGCTCACCGTTACATGTGACGAAACAGCGCCCACCTTTAAACTGACATTGAGCGGGGTCGAGGTTGCCACAGCCACCGTAACGTTTTTTTGAATTGTCGTTTGAAATCCCTGTTTCGTGATGGTCACCGTGTAATTTCCCGGCAGCAAATGCAATACGGAGTAGTTGCCGGTATGGTCTGTTTCTGCTGTCGTGGTGATTCCCGTCGCAACGTTTGTCGCCACTACCTTCGCCCTTGGGACTGCCGCTCCCGACGGATCTGTTATCGTCCCGATAATGTTTCCTGCGGTTGCCGAGCCGAATGCCAGGTGCACAGGTATCAAACAAACAAAACACGCGAGGACTAGCGGAAGAACCCAATATTTCTTTTTTACTTTCACCAAAACCTCCTTTTGGCAGGCAAAGTACTCCCTTGGCCTGAAATAGGCCATTCTGCAGTCACTGAATTGTTAATTCACGGATTGTCTATGCCATAATGCGATATACCCTTAACGGTTATATCAATTGGACCATTCAACCAGTCATTGCGGTCAGCCTATCGGCGCCACACAACGACCTTTCTAGAATGGGACGGTTAGCGGATACGCGAGCTTTTCTCTTCGGTCGCACCCGTTTTGCGGTTGACCTACCGGGGACTCTTGAAAACGCACACTCTCAAAGTCGCCGCTGAAGACAGGTCCATTCGCCGCCTCTTCGTGAGCTTTCTAGTGTTCACTAAGAAACAATTTCAGTGAAAACTTTGAGCACCCCAGTGGCTGGTCTTCACTCCTTCCCGACCCAAAGATTCCCGACGCATATTTTTCCGATGCAGCGCTTGCGGCGAAAGGTTGCAGAAAGGAAGCTGTATTTCAATATTTCTTTAGTGCGGCTGATTACAAGTTTCGTTATTCTTATCTTTAGTCATTGAATGTCGCGTGCCGGGCGAAGTAACGAGGATAGCCACACCAGCACCGGCGTATTCAGCGTAAGTGGTGCTTGATGGAGCTCTGGCACGCCGGCGAGTTCCTGCCCGAAGCAACACTTATGAAGAAAATGAACATCAAATTGCGCGTTCGGAGAGCTTGCGAATAAGCGACGCTTCGACGCCGTCTTGCCAAGACTAAACCGGGACACCGGCGGAGGAAACTATTGCGCATCTGCAAACGTCTGCTACACATTTCACATCGTTCAGGAATCTCTATCATTTTGGCCGCAATTTTCGTTATGGGAGGAGCAGTGACTGCCTCAGCTCGCAGTAAAGCTGAGATCTCGCGTCTGTTCCAGAAATACAAAGTCAAAGAAGGAATCGTGAAGCCGCCCAGGGGATTGCTCAAGTATCCCTATCTGGTTCCCAGCGGCCCGTATTTTCAACTCTTTGATTGGGACACTTATTTCATGGGCGTCGCGCTCAGCTACAACCACGAGGGGATGCCCCTGGAAAATTCCGTCGAGAATTTTCTGAGTTTTGTGGGCCAGAATGCCGACGACGCTGGGTACGTTCCACGCGAGATCTCGCCCGATGGCCTCTGGGCGCTGCCGGAGATGTGCAAACCATTTCTGGCCCAGGCGGCCTACCGCGCTTCGCTCACCACGGGAAGCGTTGAGTGGCTGAAGCCCTGGTACAAGAAACTCGCTGAGACGCTCCAGTTCTGGGAAAACACGCGGCGCGCGCCTGACGGTTTCTTCCTCTGGTTCAATGGAGTTGAAAGCGGAGTCGACAACAACCCTGCTGTCATTGACCGCCCGGCGGATCTGACCGAAGGCGTGGATCTGCAATGCTACATTTATCGCGAATATCTTGCGATGTCGATACTGGCGGACAAGCTTGGGTATACGAAGGATGCAGCCGAATACAAAGCCAAGGCGGCGGCGTTGCGGGCAAAGATTCGGGATGACATGTGGTCCGGCACGGAAGGCACTTTTCTGAACATTGACGCCCGAACAGGCAAGAAGATCCACATCCTTACCTGGACGGACTTTGTGCCGCTCTGGGCCGGGATCGCCACGCAGGCCGAGGCACATCGGATGATCGAGGAGCACATTCTCAATCCCAAGGAATTCTGGGCTCCTTATGGGATCCGCACTCTTTCGCCGAACGAACCGCTCTACGACCCAATTCACGGTTACTGGCGAGGACCTGTGTGGGTGATCTCGAATTACCTCATCATGCACGGCCTCATGAATTACGGCTACAACAAGCAGGCACTCGAACTGGCTGAGCGGACGCAGGGGTTGCTGGTGCGCGACCTTGAAACTACCGGTGGAATGAACGAGTGCTACAATCCCGATCGCGGCACGCCTCTTGCGGGAGGCCATTTTGTGAGCTGGGACCTCCTTGGCGAGCACATGGTGGAAGAAGCCAGGAACAACACGGATCCAACCGCTTTGAAGCCGTTTTAGCTGTTGCATCGGGGCTTTGCGGCCAGCCCGGCAATTGCGCAGGCGCGTTGCGCGCGCCAATCCAAACCTGCGTGCTGGATTCCCGGCTCCCGCAAGAATCTTGCTCATGACCGCGTCAAGTCCTGAGGACCGGTGGCGCAGGACGATTGATGGCGGCAGCGGTTTGAGTTTCCGTGTAGAATCGAGCGCATGGCTAAAAACTATCGCATTGCGCTTCTTCCTGGTGACGGCATTGGCAAAGAGGTTGTGCCTGAAGCCGTCCGGGTCCTCGAGGCCGCGGCCAGCGGCTTTACCTTCACCTTTGAACCCTTCGAGTGGGGCTGCGAATATTACTTGCGCACCGGCCGCATGATGCCCGAGGGCGGCCTGGAGAAGTTGCGCCCTTTTGACGCCATCCTGCTTGGCGCCATCGGCCATCCCAGCGTGCCGGACCACATTTCCCTGCGCGATCTGTTGCTACAGATCCGTTTTGGTTTCGACCTTTATGTGAACCTGCGCCCTGTCGAACTTCTGCCCGGCCTCGATTCGCCGCTGCGGTTCAAGACGGCGGATGACATTCACATGCTTTTCGTCCGCGAGAATTCCGAGGGAGAATACTGCGGAATGGGGGGCCGCTTCAAGCCGGGGACACCGGACGAGGTTGCCGTGCAGCAATCGGTCTTCACGCGCAAAGGCGTGGAGCGCATCTTGCGTTATGCTTTCGATCTGGCGCGGCGCCGCCCGCGCAAGCGCCTGGCCAGCGCCACCAAATCGAACGCCATGCAATACACCATGGTGATGTGGGATGAAATCCTGCATGCCGTCGCACGCGATTATCCTGACGTCACCGTGGCCAACTATCACGTGGACGCACTCGCCGCGCGCATGATCACGCATCCGGAAAGCCTGGACGTCGTGGTTGGTTCCAACCTCTTTGCCGACATCCTCACCGATCTGGGCGGGGCGCTACAGGGCAGCCTCGGTCTCGCCGCCAGCGCCAACCTCAATCCCACGGAGCGGCGGGGCCCTCCGATGTTTGAGCCGGTGCACGGCAGCGCTCCGGACATCGAAGGCCGAGGCATCTCGAATCCCATCGCCACCATCTGGGCCGCCGCCCTGATGATGGAACATCTGGGCGAACCTGAAACCGGCCAGCGGATCATGGAAGCACTCAGGAAAGTGACAGGCAAAAAAAAAGTGCGCACTCCGGACCTGGGCGGGAAAAACACCACGCAGGAGTTTGCTTCAGCGGTGATCCAGCGACTCTAGTCGAACGAGGTTGGTGGGAACGATAAAGTAACCGCTGACTCGCCACTCGCCGTTGTTCTTCAGTACCATTGATACCACTTCGTCAGCCCTGATCCCCTTGCTGAAGCTGACCTTGTACTTCAAGGCCACATGCTTGCCCGAGGAAATGCTGGGAGGATTCTCAGGGTAGGTAATGCCTTGGAAGTCGTGGGACGCAACCTTCCCAAAGCGTGCGCGCAACTTTTTCATTCCGGCTACCCACTCACTTTTGCTAATCCTGGATTGAAACGCTTTTGCGGCCTGGTTCCAGCTTACGGCGTACTGGCCGGATTCCACAAGCGCAAGCCATTTCATGGCCACCTATTGCGGAGTCGTTGTCGTTGGAGGCCTGATGACAGCCTGAGGTCGTGCGAAAATTGCCTGGCCGAAACAGAGGAATGTACAGATCGTGAAGGTCCCCTTCTTCATGATCGCCACCTTCTGCTATGCTGCCACGATTATAACGCCGGTGCGCGGTGCGAAAAAGCGGCGAGATCGGGGGCGTGTCCTTTTTGATCAATCCGGGGTGGAGTCGGCGGCCCAAGAGGCGTAAAATTCTGACGAGGGCTAAAACGAAAGGCAGGAATGTCGGCATCCTGAAAGAAACGGAAGGCCGCTCATGGAAACCTTTCTCATCGCGCTGTGCGTTGTTGTTCTTGTGCTGGCGACTCCACCCCGGATT
>JAKAWN010000051.1 GCA_021827245.1 Acidobacteriota bacterium | reverse complement strand
CCCCACACTTCACACAGTTGCAAGGAAAGCTGCCGCCGGTTGGCCCCGGGATGCTCCGCGATCCACTGGCGAATGAACTCTACTTCCCTTGCGGTAATGACCCGGCCCCGATAGCGAAACCCTTCTTCCATGCCCCCGAGCGTAACAGAAACAATCTTAGAACGCAAGGGCCCAGCGCCGTTTTTGATCAGCCTGGAACCCTCACCGGCCGCCAGGTGGGTGCGGCCCGGGTCGCGGTCGGATCACCCGCCGCCAGCAGCACATAAAACTCGTGCGCTTCCAGGTTCTTCACGGCCGTGGCACTCGCCGGCCAGAAAGGGAATCGCCCCCGCGACAAACGCTTCTGGCAAAGCCAAAATCCTCTGCCGTCGTACCCCAAAATTTTCAGCCCCGTCTGCCGCCGGTTCCGAAAAACAAAAAGCCAACCGCAAAAAGGATCGGCTTGTAATTTCTCCTCGCACACCCGCGCCAGCCCATCAATCCCCTTGCGAAAATCTACTGCTTCGACCGCCACCAGGATGCGCGTCTGAGCCGTGATCTGGATCATGGTTCGCGGTCCCACAGCATCCGGCCAAGCGCCACCAGCTCTGCTGTGGCCAGGCCTTTGAATTCGATCCGCATCCTGCCCCGGGGGCCTTCCAACTCCACCCGGCATTCCGGCGAACTGCCCAGCCGCGGCGCCATCAGTTCCACAAACTTCGGCGGAGCCGCAGCCCCTGCGCGGTGCGGCCCGGAAGCTGACGCTTTCGCCGCATCTCCCTTCGCCACTCCCACTGCTTCCGCCCGCTGCTTAAGCTTGCCATACTCCAGATGCAGAACCTTTGCGGTGGCGTTAATCCCATGCTCACGGGCCAACTCTGCCGCTGCTGTCCACAACGGCTCGGGAATCGGCAAGTGACCGGTGTGCATGCTTCGCCATTGCTGCAGGCGTTCATAAACCTTCCGCATTTCGGGGGGAATATCAGGAATCTCACCCGCCATCGTCTGTCCTCCTCGCCCGGCTGGGCATAAGACAGACGTTACCAACTTTCCTCAGCACAAGTCATGCAGCCTTACCGAAGAGACACGGTTGCAGTAAACGGTAATCTGGCAGGACGGGGGCTTATTCTGGCACTGGCGAGTGCCACTGGAAATCGCGAGTGCCTGCGGGATTCCTCCGCGGAAGGTCGTTGAGCAGCAGGGGAAGCGATGCTCACGGGACAGACTCGGCTTGTGTTGTCACGGCCCAATCAACGCATTTCAAACACTCGGCATTAATGCCCTTTGAGCAGGCCGAGAACACCGATGCCATCCGTGGTACCCACGTACACCTTGCCGTTGGCGATGGTCGGAGTAGTGAATGTGTTGCCGGTGCCGAAATGGTCGCGGCCTCCGGGGGCCATGTTGGAGTTGTAGAGCATGTGCGCCAGGTTGTTGGCGTCATACGCGTACAGCACGGCTGTAGGCCCATGTTGCGCGGCCCACAGAATGGCGTCCTTTGTTCCGTTCGCCCAAATGCTGGGCGTTGTACCCGGGTAGCCGAAGGTATTCGTGGTCATCGATACCGGTTTTGGCTCAAGCTTTCCATTGGAAAACTTAAAGGCCCGAATGTGATCGTTAACCGCACCGTAGTAAATTTCTCCGTCAAAGTATGCAGGTGAAGCGAATTCCATGCCGCTCAGCGCGTGGTCCAGTTCCTGGTAAACGTTAATCCGATGCGGGTTGAACTTGCCCATGTGTTCGCGATTGACGAGCTAGATGTTCCGGTCCTTTCCGGCGCCGACGGCGAGGTGCACTACATGCCCTTGAGCATCCTTCATGGGCGGCAGAACCATCGCTCCACCCGAGCCGAGATCTTCATCGCGTTCGGATTCAGCTACGGTGTTGTCCATGTCGAAGTAGTCGGCCGCTTCAAGCTTGCCATCATCGATGATGATCTTGAGGAAAGCGTTGCCGTAATCGCCGTGGATTGGGAATCCGGCTTTGGTCGGCGCGGTATCAAAGGTGCCGTTGGCGGCAAGAAGGTAGATGGCTCCGGAAGGGCTGGCAGCGGGTCCCGCACCACTCATCCAGGTGGCACCATCACTGCCGTTTGGCGTAATATTCAGCACACTGGTCTGCTTGAGCGACAGTCCGTTGTAATCCATTATCCACCCGGTATATGGAGAGATATCACAGTGCGACGACCAGGATGTAACAATGGTATGGCCCAACAGGAGCAAGCCCGCCCTCTCCTTGTACTGTTTGGGGATGAAGACCACCATGCCGTTGTGACTGCCGGCGCCAGTGCCTGGGTACTTGGCGCGAATCACCGCCGGGCCCCCGAATTCTTCCTTGCCGGTCGAGAGATCGAGGGCATGAAGGCGCTGAATGATTTTGCCTGAAGGGGTTTTGCTCATTGCCATTATATAGTCCCGTGAGGGCCGACGGAGGGATCGATTACTGGAGTAGCCGTTACACCCATCACAGGAGTGACCTGTCCGCACTGGGGGTCACGGTAAGGAAATTCGCGGGGCTTGAGCATGGAAACGTGCCACAACTCATGGCCGTTGTCTGCGTCAAAAGCATAGACACTGTCATGCTCCGTGGCAACATAGAGGACGTTGTGCCGGCCTTTGCCAGGTATAAAGGTTGAGCGTCCACCTTGCCGTCCACGTGAATCACAAACAACTTGCCGAAAGTTGAGGGCTTGACGTTGGCGGGCGTTAGAATCGTTTCGTGCAGGTCCTCGCCGGTGCGCGCATTGTTGTTATGCCAAGTCAGGACATTCTGCTTCGCGAGGAGGGAAGAACCCACGGCCAACGATAGAACACAAAACGTGAGGAAAGTCGTAAGCAGAGAGTTCAGCGCGCGATTGCACCAGAAACAATGTGGGATTTGATTCCCGCTGTCATTCCCAATGGAATTCCGCGCGCTTTGAACAATATCTCCCGCAATGCACCTGTCGATCGGCATGGTTTCCTCCTTTTTCGTTTGTTCGACTCGACGCCCCAGCAGTTTCATACATCAACAATATATGATGGCCCGAAGGCACCAAACGGTGCGCGAGCAATTCGGCGATTGCGGGTGTCGAGACGAGATAATAATTCGGAATTAATAAAGGGTTTTAAGTGAAAGAATATCTAAAATGAGGATGGAAAAGGAAAAGAGCTTCCGGTTAAGCCAGAATCTACCAGGTTCGCCGTCGCGTAGGGCGGCGGCTTTCCAGGTATTCATCGAGTTCCTGACCAGACAGCGTGGAGCGGTGTGGGAGAGGCTGCTCCGGGCTTTCCGCGTCGAGCTCCTTCTGCAATTTCCGATAGCAGAGAGCAGCGGCGTCTTGATAGGGAAAGTGGTGTTCAGAAAATGCCCGATTAGAAATACTCAATATGAATTCGCGGTCGCCCTCTTTGGGGTCGACGACGCGGTAGGAGTAGTCTCTGCCGTTTGCTTTTAACTGGAAGCCGAGATATTGGATTTGGATGGACACGAAGGTCTTCTGGGCGCGCTCTGGCCCGCGCCACTGCATTCACGCAAGGCGCGGGCATCGAGCATGGTTCGATTTAGAGCTTTGTTACGTTCTCTGCCTGGAACCCCTTGGGGCCCTTGGTGACTGTGAATTCCACAGCTTCACCTTCGGCGAGCGATTTGAATCCTTCCGCCTGGATGGCCGAGTGGTGCACAAAAACATCCTCGCCCGTCGCGCGCTGAATGAATCCATAGCCCTTCGAGTCATTGAACCATTTCACCGTTCCTTGTTCTTTGTTCATACGTCTTCTTTTGTTCCTTTTGTTACATTCAGATTAACTTGTTCCGCTCTCGCAACCACTCTCCAAAAACAAGAAACGCCACAAAATCGGAGATTCTGTGGCCTCTAAGGTTCAATGGTGTCCGGTCACAAAAACTGATCAAGCGCTTTTAGTATATCGCATCAGCATTGAATAAGCGAATTAAGGATGACCGCGTCAGGCCGAGGAGCGATGGGAATGAGCGCCACCGTCCCTTCGAGCGAACAACAGAAAATGATCCCAGCTTACCTTGAAGCCCATGCGTTCAGGTCGATTTCGCCAGGTGCACTCGGTTCGCCGAACTCGCCCGGAACAGCGGCCTTCAGAACCTCATGCTCAGAGTGTCACGCGCTTCCGAATCCCAAGCCTCACAATTGGGACGATTGGCCCGCTGTCGAGAGAAAAATGCAGTTCTTTGCAAAGCAGATGGGCAAGAAAGAAATTACCGAGCAAGAGGCAAGAACGATCGAGAGTTACCTGGCAAGCCAAGGCAGCCGTTGACGGATGGATCTCAAGGAGGGTAGCTGTGGGGCGTCGTGCAAAACGCGCGTGGGGGATTGCCTGCGTTCACAAAGCCAAGGACGGCCGTCTAAGAGAATCAGAAAGGAAATCTGGCGAAGTCGAAAAGAGGTTGTGCTTTACCCTGCTGTTCAGGCCGCTTCGTCTCGCGCAGGATCCACCGATAGGGCCGACGGGCTCGTGGTTGGCAGTACGGTCAGCAAAACCACCAAGAGAATTGCGTACACAAACGAGTCCGCGCAGATCTCCAGGCTATGTGCGATCCGCAACGTGGCGGGGAAAAACGAGGCCTGGAGCAGAGGAAACCAGCCGACCATCACCGTAAAGGCGAGACCCAGAGCAAATACCAACTGCCGGCGCGTGCCGCTCCATAGAATGAGAACCGGTAATGTGGCAACCAGGTATAGGGCGCTGCGTCCGGTCGCGGTCGAAAGCATTGTGGCGAAACTCGGAATCATCAGGCCGAGTCCGGACGCCCGATAGTAAGGGACGACGAACGGGGCCACGGACATTCCGAACGCGAAGTAAATCACGGGGAACCCGAGCACCGCCGCCAGAATTCGCCAAGCCCACGAAGCTGGACTCCGATGAGAGAAAAAGCTCGCCAGCAGCGCTGAAAACGAAGCGGGCTCACGATCACGCCTGATCCAGAGTGCCAATGCGAGGGCAAACAGAACACAGGGTAGCGCCTGAAAGGCCAGCAGGGTAGATGCTCCACCCTTCGCATACACGGCCATGAATCTTGTAGCTTCAATCACGTTATTGAGGCTGACGCACACGTAAACAAAAACCGAGAGGATGACGGCGCAGCTTGCAAAACTTCCCGGCATCCGGTAGGCCACCGGTACCATTCCTGCCGAAAGCAGCAGACTGGCCGCAAGCATGAGGAGCATCGGGTGCTGAGCCTGCGCAGCGTGCGGAACAGGAGAAGTCGGCAAAGCGATGCCCAACCAACGAAAGACGATTCCAGAGACCACAACTCCCACGGGATAGGCAATCGCGCAGGCAAGTATTTTCCACATGTAGGATGCTCGAGATCCCCTGGTCATCAACGTTGCCTCCGAAGTTCGGCCAGAGCCCCGCGGGCCCATTCAGCTCGTGCCACGTATTCGCCCAGGCCGTATTTGAGAGCCATCCTGCCAGCTATGCCCATGTGGGCTCTGTTCTCCTCGAGATATTCACGGATTGAGGGTTGGGATTGAGTCGACGGACCTGCGCGCTGCAGGGGCTTTCGATGATATAACTCATTCCACGCCTTTTCTTGAGGTATGCACCGGCTTGCGCATCAGCCAGACAAGGGGGGAAACCACAACGAAAAGGAAGGTGAGAAAGCGAAAAGCGTCGAGGTAGCTCAGAACTGTCGCCTGCTTCAACATGATGTCATAGAGCAGTTGCAGAGCGTGCTTGCCGGCGCCGGTGAAAATCACGCCCTCTTGTGCCAGCCGCTGATGCACGCGGGCAAGGAACGGCGCTGTAAACGAACTGAAACTGGTGATGTGCGCCGATAGCACGTTCTGGTGGACCTGTTCGCGGCGTGCCAGCAGGGTGGTGACCGCGGAGATTCCAAGGCCGCCGCCGATATTGCGCATCAGTGCGGTGATGCTGGTGGCGTATCCCATTTGTTCGGCAGGGATGGGGTCAACGGAGATGGTTCCGAGAGGGACAAAGATGAAAGAGAAGCCTAGTCCCATAATAGCCTCGGGCAAGACGAAGTTCCATGGCCCGGCGCTGAGATCAAGGAGGGAGAAACAAAACACTCCCAGGGCCGCAGTTATCACTCCAAAGAAGAGCATCTTGCGCATGTCCCATCGGCGACTGATCAGGATGCCGGCAACGGGCATGAGGGCCATGGTCACCAAGCCTCTGGGCGTGTTCCACTCGCCGGCGGTGATCGCCGGAAAGCCCAGCAGTTCCTGCATATACAAAGGCAGGAGAACAGTGCTTCCAAACAGGATTATTCCCATTACAGCGGTAAGCGTCACACCCACGGCAAAGGTGCGATGCTTGAGTAAGCGGAACCGCACGAGCGGATCTTTGCTGCGCAGTTCCCAGAGGACGAAGGCTGTGAGAAAAATCGCGGCGACCACCGCCAGAGTTACGATGAAGTGCGATCCAAACCAGTCGTCTTCCTGCCCCTTGTCGAACATCACCTGGAGTGCGCCGATGCCGATCGCCAGCATCCCAAGTCCCCAGTAATCAATGTGGTTCGACGTCCGCTGGATGTAAGGGGGATCGTGCACAAACAGATAAACCAGGATGAGTCCGACGATACTGATGGGAACGTTGATAAAGAAAACCAGCCGCCAGGTGTAGTCCGTGGTCAGCCAGCCGCCCAGCACGGGCGCCATGATCGGAGCCACAACGATGCCCATACCCCAGAAGGCCATCGCTTTGCCCCGTTCTTCGCGCGGAAAAGTCTCAAGCAGGATTGCCCGCGTCGTTGGCTGGAGCGATCCGCCTCCGGCACCTTGCATGATCCGGAAAATGATGAGCATAGACAGGGACGTTGCCATACCGCAAAGAACGCTGGCAATGGTGAAAATGGTCACGGCAAGCATCAGAAGCCGCTTGCGGCCCATATAGTTTGCCAGCCAGCCCGATATAGGCAGGACAACGGCGTTCGCCACCAGGTAGGAAGTCAGTACCCACGTGGCTTCATCAACGGATGAAGAAAGGTTTCCTGCGATGTAGGGAAGACTAACGTTAACCGCCGCCGTATCAACGAGTTCCATGACGGCACTGGCCATAACGGCAATAGCAATTAACCAGCGGCCCAGTGAGTCCGAGTCGATCCGAGGCGAGCCTGAAGGTGGCATTGAAAATTTCATCTTACCATAGGCACGTCAGCATAAGGACTTTCGAGGGCAGTGCTGCCGCGGTTCGAGGGTGGGAAAATGGCGGCTACTTGAAGGCTTCGGCGTGATGGCGCACATCGGCGCCTTCAACCAGGAACACCACGTCCTCAGCGATATTGGTAGCGTGATCCGCAATGCGCTCAAGATTGCGGGCGACAAACATCAGATGAATGCAACCGCGGATGGCCGAGGGTTCCCTCTCCATGTATTGCACAAGCTCGTCGTAAATCGTGTCGCGCATCTGGTCAACCGCATCGTCAGATTTCAGGACAGCGCGGGCCAAGCTGGCATCTTTCTTGATGAAGGCATCCAGGCTCTCGCGTAACATGGATTGCACGAGGTTGGCCATCTGTGGCAAATCGATCAACGGCTTGATTGTCGGCTCATGAATCAGGGAGCGGGCTCTTTCTGCAATGTTCACGGCGTGATCGCCCATGCGTTCCAGATCACTGTTGATCTTGATAGCGGAAGTCAGAAAGCGCAGATCCGTGGCCATGGGCTGCTGGAGGGCCAGCAAGCCGGTCGCCAAGTCATCAATCTCGATTTGCATTTGATTGATGCGAACTTCGTTCTCCATCACCTGGCGGATCTGGTCTTCGCCCTTCTCGACAAGTGCCAGGACGCTGCGATAGATGGAGGATTCTACGAGGCCGCTCATCTCGAGCAGCCTCTTTCGAAGCTCATCGAGTTGGATTTCAAAGTGGCGCAATGACTTACTCCCTTGCCGTTAACCAAACCGTCCGGTGATATAGTCTTCCGTTTCTTTCCGGGCAGGCGTCTTGAAAATCACATCTGTCCTGTTGAACTCGATCAGCTTTCCGAGCAGAAAAAATCCCGTGTTATCCGCCACCCTCGCGGCTTGCTGCATGTTGTGAGTCACAATCACGATCGTGCACGTGGAAACCTGATCGAGCAGAAGGTCCTCAATCTTGGCAGTGGCAATGGGATCGAGCGCCGAACACGGCTCATCCAGCAGAAGAACTTCCGGATCGACCGCCAGAGCACGGGCGATACAAAGCCGCTGCTGCTGCCCTCCGGAAAGCGAGTAGGCGGACTTGTGAAGGTGGTCTTTGACCTCATCCCACAGGGCAGCGCGCCTCAAACTCTTTTCCACAATTTCCACCAACTGCCCTCCCCGGGCCATTCCGTTGATTCTCAAGCCGTAGGCCACATTTTCAAAAATGGACTTGGGAAAAGGATTCGATTTCTGGAAAACCATCCCCACTCGGCGTCTCAACTTCACAACATCCATTTCAAAAATACTCTGGCCGTCGAGAAGAACGCTCCCTTCCACGCGAGTACCGTTGACTGTCTCATACATTCGGTTCAGCGTCCGGAGAAAGGTCGACTTGCCACAACCGGACGGTCCGATCAGAGCCGTGACCTTTCGATCGGGTATCTGCAGGGCGACATCAAAGAGCACTTGGCGCCGCCCGTAGTAGAAGTCCAGATGGTCAACGGCGATCTTGAGAACCGATTTGCTGACACCTATTTCGGAGCCTTGGAATGTCCTGTCGGATCCCGGCACGCTGATGCTTACCTCTGGTTCGGTCAGGTTCCCCATGAAAATATCCTCGTAGTGCCAGGCTTGCCTGGGACGGAACACGCGACGCACTTTATGTTAGCAACAAGCGCGAGCGCGGGCAACACGAACCGAGACGCGACAGCGAAGCCGCCATCGTCTGGTAGCCAATAGACACGGTCACGCTTTCCATCTTTCCCAGGGCTTAAGTCGGCGCCAGCCAGCATTTTCGTCCAGCGCCATGCGCGTGAGAATGCTGATCACCAGCACAAAAAGGGTAACGAAGAGCGCCGCTGCGTAAGCGAGCGCATGGGCGCTTTCGAAGGGCTCAGTAATGAAGGCCCAGATCGCATAGGTCAGGTAGCCGATCGGCTCGTTGGTGAGACGGCCGGTCCAGAGATAGTTGGACCAGCCGGCCGTATAGAGCAGCGGAGCCGTCTCGCCCACCGAGATGGCGAGCGCGAGCAAAATTCCCGTGAGAATGCCGGGCAGCGCTGCCGGCACACAGATGCCCATGCTCACCCTGCCCTCGCCGGCCCCCAGTGCATAGGCGGCTTCACGCAACGGGCGCGGCACTTGGCGAAGCGCCATCTCCGTGGTGCGGCAAATGTAAGGAAGCGAAATGATGGCGAGCGCGACGCTGCCGGCCGCAACCGAAAATTTCCACCCGAGGGCCACCACCATGGTGACATAACCGAAATAGCCGATAACGATCGAAGGAACACCGACCAGCACGTCAACCAGAAAGCGGATCGTCGGGGCCAGGCGTCCCCTATCGAATTCCGCGAGATAGATGCCAGCCGCAAGCCCCAGCGGACCGGCCAGAAGGATACCGCCAAAAGCGAGTACCAGAGTGCCTTCAATGGCGTTAAGAAGTCCGCCGCCGTAGCCCTCCGTGACATGGGTGAGAACTTTGAGGGTGAGCGCGCTGAAACCGCGCTCGAAGACGGTGACCAGGATCCAGATCATGGCGCTGCCAAGAAGGAGAAAGGCGAGCGCGCTCAGACCCCACCCCAAATAGTCAAAAAGCCGTCGTCGGAGTGAGCGGCCACTGCGGGCACGGACTGGCACATCGTGGATTTCAGTAGCGGCTAGGCCCATCAGGCCACCCTCGTACGTCGGCGTCCTTCGTAATAGAGCAGGACGCGCGCGAAACCGTTGACCACGATTGAAATCAAACAAAGGACTAGCGCGACCTCCGCCAAAGAACGGACGGCCATGCCGGTCGGATCCTGCAACGCGCTGTCAAGCTGCGAGACGATGAAGGAAGCCATGGTGGAGATCGGCGTATAAATGTTGCCTGGCAGATAATTCAGCGCGTTGCCGCTGACCATCAAAACCGCCATCGTTTCGCCGAGAGCACGACCTGTTGCCAGGATGCTGGATCCAATTAGTACACGGCGCGTCGCCGGCAGCAGCACTGTCCACAGGGTTTCGAAACGGCTGGCGCCCAGCGCCACCGCGCCCTCGCGGAGGCTGGGCGGCTGGCTGACCAGCGCATCGCGCAAGGTCGCCGTAATCAGGGGCACAATCATCAACGCAAGCACGAAGCCGGCGGTGAGAAGCCCGTAGCCGCTGCCCGTCGGACCGCCCAAAAAGGGGATGAAGCCGAGCCGCTGAGCCATCAACGGAAAGAGATGCTGGCCAAGGAAAGGAATCACTACCACGTACCCCCACAAACCGAATACAACGCTTGGGATGGCGGCCAGAAGCTCGACGAAGAAGGAAAGCCATGACCGCATCATCGGCGGCACGCCCTCAGCCAGGAAAATCGCGGCGCCGACCCCGACCGGAACGGCAATTGTCAGCGCAATCGCCGTGCTGAGCAAAGTGCCAACTATCAAAAATAGGATGCCATAATGTGCGCCGGGCAGAATCTGCTGGCCGTGCACGGTGATCGGAGTCCCGTACATGCTTCCGAGGTTCCAACTGTTCTCGAACAAAAAGGACAAACCGTTCAGACGCACGGCGGGCCACGCGTAGATTCCGAGAAACGCGACAATTACAATGAGGATTCCCGCCACGGTGCTGGCGAGCAAGGCGGTGAACCTGCGGAAACGCATCAAGCTGCTCCGAAGCCGGGCATGTCGCTGCAATAAGGACCGAAATACTCGACGGTGCGAAAAGGAAAGTTACATGCCGTGTTGGGTATGTAAATCACCCGCTCTGCCGACAGCGGGGCTGCCGGCGAGCAGGTGAAATGCCGTAATCAAGATCGGCTGAGGTCACTGGATCTCTGCGATCTGGGCTGCGCTGAGCTGGGCTACGGCGTCCGGAAGCGGCACGAAATGCACTGCTTCCATAAAATGGGGCGCGTTGCCGCCGCTCGGACTGATCGCCCAGGTGAAGAACTTCCGAAGCGCGGCGGCCATCTCGGCCGAGGGCTGCTGCCGATTCACGAGGGCATACTCGTAATTGATAATGGGATAGGAATCGGGACCGGACGCAAAAATTAAGCTGATGCGCTGATCCTTGGGCGTCTTCGGCACCATGACTGCCGCAGCCGCGGCCGCCGTCTTCGCCTCAGGAAGCACGAACTTGCCGTCGTGGTTCTCAAGCGCGGCAATGCCAAGCTGGGCCTTTTCGATAGCGTCTTGGAAGCTCGTGCCGATGTAGGCAATGGAATAGGGGTTGTCCTGGATCGCAGTGACCATGCCTGGGTTGCCAACCGCACCGATGCCACCGGAAACGGGTGGCCAACTTACCGTGGTGCCGTAGCCAACGCTCTTGTTCCAAGCCGGCGTGCTAAACGAAAGATATTGAGTGAAGATGAAGGTATCGCCGCTACCGTCGGTCCGGTGCACCGGAATGATGCCATGATGGGGCAGATGGACGCCGGGGTTGAGTTTTCGGATTGCAACATCATCCCAGTAGCGTATCTTGCCCTCATAGATGCCGGCCAGCACTGGCCCGCTCATTTTCAAATGATCTTTATTCAGGCCGGGCAGATTGTAGTTCACCATCTGCATCGAGATGGCGAGCGGAATATTCAGCATATCCGGGTGCTGCTTCATCTGCGCGTCGCTGATGTAAGCGTCAGAGGCGCCAATCTGTACAATGCCCTCCACCGCCTGGGCAATGCCGGTGCCGCTGCCCGTCGACTGGGGCGTGATCCTCACGCTCGGATTGTCCTGCGTGTAAGCCGGCACCCAAAGGTTGAAGAGTGGGTAGAGCAAGCTCGATCCGGTTTCGTTCAAAGTAATGCTTTGCGGTCCTGATGGACCTGCTCCCTGCCGGGAGCACGATGTCAGAATCCCCATCAAGGCCAAGGTAACCGCCAGGGCTGCCGTTGTGGCTCTAAATTTGATCTTCATTAGCTATCCCTCTCATTGAGATTGATTGTAAATTGTTACAGGAATGTTAAGTTTTTGTTACAGATTCATTACAAGACAAATAATCCAACAGCTCAGTAGGAGTCATGCGCTTGGCGTCAAGTGTCACAACTCCACAACGGAGCCAAAGGACTTTTTCGGCGAGCCTTAAGCCGCCCGCCCAGGAAACCCGCAAATGCTGGGCATCATGCAGAAAAGACGCAGTTTCCATTCACTTAATGGCCGGAGCAGAGCCCGGCAGCGTGTAGTGCAGGTCCACGAACACCATGTTGAGACTCGCGTTCCTGGGCTGCCCCGTGACGACATACCACGGATTGCGAGTCACGTACGAGTATTGCCCTAAGAGATTCAATGCACCCCAGCTTGCGTTCTTCCAAAGTGTGCGGTTGAATCCGAAGGTCGCTTCCTGAATGACACGATTCTGGCTGTTCGGAGCACCTGTGTAGCCATACCCGATGGGGTTACCATTTGTATCGATCGCGACGTTCCTTCCAATGTAAAGGCCGCCGTAATAGCCATAGAACATGGTGTTCTCGCGTGTATATTCAAAGCCCGAAACCGTTGAGCTTGCATGGATGAGAGAAGGGCTGCCGTCGGCCCTGACGATCAGATCAGGAGCCTGGCCGAAAATGTACCGGCCACCACCGTCACTCCAAAAATTGTTTGTAAGAACCCGGAAGCCCTTGAAAAGTTCGAAGTTCAGGTTGGCAAAGCCCCCCCCTCCGGCCGTCGAGTAGGTGATATTGGTATTGGGATTCCAGAGCTTGAAATTGCGTTCGACGCCGCCAATTTCGAAGTGAAGCTTGGAGGACGGGTCAAGAGCGAGCTTCGCAATGACGTCGGGAGCAACGTTCGGAACGCTGAAGGTATTGGTGCCAATATTCAGCTCGTCTTCGTAGGTGGACTTCAAGGCAGCCGGAAAGGTAATAAGGCCGCCGCCAGCCGAGCCGCCGACATACTGCTCAGGGCTGTCCAGAGCAACAGCGAAAGCAATCCTGGACGAAAGATGGTAAACAAACCGCAGTTCGGGATTACGTGCCCAGAACAAGCCAAGTTGATAGTTCACGTCCGTGTCTTGAGAGTAGAAGAGGTCGCCGGGCAGAGGCGAGATGCCAGTGCGGCCCGGTGTTATCAGACTCCAGGTCTGGCCTCCGAGCACTTCCCACTTATTCTTTCGGACATCGACCCAGTAGAGTCGCGAGCGCAGGCTGTTGCTATTGCTGCTGACCGCGGCGTTTCCCGGAGAGAATCCCAGGAAGTCTGATTCCATGTACCCCATCACGTGAGCGCCCTTGACGATGGCGTCTACGCGAAAGCCGACGCGGGAATTCTGCGCGCTGAAGCGGAACTCACTCAAATGATTCTGGAAGACGTTGCCGTAGGGAATGCCCGCGAAGTTGGTCCCAATACCGCTACCGGCATCATGATTGGCCCATATGCTTGTGAAATCCATGAATCCAACCGGAGTGACATACGCCCTGCCAATGCGAAACTGCAGAGGTGAGTCAACAAAAGTCTTTTCGGTTTCAGGCTGGCCTGCGACCGGCAAGCTTTTCGTTCCGGTCACCGCGGGGCGTGCGGCTGCTGCCGGTCCCAGCCCGGCCCCTGTGGATTCTTTGGCCTGAGGCAAACTCACCGGAGTATTGAGCGCCAAGACCAGGTTTGCGTCCGCGGAACGCGCTTTCGACTCGGGAAGAAGAATCGGGGTCAGGCTTGCGATCTCGTCGTTGCTTGAGGGTTGCCCGTAAGCAGACGGTGTATGGGTTGCGTTGCTGGCGGGTTGCGCCGCGGATGCTGCGGATGTGCTGCCCGAAACTTGTGCAACTGCGGCTGCCGCCGCGGGCTTCGGGGCGGCTGTTACCTCTGCCTGTAATTGATTGACTGCGTGCAGGAGCTCCGCAATCTGTTTCTGCTGGATTGCAAGCTGCTGCTTCAGTTGGGTAATTTCCTTGGCTGAATCAGCCGCCTCTTGCTTTGAGGATGGAGCTTTTGCTTCGGTCTGCGCCTTACGCTTTGCATTTGCGGCTTTCGACTTCCGATCTTTCGAGTGGGCGAGCTTCTCAATTTTGGAGTGATTCGCGGAAGCGCCGGACCTATCGCCGGATTGACTTGGCCTCTCCGCCGCCTGAAGGACAAAGCTCCCTGTCAGGCAGGCCGCAAGCAGGAACAATCCCGCGCGCAAACCTCCCCTTTTTTTTTCTGTGTACATGCATGCTCCTTTGTTTTTGTTGGTATTCAGCAGGTCCCTCAATTTTGCTGGAACCGGATATGACTCCAATTAGTAAGAAGCACACAAGATATTGTGGTCAAATGAACGCAAGATTACGTTTGTGTTACATTTCTGTTACAAATACAAAGTTGAGAGATGCGATCGCCTGAATCCTCTGCTCTAGCTTTGCGAGAAAAGCAACGGCATTCAAACTGTCAAAAACAAACGTCACATCCGCCCACAATGTTCGCTAAAGCAAGGCGCCGAAGCCCAATGGCAACTTGCCAAGTGAGGAAGAACCTGCCAGATTGCACCTTCGCCAGGAGCGTCTGGCGGGACCATGAGGGTTTTTTTTGAAGATAAGCCCCAGACTCTGAACTGGCAAACCCTCCATGCCTGTCGGGCGCCGACTAAAAAAAAGCAGGGCCGAAAATTCTCTGCCGGCCCTGCCAGGAGAAGGGAGCCTTACGCCCTAAGAAACATCCGTGCAAATGCAGTGTTCACACCACTCGAAGGTGCGCCCTAAATGGCGAGGAGCCTCGTGTCTGCAACCGTCACCGATGTCGTGTGAATGTGGGAGCCCCTGCGCCTGGCAACATTGTCAATAGCGCACTTCAGGATGTGAACAATCTGCGGGACTGTAAACGAGTCGGTCATGAAATCAAAGGCTCCATGGTCCATGGTGTCCAGATAAAGCTTGGTATCTACCACGGGGGAGACAATGATCACGTTTACCGGTTCGACGGCCTTGGCCGCGACATCCAGCACGTCCATCCAGTTGCCGTCAGGCAGCACCGTATCGCTCAGCACCAGGTGCGGGCACGGCATCTCGCACAGTTGCGACTCTGCTTCCTTAGCGCTCCTCGCCCGGAGGACTTTGATAGAAAGCGCCTCGAGCACCAGTTGCAGGGTGTAGAAACGGTCGTTTCGATGGTGGATCAATAACGCAGTTATTTTAGGCTTCATGGTTAGCCTGCCTCGCTCATCTTCAAATGTCAGCTCTACTTTCACGGTTTCAGAATGACCGAGAACTGTTACGTCTTGATGACAGTTGAGTGAATATGCGGTTACATCCCGTACCGCAAAATCGCCGAAAGGCGAGATTAGGATCAGGCGATCGAGGGCAAACAATGGCACTGGGAGGCAGCATCTCAGCAAGAGGGCCGTTCACGTTCAGCAGGAAAAGACGCCGCATTCGCACTTGGCACGTATGGCCACGTGCGGAATGTGCCGTTCGATTTTCTTGCCGATTGAAGTTGAGGGGCTACGCAGTCTTGGCAGATAGGGATGGGAAAACAGGCAGCACAATTGTGAAAATCGACCCCCTTCCCAACTGGCTTTCAACGCTGACGACGCCATTCATCCGCTCAATGACATGCTTTACAATCGAGAGTCCGAGGCCTGTGCCGCCCATTTCGCGGGAACGAGCTTTATCAACGCGGTAGAATCGCTCGAAGATTCGCGACAAGTCCGTCGAGGGTATGCCAATACCTGTGTCGGCCACGGTGATGCGAAGTTTGTCTCCGGCTTCCCGCTTGACCTCCACGCGAACCTCGCCTCCGGAGCGATTGAATTTGACGGCGTTGTCGAGCAGATTTACCAGCGCCTGCTCTAGTTGGCCCCTTTCCGCCAAGACCTCGGCTTCTTCCTGAGACCCGCGGACAACCTTGATTCCACGAAGCTGCGCTGCCGGCTCAACTATCTTCAGGGCGGTTTCGATCGCGGCGCGCACAGAAACAGGCTTGGGTTCACCTGGGGGCTTTTCGGATTCAAGTTCCGACAGAGTCAAAAGATCTGAAGCAATGTTGCCTAGCCGGGTAGCGTGGGCCTTGATGATTTCGACGAACTTCCGGTTGTTTTCCTGCTCGTCAAGCGCCCCTTCAAGCAGAGTTTCTGCATAGCCGCGGATCGCCGTCAGCGGCGTGCGCAGTTCATGCGAAACATTGGCGACAAAGTCCCTCCGAACGCGCTCCAAACGCTCGAGATCCGTAATGTCGTAGAAGATCGCAATCGCGCCGCCGCGCGCGGGCCCGCCCAGCGGGGCCACCTGGACCTCGAATGATCGGCCCTCTGCCCCTGCAAGCCGGACTCGCTGCTTCATGGGCTGGTGGGACTGTATGACGCGGGTGAACATGCCCAGCAGTTCAGGGTCACGCAAGACCTCCAGCAACGGGTGGCGTTCAGGAATGGGGGCTGATGCGCCCACCGCGCGGCGGAATGATCCGTTGGAGAAGGTAATCCTGAGGTCGCTGTCCACGGCCAGCACTCCTTCCACCATGCTGGCCAAAATGCTTTCACGGCGTGCGGACTCCAGACTCAGGCGGTCAACAAGCTCCCGCATGCGAAGGCCAGTCCGGTTTAAGGAACGCCCGAGATCGCCCAGTTCATCATTCCTGTAGAACAACGCGCGTCCCGAGGCAGGCGCCCTGTCCAGGTTCTCAGCGAATTCTTTTAAGTCATTGATGCGACGCGTAAAGGACCGCGAAAAGACGTAGGCAATCCCCAGAGCGAAAAACAAGGCCACGAGCGAGGCCACCCAGATTTCGTCATGCAGCGTTTGGGTAGCCGTTCTGACATCCGTCAAGGGGACGGCCAGTTGAAGGGCGTAGCCCGGATGGTCCTGGTAGCGAAGCGGCACCGCCAGATAATAGAGTTCTTCACCGAGCGCGCTGTCGCGGCGCACGGAGGTCCCGACTTGTCCCTGGAGGGCCTTTTGAATCTCTGTAAAATCAGCCACGTTGGCCGATACATTCGATGGTTCTCTCGAATCGGCAAGCTCAATGCCCTGAGGATCAATAACGACAACATGAGCGTGACTGCGAGCCTCTGCCCGCAGGGACCATTGCTGCAGCTTCGAAGGTGGGATCGTCGCCGCTTCGCCGGCAAGGATTTCCGCCTCTGCTTTCAACCGGCGCTGGATATTCTCAGTCTGAAGCTGGACCGTAAAACGAGTCAGATAAAAGTTCAGGCCCAGCAGCGTTCCAGCCATCAGCAGAAACGCGGCGATCAGAAGCTTGCGAAATATCGGACTAGTCAGGGCCATTGGTGTCGGGAGTGTGTTCCGGCAGCAAATTCAACTCTCGTGAGAGTCGGCCTGGCCGGGAGAGAATCGGTATCCGGACCCACGCACGGTCTGAACGTAATGAGGTTCGCCTTCTTGTTTTTCGATCTTCTCGCGCAGCCGCCGAATGTGGACATCCACCGTGCGCGGGGTCACAAAGCGGTCCCGGCCCCAAACGTGATCAAGCAATTGCTCGCGGCTGAAGACTCGCCGAGGCTGTGAGGCCAGAAAATGAAGCAACTTGAACTCCAGCGCACTTAGCTGGATGGCGCGCCCATGAATGGTGACCTCGCGTGTCCGCAAATCGAGACGCAGCCCAGCCGCCTCGATGACTTCGGCCTTGCCGAGCGCCTGCTCCCGGCGGCGCAGGACGGCTTTGACGCGGGCGACAAGTTCGCGGGGACTGAAAGGTTTCACAACGTAATCATCAGCCCCGATTTCCAGTCCCACGACGCGGTCAATTTCTTCTCCCTTGGCCGTCAGGAAAATGATCGGAAGACCTTTCAACCTCTCATCAGCCCGCACTCGCCTGCAGATTTCCATGCCATCGAGATCCGGCAGCATAATGTCTAGCAAGACCAAGTCGGTCGAACTCTTGCGCACGTACTCCAGCCCTTCCTTGCCACTACCGAAACTCTCGACGTCAAAGCCTTCCTTGCGAAAGTT
Source organism: Acidobacteriota bacterium (assembly GCA_021827245.1). The sequence goes on along the minus strand of JAKAWN010000051.1, from coordinate 5,126 downwards.
GTATCGAACAAGGTCGACAATGTCTTTTTCATCTTCAATAATGACAATTCGCTGGCGCACGGAGGGATTATAGCACTGCGCTGGCGTAAACTACTGATCGGCAGTTACCATGTCGCAGGATCAGGTCGAACTCCGGGCCGCGTGCAATCAGAATTTCAGCAGCATTGCTGTCGGTCAGCCTTTGCTGCAAAATGGGCGAAAAGCGATAGCGCCATGGATGACAAGTATGTTCCCGCCGTCAAGTCCGGCAGGTTCTTGTGGCTCTACGATCCCCTTTCGCGGTGGACACTGCGCGAGCAGACATTCAAGGACCGTCTTATAAAGGAGGCTCATCTGGAAGAGGCTCATCCTGGATGCCATAGAGTCCTCGATCTTGGGTGCGGTACGGGAACTCTGGCCTTGATGGTAAGGTCAGTTTGTCCGGGAGCGGAGATCGTGGGACTTGATGGCGACATGCGCATCCTCAGCATCGCCAGGGCGAAGGCGCTTAAATCTGGCGTGAAAATCCTGCTGTACCAGGGCCTCGCCCAGGCTCTCCCACATCGGGAGGGTTCCTTCGACTACGTTTTTTCGACTCTCGTTTTCCATCACCTGACCCGTGGCCAGAAAATCGCGGCTTTGCAGGAAGTCATTCGGGTCCTTCGGCCTGGCGGAGAACTCCATGTGGCCGATTGGGGCAAGCCGCAGAATCTACTGATGCGAACCGCATTCAGGCTGGTTGAGTGGAGCGACGGGAAGGAACGAACCTCCGACAATCGCGCCGGTTTGTTGCCGCAATTCATGGTATCTGCCGGCTTTGCATCCGTTCGCGAAACGCAGCAATTCACGACGTTTTTCGGGACACTCTGCCTCTATCATGCTCAGAAGCCAACGTGATGGCGCGGAAACAACCGATTTTCTCCAGAGCTTCGTCGTGGATGAATTCCGGAAGCCGGCATCTATTCTTGCCTCGCGACAGGCTGGTCTTGGAACGACCAAGTACAATGGCTTGGTAGTGCGGCTGAAGAAACGCTTTCATCAAAGTCGCAAGATCCCCGCAGATTGGAGCTTGGATGGCAAATCGGCATGACCAGCATGGATACGCGCAGGCGCTGCAAGCCGCGCGCTATCTGAAGAGCCGTTCGCCCGCGTTCCCGCGCATTGGAATCATCCTGGGATCGGGAGTTGGCGCGATGGCCGATCGCCTCATCAACCCTGTAACCATTCCGTATGGGCTCATTCCCCATTTCTTCCCTCCCGCGGTTGAAGGGCACGCGGGGAAATTGCTCATTGGGCAATGGAGGAAATTGCCCGTCGCGGTTCTCAGCGGCCGTGTGCATCTGTATGAGGGATATACACTAGCCGAGGTGGTTTTCGCCGTGCGTGTACTCGGGCTGGCGGGTGTCAAGACCGTGATCCTGACCTGTGCGGCAGGAGGCATCGTACCCTCGGCGGCCCCGGGCAGCCTGATGGTTTTTTCCGATCACCTGAATCTTCAGAGTTCGAGCCCACTGGCCGGTCCTCACGATGAGCGTTGGGGGCAGAGATTCGTCGACTTGAGCAGGATTTACGATGACCGCTTGCGTATGGCCACCTTGAAAGCCGCGAAGGCATTGCGGTTGAAATGCTCTAAAGGCGTCTACGCGGCTGTCCCAGGGCCAAATTATGAAACTCCTGCCGAAATTCTCGCACTGAAGAGGTTAGGTGCAGATGCGGTTGGAATGTCCACAGTTCCCGAAGCCATCGCCGCCCGGCAATTGAACATGCAGGTACTCGCTATCGCGCTCATTACCAATCGTGCTGCGGGACTTGCCAAACGATCGCTTCGCCACGATGAAGTGCTTGCCGTGGCAAGCAAGACCTCGGCAAATCTCGCGCGGCTGCTCGACCGAGTGCTGCCAAGCCTTGTCGAATAGGGCTTTGCCTCAGACGGACTTCGGTCTGACCAGATTGCGGGCAACCCCATAGCTCTTGATGAATTTGCGGTTCATTGCGATCAAGCGGAGCATTTCCACTGAAACGTTCTTCATCAGGGTCATCTCAAGGGCTGACCAGGATCTCAATCTCTTGTTCCAGAGAAACCGGCAGGTTGTCTTCGGCTGCCTATTGGCGGATGAGCGAGAGCCTCTCCCATGCGCAGAATTTCAATAAGCCGGCGAGGAATGGGTAAGGCCTCAATGAGAAGTCTGTTTCTTCAGACTATCCCAGGTCAGGTGGACCTGCTTCACTTCACCCTGTCGACCCAGAGGCTTGAAAGTCTGGCCGTTCAAAGTGAGAATTACGCCTTGTGCGTTTCCGGTAAGGACGTCAAAGGAGTTGTCGGCCTCAAACGTCTTAACTTCATTAGGATTCATAATGCCCTGCATGAGCATCTTTCCATCCGCGTCAACAGCCACCCACGAGCGTTCAGTTGTGGCAATCTGGAGAACCAGCTTCCCATCATAATCCGTGATGGCGGGCAACTTGGGGGCCGGAGGGGCCGCGGGCGAAGTCGCGGCCAGCACTCCCGGCAGGGCGTTAGCCCCCGTTGCCTTGGCGGTGGATCGTGTTGCGGCTACTGGCTTAGAATCGCGGGGAACTGCGGCAGTTGGAGCTTTTTGAGAGGCGGGCTGGTTGGCCAAACCCATGCTCGCAGGGGCCTCTGCCGCCACAGGCGAGGGCACGTGCAAAGGCCGGTGCGAGTGCCTCCAAAGGGCAATCCCGGCAGCAAGCAAGACAACCGCCACTATCGCCGCCCATAAGACGGGGTGCGAACGCCGCTCCTGCCGAGAATACGTCCTGGGCGGGGAGAACTGGGTGAGATCAACCTCGTTCCTCGACTTGGCCGCCAGTTGATACTCTTCAAGAAGAGGATCTTCCTCCAATCCAAGGTAACGGGCGTAGGCGCGCACAAAGCTGCGACTGAAAATGCCCCCCGGCAATCTCGAAAACTCTTCATTTTCTATGGATTGAAGGAACCGGACACTGATTTTCGTGGCAGCAGAGATTTCCTCCAGCGTCACGCCGCGCATTTCCCGCTCTCGCCGTAGGTTCTCACCAAAGGAGCCCATCAAAGTTATCTTTCCCGGCACCCTCCGCCTTCAGATTGCCTTTCATCATATTTCTGCGTCGCCAGCACTGTCAATTGCTTCACCCTTATGACAGCAGAACCAATGACAATGCCTCGTACAGTGATCTATCGGAAGCTTAGATTAACAAATTGAAAAGAACAGCCGAAAGGAATACTGAACACACGTCACCGGTGACGGAGGGGTCCAAAGGTCTCTGAGTGCGTTTGGACGCGGGTTGTCCCATGGCAGACCAGACCGAGAGAATTCGTGAACTTGAACAGCAAATTGAGCGCCTCTCGCTTTTTTACGAAGTCGGCAAGGCTGTTGCTTCCACCCTCGATTTGCGCAAGGTTCTCGAAACCATCATGGGGAAAATCAGCGATTTCCTTCAGCCTGACACCTGGTCCCTGTTGATGCTCGACGAGAAAACCAACGAGCTTTACCACGAAATAGCTATCGGCGCTGGCGCCAGCAAGCTGAAGGATGTTCGAGTCAAGCTGGGTGAAGGTATCGGGGGTTGGGTTGCCGAGCATGGCGAGGCCGTATTGATCGAGGATGTCACGAAAGAGCCAAGATTCAGCCTTAAGAATGAGGCAAGGCATCCTGAAGCCCGTTCCATCATCTGTGTGCCGGTGAAAGGGCGAGAACGAGTGCTGGGGGTAATTGAACTGGTGAATACATCCAGGAACGGCCACTTCCATGAGGAGGACCTTCCGATTCTGACCAATCTCGCTGACTATGCTGCCATCGCTCTGGAGAATGCTCGGTACGTCCAGCGCATTCATGAACTGACCATCACTGACGATTGCACCACGCTTTACAATGCGCGTCACCTCAATTTTGTTCTAGATGCGGAGATCTATCGCTCCACACGCTATGGCTATGAGTTCTCTGTCATTTTCATTGATCTTGACCACTTCAAACAGGTTAATGACACGCACGGCCACCTGGCCGGTTCCAAACTCCTATGGCACGTCGGAAACCTCGTCAAAGGGCACTTGCGCCTGATCGACTACGCTTTTCGATACGGGGGAGATGAATTCGTCGTGCTCCTGCCCCAAACCTCGAAACACAATGCCCTGATGGTGGTCCGCCGACTTCGTGACCTACTGAACTCCACAGTGTTCCTTGATGAGGAAGGCTTGAGCGTAAGAGTGACCGCCAGCTTTGGGGTGGCCGCGTTCCCCGCCGATGCCCGGACTCGAAGAGAACTCCTCAGCCTGGCCGACGAGGCGATGTATATGGTCAAGAATACCACCCGGGACAACATCGCCTTGGTCGGTGAAGGGGTAATGAACTAGCTTCACGGCCCCGCTTTCGTCTATATTCCGCCAGCGACCCGCCACAACGTTGCGAATATCGGACATCAGCTACTGGAATACGTGCACGTTGCCGCACCGGCAAAGGTGCGGTAACGGGAGGTTCAAGGCAGCTGGCGCATCTCCACGGCAAGCGTCTGCGCCAGCTACGCACGGTCACAAAGAAATACCGGTCGGGAAAGGGGTTCCGGAACCCTGACATAGCGCCAGGATACAACACTGCGAACACACCTTACCCGAAGAACTGCGGTTCTCAAAACCAGACGCGCTTGAGGGCTGGATCTGGAGGCAGGACCCAAGCTTGGTGGGAGGTTGATAATTAGGAGGCTGGAGGAATGATAAAGGGACGGCACGCGTATCTTTTTCTGGCGCTGTTGGAGGTTATTGTGGCAGTGGGTGTTCTGAAACCGCTTCCCATGGCGGCCCAGGACCAGATTCTGCCGCTCAAAATCAAGGTGTGGGAGAAGGCTCCGGATTTCGTACTGCCGTCGGCTGACGACCACACGATCAGGCCTTCGGACTTTGCTGGTCATAATGCTCTGATTGGCTTTTACCGCGGCTACTGGTGACCGTACTGCATGAGCGAACTCCGGCAGTTCGTCAAACACTATGCTGAACTCAAGAGGCTGAATGTTCAGATTCTGGCCATTAGCCCGACTTTGACAACTGGGGCTTAATTTTCCGGCAAGCTGTTGATTTTGCGTTGCCGGGTTCAAAAGGTCTTCACTACAAGCCACTCACCTGGGCGATATATTCCGCGCCCTGCTGAAGAATTCTC
>JAKAWN010000050.1 GCA_021827245.1 Acidobacteriota bacterium | reverse complement strand
ACAGATAACTGAACACGTGATTTTGCTGCTGATCGTTTCCTCGCATGCACGGTTGGACGCACTCGAAGCTGCTCCGTTACACAATTTCCGGGTTTTTCAGCAGCCTGCTAGTGAACAGGCAATATAGTCGAGCGCCCCGTGGTTAAGAGGGTCAAGATAGGCCTCCCATTGAGGCCGCCGCGAGAGCACCACGACTGGAATGGCAGCTGCAACCTCAATGACGGAGTGAATCTCGCCGTCCGGGAAAACTTCGCTGGAAAATATAAGACTGAAGCGGCTCCGAGACAGCAAAGAGCGGGCATCAGAGACACTCGCACAGCAGATCGCTTCGAGGCCCCGCCGCCTGACCGCGCTCGCCATCTTGTCACTGCATTCCACATCGTTACAGACGACCAGGACAGGATTCGCCTTTAGGGCCTCCACTTCTTCGTCGCGAAGGGTTTCCAAAAACGCCTCGTACGGGAGAACTTGATTCCTCATGGCGGTTACATGTTGAAGTGTTCAGGATGCCGCCACAATGGTCTGTTTGTACTTGCTCAGAGCACGGCCGTACTGATGAGTTCCTAAAGACGGACAGCCCGAAGTGCGACGATTAGATTGCGACGCAGAGCTGATCGCGCAGCATCAAAAGAGTAGTGTGATGGCTATCGGATGCCGGGCTGACGCCGGAGACACAAGCGTCCGTACAAGGCTGAACGCGATCTGTCGGGCTATTCCGTTATGGCTGATTGGCGAATCAAATTGATCGGCCGAGAAGAAATTGCAGATGGCACCATGGCGTTTCATTTCGAGAAGCCACCGAAGTTGGAGTTCGCCGCGGGACAATTCCTGGATCTTACGCTGATTCATCCGCCCGAAATCGATGCCGCGGGAGTGAGCCGCACTTTAACGATCGCGAGCGCTCCCTTCGAGAACGAGTTGATGTTCGCCATGAGAATGCGGGATACGGCTTTCAAACGCGTATTGCGGAGGCTGACCCCGGGCGACGAGGTGTTGATCGACGATCCCGTTGGCGTCTTCACTCTGCATCGAGACTTCTCGAGATCAGCTGCTTTTCTCGCCGGCGGAATCGGCATTACACCGTTCCTTAGCATTCTCCGTCAGGTGACGCACGACAAGCTATCGCACCTGATTTATCTCTTCTATTCCAATCGACGGCCCGAGGACGCTGCTTTCCTCAAAGAGCTTTATGCTCTCGAAGGAAGGAATTCCACGTTCACTTTCATACCGATCATGACGCAGCTTTGGCAATCGCAACACAATTGGAATGGAGAGATTGGTTACCTTGGAACGGACTTGATTAGTCGGCATCTCGGCTCTCTCACCGGACCAAAATATTACATCGCCGGACCGCCGCCGATGATCGAAAGCACACGCCAAAAGCTGCTCGACCACGGGGTTAAGCGCGACGATATCAACGCGGATTCGTTTGAAGGCTACTGACTCCTCTGCTTGGAGGGATGCGGGAGTCGTCCTCCGGAAGCCCGACCTGACTATGGCGTCAGCCTGCCAGGAGCATACGTGAACCTGTGCGTGCTCTCCTCGAAATCGTGGATTTTTGGCAAAGTCACTTCGCGGCATTTTCCGCACCCGCGGGCATAATGCGATTTGAATTCCTCCGCGAAGCGCCGGAGCAGGCTCGGACAGGAGAGCGAGTGCTCTACGGGCAAATAGCAGCGATTCGCATGCGGCGCCATAACCGCACCTTGTAGCGCTGACAAGACGTCAACCTCGTCGCCTGCGCCCTCCACCAGCTTTTGAAGATGAATCGTCGAGAGAAGAGTGCCCTGCTTGCACGACCAGCATTGATTGCAGGATTCGATCCACAGGAATTTTGCAAGCATGTGAGCGACACGAATCATGCAGGCTGTTTCGTCGTACACAATAAATCCGCCCGAGCCGAGCCCTGAGCCAATGGCCCGCAGCGATCCAAAATCAAGCGGCGTGTCCAACTCTGAGGGCAGAAGAACCGGGTTGGCCACCCCCGACAGGATCGCCTTGAACTGCCGCCCAGGCAATGGTCCCCCAGCATACCCATACAGCAGAGTTCGTAACGGGGTTCCCATAGGCAACTCGTAGACTCCTGGTCTTTGTACGTCCTCGCACACGGTGAACAGCATCGTTCCGGGAGAATCCGGAGTCCCGATTCCCCGGAACCAATGGGCGCCGCGCAGCACAATGTGGGGCACATTCGAAAGTGTCTCAACGTTAACCACCGCGGTTGGATTGCTTTCCGCCGGATCCGTGATGAAGAGTCCTTTGACGTAAGGCGGATTGTCCGCCTCGCGGGGGAGCGGGTCGTGTCCTTCCACCACTTCGAGCAGAGCCTTTTCTTCGCCGAACAAATAATCTTCCGGGCCAAGGACCAACTCTATCGGTATCGAGCCGAGCGCATTTGCGTTCGTCATCTCTTCCAAAGCGCTGCTTATCCGTCGCCACTCCTTATCGGAGCTTTTCTTGATGCCGACAAACGCCTTCTTCGCACCGATGGCAAAGGCAGCAATGGCAATCCCCTCGAGCAGTTGATACGGATTCCTCCGCATCAGCAAGTGGTCCTTGAAGGAACCGGGCTCACCCTCCGATCCGTTGCAAACGAGATACTTTGTGCGGCAGGGATCGTGCGCCACCCCGGCCCACTTCAGGCCCGTTGGGAACCCGGCACCGCCTCGGCCGCGCAAACCGGACTTGGTAACTTCCGAGATGATTCGCTCCGGCGACATCTCTAAGGCTTTCGGCAGCGCCTTCCCTCCTCCCATGGACTCGTAGGTTTCCCAGGAAGGTATCGGCTTGTCAGGAAGCAAAAATGCATTCGTCACTGTCATTTACATTTCTCCTCCGGGCACGCCATCCCACGCAGCGCTTCGCCCGCTCCCAATCATTGGTTATTGGCGGCCAGCGGCGGTCACACTGTTAGTTGGGTCCGCGCCTTCCCAGGAAAAATCAGCCGTGGGACCATAGATCGGCGGTACGCGGCGGCTGGCGAGCCGCAAATACACAACAAGTTCGCCACGGTGATGCGCCGTGTGGAGCAGGCGACGCCAGAAGATCCAGATTCGCTCGCGTTCGACATCGAAAAACTGTGCGTGCCCAAGCCACCACTCCTCTTGTCGCTCCGCCAGATAGTAGAGACGAGGCGAGGCTAGTTCGCCCATGCGCTTGGCATATGCATCCGGGGTCTTTCCGGTCGGCAAAATCATTTCTGGCGGCTGCTCGGGCAGGCCGAGAAATTCACCGAAGAAGCGCCGCTCAGAAAGGAGTTGGTGCTTCATAATGTCTTCGACGTTCCTTGAGCGGATATGCGGCTGGAAAGTCATATCAGCGGGCTCGAAAGCACGCCAGAGAGAAATCACCTTATTCGTTTCACTGGCGTACGTATCCAGCATGTGTTGAAAGAGCGGGTGCGCTGCCTGAGGCACATTTGAATCGGGAATTGCAACATAAGCGTATCCTATCGGCATGTGACCTCCGTCATCATGCGTAGTTGGAAGTCCTCTTCATCGGGCTCAATGCGGAAATCAGAAGATACCGGCAATCGTCTCGTGTCATTCAGGTTCTGAGTGCTGCCGGACATACAGCGGGAAAAGCTCCCTACCCGTTGCTGGCCTTCAGGCGGTGTTTTGAACGAAACCGTGAAATTGTCCAGAATCCCTTCGGTAATCTCTTCGGCGTAGGCAATGGGGCAGCCGTACTCCGACAAATATCCTTCCACCAACATTCTTAATCTTTCAGATACACGCGGAAAAACCGCGGCTGTCTCTTCATCGGCTACACCCTGAACGTTGGCTGGGGCTGGGCATTGTTGATTCCGCTGCCGATGTTGGCGGGCTCTCTGTTCTTCAACATACCCGCGCTCGACCGGCATCTTTGCACACGCTACAGCAATCAGTTTGACACACATGCACTTCGCGCCCACAGCTTTCTGTCTCTTCTTCCTTGACTTCGGTCCAGCCCTGGGCCGCGATCCTTGCCGCGGCTGCAAGTTGCGGGTAAGGACGAGCGCCTCAACATGGGATGCACGGTCACTTTACGACCAGGGCTTCATGAACCTTGCCCACCAACTCCTCCGACGGAAGCAGCGTCTTGTCGCCCTCATCTTTCCACTTGGATGGGCAGGCTTCCGTAGGCTTCCGCGCCATGTGAAGGTTGGCCTTGAATTTTCTCATCAGCTCGTCGATGTTGCGTCCCAGGTTGTAGAAATTGACCTCGGAGTTCATCAGGACGCCCTCCGGATTGATGATGAAAGTTCCGCGCAGGGCAAGGCCCGTGCTCTCGTCATAAACTTCGAACAGCTTTGACACCTTGCCAGTGGGATCGGCGGCCATTGGGTAGCGGACCTGTGCCAGCTCTCTTTCACTGTGAAACCAAGCCAAATGCACGAACTGCGTGTCCGTGCTCACCGTAATGATGTCGCAACCCATCTTTACGAAACGCGCATGCTGCTCTGCCAGAGCAGCAAATTCGGTCGCTCAAACAAACGTAAAATCAGCCGGATAGAAAAACAAGACAGTCCAGCGCTTCTTGCTGATCTGGTCGGCAAGACGAAAGTTGCCGAATTTCCCTTTGGATGGATCAAAGGTTGTAAGTTCAAAGTCTGGAATTTTCAGGCCCAGTTTGACAGCTTCTGACATTTACCGTGATCTCCCTTGCGCATATATTTCGAAGATTGAAGATTGTTGGACGCAGCCCATGGTCTTCCTGTTGTGGCTCGGAGTCTGCATCCCCACGCGACGGATGCGCGGCAGAGTAGGCCAGTCTCGAAAGACTCCAGCCGCGGGGTCAGCGCCACTCCCCGCTCCCAAATCCTCTCCGAACCGATCCGTCGAGAGGCGGGGTCTTGGCAGAGTCGCTCGGCGTCGTTTAGGTCCTCGTAGCCGGCGATGCATCTGGAGACGGGTTGATGCAGCAGGTCGGCCACCAGAGGCTGCGTGTTCTCTCCTCGCTGCGGATCGGTTAGGTTTTGGGCGATCAAGTCACCGAAGCCCAAATGCTCATCCGGCTCACGCACCAGAGCCAGTCCACCGTCGGCGGTGACCCCCGAGCCCTGAAAATCGACCCTCAGCCAAGGGTTGAAGGAAAGCTGAGACGGGCCGTTTTGCCTCTCACCCACTGTGTATCGCCCTCCGAAGGGCCTTTACTGCACTGAAACCCGCATGAATGATGCGGGTGAGACTCTGAGGGTCTACAACTCTACTGTGAAACGGAAATGAGGAATACAGTTCCATGGCCACAATACATCTCAGTACCCGCCGAACTCCTCGGTACGGATATCGTCTTCACTCACGTCATTCCGTTTGAGCATCTCGCGCATAGCGGCAACCATCGCTGGAGGGCCAGCGATGTAGAAAATGGGGCCGTTCAAGCTGCAGAAATGTTGTACGAGCATTTCGCGATCGATCAGCTTGCGTTCCCCGTCCCACTTTCTTGTCGAACGGTCCATTTCCGTCATCGTGGGAATGAAGCTGAATTGCGGATTCCTCTCCTTCAGGCTCCGAAGTTCTTCCAGGAAGGGCGCATCTTCCGGGCGGCGATTGGAATAAAAGAGATAAATGGGATGTACGAATCCCTCGTTGAACGCCTGCCGCAGCATGCTTCGGAACGGTGTGACTCCGATTCCTCCGGCCAAGCAGACGCCGGCCTTGGCGGGGTTCTGGTGCATCAGGAAGGATCCCATGGGCCCTTCCAGGCGAAGCTCTGCACCTTTGAGAAGTCCGGAAAGAACTCGCTTATACGCGCTGTTGCGAATCCTCGTGGCCAACACCAATTCGTTTTCGTAAGGAGCGCTCGCCAGCGTGAACGTTCTAATGGCACCTTGCGAGTCCATTTCGGGCGGATTGAGCAGAGTCAGATCGACGAATTGCCCTGGACGGAACTCGAATCCAGGCGGCTTTTCGAGATGAAACGCCATCGTGCGGTCGGCAATTTGCTCTCGTGTTGCTAGGCGGACGATGTACTCAGCCATGATTTCCCTTCAGGCGGCTGCTCTGCCCAGTGGTGCGAACAAGCCATTTCTTCTATCTCTTGCGCTCAGACCCTGGTGATAGAATCCTTCTTGGCAGCGCGATCCTCAATGATTCGTTTGTACCCGCAGCAGGCACGTTCGTCATGCCGGCGCAGTGCCTTTCTGCCTCCTGGTGCGCGGGAACTCATACCGAGTTAAGGGAAAAATACGTGCTATTCCATCTCAGTGCGTTTCGAAATTCGTCCACGCGAGTATCTTCGTCGATGCGCAGGAACTCGATCCCAACCATTTCAGCAAAATCTTCCAGATGAACCGCGGTCAAAGCTTGGCTCAGGGCCGTATGATGAGACCCGCCTGCATAGATCCAGGCCGTCGCAGCAGTCTCGAGATCGGGCTTGGGCGCCCATACCGCGTGTGCCATGGGCAGTTTCGAGAGTGGCTCGTCCGGCGAAACGATGTCCACCTCGTTTGCGACCATGCGAAATCGGTCAACGAGATCCACCAGGCAGGCATTGATCGCAGGCCCTCTCCGCGCGTTGAAAACCAACCGGGCCGAGTCGGCCTTGCCACCGATGCGGAGCGGGTGGACCCGAAGATGACGTTTCTTGAGGACGATCTGAAGGCGTCTGGCCGTGTCGAGTGCGGAATATCTGCTTTTCAGATGGACGAGACCCTCTTCTCGGTTGGTGTTCAAGAGTATGGATTTCTCCTTTCCCGGCCATCTTGTGGAGGTGCTTGAGTTTTGGCGCCAACTAGGGAAACTAGAGCTACCACGAGAGAGCTCCCGCAAAACTATTATCCCATTGCAGGCTTTCATGATTGCGGTAAAACTCTCTTATCAGAGACGATGTCCTGTTTTTATCCCCACGCTGACCCCTAGAACCATCGCCACCGGAGCTTGAAAAAAGCAAACTGGGCATCATTGATGATGCGAAGGAGTAGTACAGGCTACGGCCTGTTCTGAGGACGCACTGCTGTATTGTTCCTCCATCGCAGCGAGCGAAATTAGCGAGTGCGCGTATGCTCCACCAGCCCGCATTTCCGCCGCTACCCAGATCGCCTCCATAATTTCCTGCTTCGTCGCTCCATGCCGTAGTGCGCCTTTCGTGTGACCTTGGATGCAGTAAGGGCACTGCGTTACGTGAGCGACGGCGACCGCAATAAGCTGTTTCGTCTTGGCGGGCAAAGCGCCATCGGCAAACACACTTTTGTTGAACGCCTCCCATGCGGCTTGCACGTTGGGAGCAAGCTCACGCCGTCTGCTTGCAGCTTCCTTGGATGGTTGGGGGTAAATTTCTTCTCGCATAGCACCACCTCCTCCTGTTTTGGCAGGGGCTGTTGGTGCGGACCGCCCAGCTCACTGCTCGCCCTACCGTGGGAGCGAGGCATTCCGCAACCATTCTCACAATCAGCGACCAGTGATAGAATTTGCCACCGACACACGTTTCTCAATGATTCGTTTGTACCCGCGGCAGGCACATTCATCATGCGGGCACGGGGACGCAAAACTGCTCGTGAGGCGAGCTTTAGCGCAATGATCACGCAGCGCAAAGAGAGAGGATTCCCCTCGCTGACCTTCGAGTTGATTCCGGTTCCCCCCTTTCACCTGGAATACACCGCATGGGCACTGCGACGCCGTTCTGAAAACGCCGTGGACCTGTGGGATGGCACAAGGTACCGGCGAGTGCTGAAGCTCGAAGGACGGCTGGTGGAAGTTCAGGTCTTGCAGGAAGGCAGACCGGAGGCGCCGCGCCTAGAAGTGACAGTGCGGGATGGGCACCTGGGTCCGAGGGCGAGGCCCGAAGTCACTCGAATTCTTCGGCATGTGCTCGGCTTGCAGATCGATTTGGCGCCCTTTTATCGCATAGCAGCAAAAGATTCCAGGCTGCGCACGCTGACCGAAAGGTACCGTGGTCTAAAGCCAGTGCGCTTCCCGACGGTTTTCGAGGCGCTGGCCAATGCGATAGCCTGCCAGCAATTCACTCTCGTGGCCGGCTTGCGTTTACTGGGGGAACTGGCCCGGCGTGGAAGTGTGCGGCTCCGAACCGCTGATGGACTCCACTATGGCTTCCCGGAGCCTGCGGATTTTCTGCGCTGGCCGGCGCACACGTTCCGGGGTATCGGCTTCAGCCGCCAGAAAACCATCGCCTTCCGCAACCTGAGTCGCGGTGTCCTCAAAGGTCGCTTCGATTTGGAAGCGTTGGATTCAATGGGAAACGACGCCGCGATGAATTTCTTGCTGCAACTCCGGGGAATTGGCCGGTGGTCGGCGGAGTATGCGCTTCTACGAGGCCTCGGGCGGATGGATGTCTTCCCCGCAGACGACGTCGGTGCGCGCAATGGCCTTGCCAAGTGGCTGCGACTTCATACGCCACTCGACTACGAGAGCGTTCTGCGGATCCTCCGGCCTTGGCAGCCATACGGGGGACTCGTCTATTTCCACCTGCTCCTGGAATCACTGCGCGCGGCGGGCAAGTTGAACGTGGAATGAGAGGGGTCGCTCGCGTCATTTGCGCCTTCTCCTGCCTGCCGGTGGTAGAATCTGCTTGCCGGACTTGTTGTTAGCTGGGTCGTTTGCCGTCCGAGAAGCGTGTTCCGGGGTGGGCTTTTGCCATGTTGGACCGAGAGCTTTTCGATCTCCTGGAAGGAACAGAAGACGCGGCGTTCAGCGTCAGTGAGGAAGGCGAGATTTTCTCCTGGAATGCCGCCGCTGAAAAGCTGTTCGGCTACAATGCGAAGGAAGCCCTTCACAAGACCTGCTACGAGTTGCTCGAGGGGCACGGGGCCCTGGGCACGGAAGTCTGTAAGAACCATGGTGACATTTGGCATTGCGCAACAAAAGAGATGCGCCAAACGAATTTCGATCTCCACGTGAAGACCCGCTCCGGCCGGCGCATCTGGGTGAATATCTCAAACCTGATCCATCGCAATCCCACAAGCGGCATGATGCTGATTGTTCACCTCGCTCGGGATATTTCCCAGCAAAAGAAGCGCGAGGAAATGCTGCAGAAGATGGTCGAAGTTTCGCGGCAATTGGCAGGGATCACGGACGATGTGGGTCATCCCGCGCCCACCCCTCCCCTTTCCGAGCATGAGGTCGCCATCCTTCGCCTGTTCTCCAAGGGAAAGAACTCCACCGACATCGCCCGGCAGATGGGCATCACACTTCAGACTCTGCGCAATCACCTTCATCACATCAATCAGAAACTGCGTACGCATAACCGGCTCGAAGCAGTTACGCATGCCCTTCAGCGCAAATTGATCTAAAGCTCCCTCCGCTTGGTGCACGTCGACCGATTGCTCGGGGCGCTTCCGCGGCTCTGACTCGTCCACCCCACCCCGTTACGGCCGTCCCTTGCCGGGTGATGGATGGTTCATTGTCCGCATTTCACCACAGGCGGAAGATGAAAATGGTTCGAGAAGAGGTTAGACATGACTTCCGCCCAGCAGCTTGCAGAGTTCGTAATTCGGAGCCGGTTCGAGGATCTATCCGAAGCCGCCAAGCAACAGCTGAAGATTCGAGTCCTCGACACGCTGGGCTGCGCGACCGGGGCCATCGAAGGCGAGCCGATACAGATCCTTCGCCAGCACTTTGAGCAATTCGATAAAGACGGCTCGTGCAGCTTGATCGGGGGACGCCGCTGCTCACCCTATGGGGCAGCATTCTACAACGGCGCGCTGGCACGCTACCTCGATTTCAACGACAGCTATCTTGCCAAGGGCGAAACCTGTCATCCAAGCGACAATTTGGCCGCCATTCTGGCCGCCAGTGAATACAGCGGCGCTTCCGGCCGCGATTTTCTCACCGCGCTGGCGGTTGCCTATCAGGTGCAATGCCGGCTGAGTGAAGCTGCTCCAGTTCGCGCTGCGGGATTCGACCATACCAGCCAAGGCACTTTTGCTGTTGCCGCCGGTGTTTCCCGCGCGCTCGGCCTCGGTCGGGAAGAGACCGCGAACGCACTGGCCATTTCAGGAACTGCATTTCACGCACTTCGCGTCACGCGCACCGGGAAACTCTCTCACTGGAAAGGGCTCGCCTATCCCAACATGGCGGCGGGTTGCACAAACGCAACGCTTCTCGCGATGCGCGGGATCACCGGGCCACAGGAAGTCATGGAGGGCGAAAAGGGCTTCATGGACGCCATCTCCGGAATGTTTGAGATCGATTGGTCGAAAGAGGATCTCGAACGAGTCCGAAGCACCAGTCTCAAGAAATATAACGCGGAAATCCATTCGCAGTCGGTCATAGAAGCGGCGCTTGCTCTCAAAGCACGCTACAACGTGCGGCCCGAGCAAATCGAGAAAATCGAACTGGAGGTCTTCGACGTCGCTTATCACATCATCGGTGGCGGGGACGAAGGCGACAAAACCATGGTCGGTACGAAAGAGCAAGCCGACCACAGCCTGCCGTATTTGATCGCCGCTGCATTGCTCGACGGACAGGTGATGCCGGAGCAATTCGCCGATGAGCGCATCCGGCGGAAGGACGTTCAAACGCTGCTCCATCGCGTGACCATCTCGCCGAACGAAGCATTTTCTCAACAGTTTCCCCAGGCCATGCCCTGCCGCGTCAGATTGGTTTTGAACGATGGCCGCTCACTCACCGAAACTCTGCGAGATTATCCAGGGTTCTTCACCCGCCCCATGAAGTGGGAAGAAGTGTTCGCCAAATTCGAGCGGCTCACCGAGCCCTTTACAACGAGTTCTCTTCGCCGTTCGATCGCCGATGCGATCGAACGCCTGGACACACGGCCCGTGTCCGAACTGACGCGCTTGTTGAGACAGGCGCACGCCAGCACTCGGCCGCATTCAGTGGGCCGAATTCCGATGCCGAAGGAGCACGAGCAATGCCAGCTAAAACGGAAGCGAAAGATTCCGCTCGAGTATTTGATTTCCTGAGGCTGAATCCGAGGCCGGAAAAACCAAGGAAGGACGGGCTTACCGAGATCCGTGGTCCCTATTACACCCCGCTGGGCGTGAACCAACTGCAAGACATTTTCGAGACGATGGGCCAGTACGTGGATGCTCTCAAGTTCGCCGGAGGGTCTTTCAGCTTGATGCCTCGCCGGGCTTTTGGCCAGATCATTGACCTTTGCCACAAACACGATGTGCAGGTCTCGACGGGTGGATTCATCGAGTACGTACTCACGCAAGGAAGCGAGGCGGTGAACCGGTACATCCAGGAATGCAAGAACGTGGGCTTCGACATCGTTGAGATCTCAAGTGGATTCATCACCTTACCTGCAGATGACTGGCTGCGGCTGGTGGAGAGGGTGCAAAAGGCCGGGTTAAAGGCCAAACCGGAAATCGGCATTCAATTTGGGGCAGGTGGCGCCACGCGAGCGGAAGAGTTGGAAGCGGAAGGGACGAGGGATCCGTCCTGGCCCATTCATCTTGCCGAGCGATTCCTTTCGGCAGGCGCTTATATGGTCATGATCGAGTCCGAAGGAATCACCGAGAACGTGAAGATCTGGCGCACGGATGTTCCCGCTTCGATCATCAAAGCGCTGGGACTCCAACGGGTGATGTTTGAAGCCGCCGATCCAGAAGTTTTCGGATGGTACATCAAGAATTACGGTCCCGAAGTGAACCTGTTTGTCGATCACAGCCAGATCGTACAACTCGAATGCTTGCGTTCGGGCATCTGGGGTACGAAGAGCCTCTGGGGTCGCGTCGTATCTTTCAAGGGATGATTCGCAGATGCTCGGCAGCGGCAGATGAGCATGGCTTCGGAGAGCGTGTATTCCATGACGCCAAAGCACATTGTGATGTACACGAGACCCGGATGCGAGGACTCGGATGCGGCCCGGGAGTTTTTGAGGCGGCATCATCTGGCCTTTGATGAGGTGAACATTGACGAGAGCCCCGAGGCGCTCAGGTTTGTCATGAGCGTCAATGGGGGCAAAAAGCGGACGCCGACCTTCGAGGTGGATTGCTCGGTCTTTCATAGCTCACCCTTCAACGAGTCGAAACTGGCTCTCCATCTTCTGGCGGGGTGCAAATGACATTCCCCGCCAAGCATGGAGGGAAGAGCATGGCACAAGCAGCGGGGCTGGTCCTTCCGATACGATTGGACATTCTGCTTCACAAGACGAGGTTGTATTCTCATGGCAAGCGGAACAGCGATTTACCATCCTGAAGAAGTAAGAGTCCGAGAGTCTCCTGGCACAAGCGAACAGGCCGAATTTCTCGCCGGGATCGCGCATCCGTCGATCTGCGCATCTTCACGAGACTTTTTGGCGGCACAACGCTGGGTGGTCGTAGCCAGCCGATCACAGGACCGACGCGTCTGGTGCTCCTTGTTCACGAGCGCACCTACTTTCATATCCATTCCAGATGAACATACGATGCGCATTAACGTACTTACGATGACCGAGGATCCTATATTCTCAAGACTGTCCAACAGCTCTTCTCCAACCCGGAATATCGAGCTTCTGGCCGCCGACTTTCTCAACATGCGGCGAGTGATGGTCAAAGGTGAGATGGAAATATCTTCTGGTGCTCTGACTGTCCATGTCCGGGAGGTAGCTTCCTTTTGCCGCAAACATGTTCGGCCGAATGGCTCCGAAAGATCACGGGTGTGGGCCCCTACAACTGATGCCCCCACCGTTATGCCGATACGCAGGCACAACATCATCCTCGATGCACTCCAGCAGGCATGGATTCGTACCGTAAATTGCTTCTTCATTGCCACTTATAACGCTGCGGGCGAGGCTGAATGTTGGGCGCCGTGGTGGGCATCTCCACCTTGTCAAGTCGTCGATAACAGGACACTCCTGCTTCCCTGTTTTTCTGACAACGGCATGTACAACACGATTGACAATTTAACCCACGATTCGCGCGCCGGACTGCTTTTCCTTGATTACGAGCATGGCACCACGCTTCAAGTCACAGGTCGCGGACAGGTAATTCATGATCCTGCCTGGACGGCCAGGTTCGATCGAGCGTGTGCCGTTGTGGAATTCACGCTTGACGAAACAGAAACAATTGAAACCGAGAACGCGACTTCAATGCGCTGGGATTTGTTGGGCTATTCGTCCTATAACCCCGCGCCCTAGAGTGGGCGGAAGCCGCTTGTTAAGCGTTGGAGAGCCCCATGAAAGCATCGGCGAACCACATGCAGCGCTGCATCGAATTGGCCCGGATAGCGAGACAGAAGGGCGACGCGCCTGTTGGAGCTCTGATCGTGCGATCTGGCCAAGTGATTGCAGAAGGCGTCGAATCTGTCAAAGCGCAGATGGATATCACAGCTCATGCGGAAATCGTGGCGATTCGTATCGCATGCCAGACGCTTGAATCTCTCGATTTAGGCGCGTGCATACTTTACACGACGGCCGAACCGTGCTGGATGTGCTCCTATGCAATCCGGGCGACGGGCATCCGCGAGGTGGTCATCGGAGCGCCTGTTCCGGAAGTGGGTGGCGTTACCTCACGGCATGCTGTCCTTTCGGACCCGCAAGTTAGCCGTTGGCCCGCCCCGCCGCGGACCGTGTGGAGCAAATTACGTGTCGCTTCTGAGGTCAGGCGACAACAAATCGAGGCGGGAGGCATTGGAGAGGAAAAATGACCCCCCAAGCGGAATCGATGTGGATATTCATTGGGGTCGGAGTGTTCGTGTTGGCCTTTTTCTTCTTGATCGTGCTCAGTGCACATCACGCAAGAGAAGTCGATATTCGATGCGGATTGCGCCGAAGAGAGAGTAAAAAGTAGTGGCCTTTAGCATGGTTGTGGCACGAGTTGAGATGGTGGACGTAATTGGTGTGGAAGTAGTTACTTAAGCCGAAAGGGCCACGTGATTATTTATTCTTCACAGCTCAAACTGCGGAAACGCTCGGTGCAACTGCGTGAAAGTAAGTATTCCAAGCTTTTTGAGGGTTGCGATCCCGAATCGCGAGATCACATTTCGTCTAGTCATGGCCAATGACGACAGGATGCTGCGGGTCTTTTCAGGGATTCAACCTAGCGGCGGATTACATCTGGGTAACTATATCGGAGCCGTCACCCAGTGGGTTACAAATCAAGAACTCTATGATTGCATCTACTGTATTGTCGATTTTCATGCCCTTACTGCCCTCGGCCAGAAGCCCTTAATATCCCGGGGCGCAATCGCCAAACGAGTCTGGGAAACAGCTGCTCTGCTGCTTGCATGTGGCCTCGATCCCGAGCATTCTGTAATCTTCGCGCAATCTGATGTCCCTGCTCACGTTGAGCTTGCCTGGATCTTGGGCTGTCTGACCCCTGTCAGCTGGCTCGAAAGAATGACTCAATATAAGGCAAGAGGGGTCTCGAGGAAGAACGCGAACGCCGGCCTGCTCAATTATCCGGTCCTGCAAGCAGCCGATATCCTTCTTTATCGCGCCGACCTCGTGCCTGTGGGAGAAGACCAGGAACAGCACATTGAGCTGGCTGTTGATATTGTCCAGCGGTTCAACCGTGCCTTCGGCGAGGTGTTTACGGTGCCTAGGCCTCAAATGCGCACAACTGGCTCTCGCATCATGGGCTTAGACGATCCCTCGGTCAAGATGAGCAAGAGCCTCGCGGAGATGCGGGCGAACCACGCCATCTGCTTGGCCGACCCGCCCGACGTCATCCGTAGAGTGATTTTCGAAGCGGTCACGGATTCGGTCGCGGAAACCACCTTCGAAAGCGCGTCCGCGGGGGTGAGAAATCTCATGACAATATTTGAGGCGCTGTCCGGAAACACTCGTGCGGCGATTGAGTCACACTTCGCGGGAAAAGGTTACCGCTATCTTAAAGAAGAAGTTGCCGAGCTCGTGATCACTGTTCTGGAACCCATTCGCAATCGCTACCAAGAACTTGTACGTGATCCTGCGTATATCGAGAACATCTTGCTGAGCGGGGCGCGGAGAGTGTCGCCGATAGCAGATGCGACGCTCGAAGATGTCAAAAGCCGAGTCGGGATTAAACGCGATGCGGCCCACAAATGAGGCGCTATCTGCAGCAACACGGCCGAGCCCGGAACATTTCGATGGTCCGGTTCCGCTCGGAGTTTCAACTGGACGTGATATGCATGAGAGTGGATCTCCCATTGTGATCCGGCACTGAAGGACTTCATGCCATCCATCACAACAGTGATCTTGTACTCTGGCTTAACAGCGGTTGCGACGGGACTGGGTGTCATTCCCTTGTTTTTCTCAAAGGCCATTCCGGCTCGGCTGATGACTTTGGCGAGTGCCCTTGCAAGTGGTCTCTTGCTGACAGCTACTTTGCAACTTATCAACAAAGGAATGGCCGAAAACGCAGCGACTACTATCTTCGGCATCGCTGTGGGACTTCTCTTAATCACCCTGAGCAGGAAGTGGCTGGAAGGGCGGGCATCCCCTGACGTTGGCGAGTTGGTGAAAGCAGACTTGCTGAAGGCAGTCATTCTGGTTGGCGTAATGACGGCACACTCCTTTCCGGAGGGGATTGCCGTCGGCCTTTCGCTTGGGAAGAGCGCATCGTTTGGATTTCTCATCAGCCTTGTCATTGCATTGCACAACATTCCGGAAGGGCTGGCCATCGGGTTGGTCCTTGTTTCCCAGGGCGTAAAAACCTGGAAAGCAGGGCTGTGGGGGATTTTTTCGAGTTTGCCCCAGCCATTGATGGCAGTTCCATCCTTTCTCCTAGTAGGCGCATTTGAACCATTTCTCCCGTTCGGACTGGGATTGGCAGCAGGCGCGATGATTTGGATGATCGGGGCAGAGGTCTTGCCGGATGCCTGCGGGCATGCCTCGCCCAAGAGCATCGGAGTCGCCCTCACAATAGGCGTTCTTCTAATGTTAGCTCTTGAGGTCCTCATTTGAACGAGCCGTCTGCCTCTGATGTGCGGAATCCCCCAGGTGTTCAGCGTGTCGCCTGTGTTGGCCCGGTGAAGGTGCCTCTGGAAAAAGTGAGACCCCTGATGGAATATTGGAAATCGCACCTTGAGTGACAGGGATATCCCATGCATCACTCGGTACTGCGTCTGCGCCCTCTCCTACTGACGGTTGGCCATTCGACGCGATCACAGCCTGACTTTGTTGCGCTTTTGAAGGCGCACGGAGTGAAGCGCCTGGTTGATGTGCGCTCTATTCCGCGATCCCGCCACAATCCACAATTCAGCCGCGGCCAACTCGGCCCTGCGCTTCGGCGAGCGGGGATCAGCTACATCCACATGAAAGCGCTTGGCGGCCTGCGCCACCCTCGCTCAGATTCAGTCAACACGGCTTGGCGCAACGCCAGTTTTCGAGGTTTTGCCGACTACATGCAGACTCGAGAGTTCACTCACAATTTGCGAAGGCTGATGAAGTTGGCCAGAAGCAAACAAACCGCGATTATGTGCGCTGAGGCGGTGCCGTGGCGCTGTCATCGCTCTCTGATTGCCGATGCGCTGCTGGCGCGTGGCTGCGCAGTGGAAGAGATCTCCAGCATGACGAAGAGGCGACCGCATCGTCTTACGCCTTGGATCTGCGTTTCAGGCACTCGAATCACCTATCCGTCCGTGCAATCAGCACCGTACACGGATTCGAAAGGGATGATGCGCAAACCGGATCGTGATCATATCGGTTGAGGACTTTCGGCAAGCGTTGGCTGAGATCCACCACTGGCAAGTGTGTCGGAGCGCTTTGCGAACCCGCGCCTATACAAGAGGGCTGACTTCGGGCCTTCGTCAGCCCACTCAGAATCCCCCTGCGCTTCAAGTCCGGATCGCACGATCTTCGTAGCAACGTTAATTTTCTGGAAATTCAAATCTTCAGTATCCAGTGTCTCCCCCTCGCGTACGGGACTCAGTTCTTAAAACCCGTTTGTTTTTATGCAGTTAGGCAGACCTCTCCGACCGTTACGCTTGTCCTTGTCTCCGTTATGTGCAGTTCATTGCTCGAATGCGACGGGTCGGCAGAAGATGAGCTTGGTTCGAGCGTGAGACATCAAGTAACGAGGCAATCGTGAACAACGGAATCGGCAATCATGGAATGAAAGGCGGCGCGATGAAACTCATCGCGGCTGGCTGGGAAGAGAAACGCAACGTGCTCCTCCTTTCTTCAGCACCCTCGAAACCTTCGGAAGAACGTCTTGAGAAGATCGTTCGGCTGCTCCTTAAAGAGTTGGGGCTGGACGTCAATGATCAGCACTTTCGGGATACCCCCAGGCGCGTCGCCCAGTTTTACCAGGAGTACAGCTTGGGCACTCGCGTGTTGCCGGCCAACATTCTTAAGACTTTTCAATCCAAATCCTCTGCTCTGATCACCGTCTCCTCCATCGACTTCTATTCGCTGTGCCCGCATCACTTGCTCCCGTATGGAGGCAAAATTCATTTTTCCTACGTGCCCAACGGGCGAATCGTTGGCATCTCAAAGATTCCGCGTTTGGTCCACGCTCTTGCGGCCCGTCCCGTCGTGCAGGAAGACCTGGTAGCAGACATTGCCGATGCCTTCATCTCGGTGGTGCGTCCGCTCGGCTGCGCAGTGAAGGCGATAGCAAAACACGATTGCGTCGCGGCGCGTGGCGTGAAATGTCCCTCCACCGCGATGACGGCCGTGGCCCTGCGCGGGATCTTCCAAGAGAAGGAATCTTTGTGCCGGGAATTCGAGCAGGCCATTGAGGAGGGCACGACATGTGTCCGATGAGTGACAAGAGCGCGGAAGACGGCTTTGCCGACCTCGATAAAGACCAAGCGAAGACAGCGATTCCTTCGAACGCAATTGCTACTGACTTGCGCGGCCAGATGTACCGATCAAAACGCCTAATGGCGGAACAGGAAGCGCGGGAGTTCTTGCGTTCGCACAAAGTGGCTCACGTAGGAACCGTCGACAACCATGGCTGGCCCTACGTTGTGCCGCTAGTTTACATCTACGAGGGAAACGACATCCTGTATTTGCATACAGGCGATCACCAAGGTCACTTCCTCACCAACGTTCAGCGGAATCCGCAGATCTGTGTTGAGGTCAGCGAGATGGGTCCGCTGCACCGCGGGAAACCCTATGCCTGCAATTCCGCGCTCGTTTACTCGAGTGTCATTGTTTTTGGCGGCGCCCGGATCGTGGAAAACACGGACATGAAAGCGTGGTTCTTCGATCGGCTGTTGGAAAAGTATGGCGAGCCGGACTGGACATTCGAGCCGGGCTATCCGCAACTGCACCGTATCATTCTCTACGAGCAGAAGATTGAGATCGTGACGGGTAAACGCAGCCTGGGGCTGTATCACTAAGCGGAAAAGGGATTGAAGGAGCTTCTTATGCAACCAAGAATTGACTACAACACAGTCGCTCCTGAAGCTGTCGCCGCGATGGGGCATGTTGAAGACTACGTTCGCAGCTGCGGTCTGGAGCGATCCTTGCTTGAATTGGTGAAGCTGCGTTCCTCGCAAATCAACGGATGCGCCTATTGCGTCGACATGCACACGAAAGATGCTCGGGCGGCCGGCGAAACTGAGCAGCGGCTCTACGCCGTTGCTGTTTGGCAGGAGGCGCCGTTTTTTAGCGACCGCGAGCGCGCGGCGCTGGCATGGGCTGAGGCAGTCACCCTGGTCAGTTCGGGGCACGTACCAGACACCGTTTATCTAGAGTGCAGAAAACACTTCAGCGAGAAAGAGTTGTCTGATCTGACGGTGGCCATTATCGCCATCAATGGCTGGAACCGGCTTGCAGTGAGTTTCCGCGTGCTGGCGGGGACATACGAGCCAAAGAAAGCGAACGGCCAGCAAGTGGAACGAGAACGGGAGTCGGCGCTCCAGGCGCGTGCCGACAATGGAATTCGCTAGCGGGGAGGAAACGAGGCAAGTCGACAGAAGCAATCATTTCGCAATCCCTGAAGCAGAGCTTTGGGCAAAGTGGCGAAAACGCAGAAACGAGTCGCTCGGAAGGGGAGGTGAGCATCATGGCTACGGTGGCTTTTGGACAAACTCGAGGCAAGTCAATAATGTCCTTGCCCTTCGCTCGACCTGAGGAACTTCTCGAATGCGGCCATGGTCTCTACCGTCTGATTGCGCAACGAGCTTATCAACTCTACGAAGCACACGGCAGAACAGACGGTCAGGACATCACCGATTGGCTTCAGGCGGAATCGGAAATTGTGAGCCCATGCCGGCACAACATGGTCGAGTCCCGCGAGTCGGTTACGTTCCGGATCGATCTGCCGGGCGTTTTCTCAGCCGACCAAGTCAGCATAAGCGTCGAGCTTCGGCGACTGCTCTTCTGCGCGCAGCGCGAGATCGAGATCACGTACAGCGGCACGAACGGAACCGTGAGCAAGCTCGGCATGCGGCGGCTCTTCCACATCCAGAATTTGCCGGCCGAAGTTGACCCTTCCCGATCCAAGGCCACCCTCAGCTTTGAGACGCTGGAAATCACAATGCCCAAGCACATGATGACACCCTCGCCGCAGGGGTGCGATGACGAAAAGCAGGATACGCCCGCGCCGGTCACACTCCGAGACCAAAACGGGCTGCTGTGCCGCGATTAAGGCCGGTAAAACGGAGGCAAGAAATTATGATTAGGATCAAGAAAGTCTACAAACCACCAAACAGGAATGACGGAAGTCGGTTTCTCGTCGAACGCCTTTGGCCCCGAGGAGTGAAGCGCAGCGCATTGAAAATGACGGCCTGGATAAGGGATATCGGCCCAAGTCGCGAACTCCGTGTGTGGTTCAACCATGAACCAGCAAAATGGGATAAATTCCGTCAGCGTTATTTCGCGGAACTAGATTCGAAGCGGCAGATTTGGGAAATCATCGTCCGGGCAGCCTTGGAAGGGAATGTGACCCTGCTTTACAGCTCCCACGACAGTGAGCACAACAATGCCGTGGCGCTGAAAGAATATTTGGCAACTAAACTGCGCAGCAACAAGAGTCAAGAGACTCAGGTGCACGCAGCTTGAATCATGCTCGCGAGGGCCGAGAAGTCACGGATCTTCCGACGCACGGCGGAGGAGTAATTATGACGAGAAAAGCGACTGAGGTGTTGGAGGAGGAGCATCGCGTCATTCAGGATATGGCAGCCTCACTGGCAATTGTCGGTGACCAAATCGAACAAGGAAAATTCGTTCCGAATAAAACTTTGCGCATCCTCGGTCAATTCCTTGAGGTCTTTGTCGAGCAGTGCCATCACCGGAAAGAGGAAACCTATTTATTCTCCATGCTCGAGAAGAAAGGGGTACCCGCAAGCGGATGTCCCCTTGCAGTTCTGAATCACGAACATGCTAAACTGCGTGCACTCGTATCACAGTACACGGATGCGGTCGAGGTATATATCACGACCGAGGGTGCCGCGCGGGCCTCTCTGATCGCAACCATTCATTCCCTGTTAGAGCTTCTTCCTGGACACATCTGGAAGGAAAATTACCTTCTTTTTCCCCTCGCCGAAAAAGTCCTCACTCCCGAGGAACATGAGTCGCTACTTGCACAGTTCGAACAAGTGGAATCCGAGTTGGGACCTGGAATCCACCATGGCTTCGAGCGGCTCGCCGACAATTTGACAGAAGCGGTCCACAATTCCTGAGCGTGAGGCAGAGTTCCTTTATGGCACACACTGACCAACGAAAGCGGACAGATCTTGGTGTCTACGTCCATGTCCCCTTTGCCCACACCAAGTGTACGTATTGTGATTCCCCTTCCGGCGTGTTTCCAGAGGGCATCGACGAGATATACGTGGATGCACTCTGCGAAGAGATTCGCAGCCATGCACGGTTTTACCGTGAAGCCAACCTCACCCTGTGGCAAAAGGAGCCGCCCGGTTTTGCCATTGAAACGGCCTACATCGGTGGCGGCATACCCAGCCTCCTCGGCACAGCTGACCTTGCTCGGGTGGTCGAAGCACTGCGGGCGACCTTTCCGGGCCCGCTTTCGGAGATCAGCCTCGAGGCGGATCCCGAAACGGCAACCGAGAAGAACGCACGCGCCTGGCGAGGGCTTGGTGTCAATCGCATCAGTCTCGCCGTACAGTCTTTCTCGGACGTCGAACTCACAGCCATTGGCCGCAGCTATCGTCGTGATGACATTTTCCGAAGCCTGGATTGCCTCCAGGCCGCGGGCTTTAAAAACTACAACCTTGAACTCGTAGTGGGGCTCCCACATCAAACAGAAAAAACATGGCAGGCGTCGCTTGCGGAGGCATTGCACCTGGAACCACCGCACATTTCGATCTACATGCTTGACGACGACAAGACCAATCCTCTTATGGATGCAGTACCCACGCGCGCGGTGTGTGTCGACAGAGCGGCTTTGCCGTGCGACGAAGCGATTGCATCGTTTTACGAGTTCGCTCGCACGCAACTCTCCAGGTGGGCTTACGAACATTACGAAATCTCGAATTGGGCACGTCCTGGCTTCCGTTCGCGTCATAACGTCAAATACTGGCGTCGGGAACCTTACCTAGGCTTCGGCGCTGGAGCGTCTTCGTTCGACGGCGCCGAGCGGTGGACCAAGTCAGACGATCCGGTCGTCTACGTAGCGTCAGTCCTCGACGGCCGACTCCCTATTCGACAGCGAGAGTTGATTCGGCCACAACAGGCGCTTGCCGAGGAACTGTTTCTTGGCTTGCGCCAGCTCGATGGAATCGATCTGCATAAAATCGAGCGGCGTTACAAAGTAAATCTCTGCCATCGAGTCGAACCTCTCGCCGAGGAAGGCTTGGTCGAACTGAGGGATGGCAGGCTGCGACTGGCGCCGGCACACCTTGCGGTCTCGAATGAGGTTTTCGCCCGGTTGATTGAATAGGCAGATATGCATTCGACGTTCGCGCTGTCTTTTCGGCAAGGCAGCCGAATGAGAAAAAAGGAGAGAAAGATGGTTTCAGCAAAGAACCTGAGTGCAGTTTCAACTGGAAGAAGGGCCGTCTCTATTCCGGAGCCCATCAACGGGTCGTTTCGAGAGGTGGAGTTATCGGAGCAGGTCGAGGATATTTGGAAGGGGCCGGGTTGGCAAGCCGGGCGAAATTCAAAGACATTGATTAAGCATCCAGATTTGCGTGTTGTGCTGACGGCGGTAAAGGCACGAGCCTACTTGCACGAGCATCGCGCGGCGGGAAGCATTTCTGTTCAGACGCTCAAGGGTCATATTCGCATGCACATTCCAGGTCGCACGTTTGACCTACCTGCTGGAAGGATGCTCATGCTCGAGGAAGCAGTTCCGCACGATGTTGAAGCGCTGAAGGATAGCGCCTACCTTTTAACAATCGCCTGGCATGGGGCCTTGGGAGATCGTGTGACACCAGGCCTGACTCGAGAGAACCGGGCACACTCGCAATTGCCGCAGCTACGGCTGAGCGCTGAGACTATCAAAACTGCCTCGGCACAAACTGCGTCCGAGAGTCACCCGGACGGATTGGCTGGCGCAAGAAACGCTGCAGCATAAGGGGAGCGGCCTACACAACGAACGGAAAGAGCTCAGGTCAATGGAAAGTATCGGTGGTTAGGACAAGAGCTTGGGACCTTACGATCCCTCAAGGAGGACGTCAATGAGAAAGTTGGTTTCAGTGATACTCATGCTGTTTCTGGGAGCGACCGTGTCATTTGCCGCCAGTCGGACTTTTATCGGCGAAATTATGGACGGTCCGTGTGCCAAGAATGGTAGCCATGCAGCCGGGTACAAGATGACCGGAACGGACACGCCCCGAGAATGCACTTTGGCTTGCGTAAGGGCCGGGGCCAAGTTCGTTCTTTACAACCCCGACACAAAGACGATCTACAAGCTGGACAACCAAACTGAACCCCGAGCTTTCGCCGGCGAAATTGTGAAGGTCATAGGGACCTATAATCCGTCAACCAAGACGATTCATGTCGTGAAAATCGAGGCTGTTCATTAGCGCGCAGTCGAGTTTACAAGATGGCCGGGCCACGCCCTGCGGCAAGATAACAAGGTTGGCCCGGCTCACCGAGTCCGTGTGATCATACAGCCATTGTGAAGTGGCGCTCTCCACAGAAGAACACGATGCCATGAAAAAGAAATACAGATTCGCCGGTGTCGTCGTTGGAATGCTCATTCTCATCGCGTTGGCCTACGGCTTGACTCAAGCGAGCATCAGCGCACTTCCAGCACCCGGCTCTCTCGAAACTGGCATGGCCACGAGCATACGGGATTGGTTGATTGCCCGGGCCGCGCGGACCATCCCACAGCCGGGCTTGCCGGACAATGCCACGACCGTTTCAAAAGGGAAGACACTCTAC
>JAKAWN010000555.1 GCA_021827245.1 Acidobacteriota bacterium | reverse complement strand
TTTAATCTTTCGGCTTGGGAAGCCGACGTTCTACCGCTGAACTACTCCCGCTTCCTGACTTTTCAGCTACTTCGCTGAAATCACGCGATTTTCCCTGTTAAGGCGCTGTCTCCAAAGTCTCCTAAATCTGCCCGTTCCCTTACGGTCTGGTCCTAAAACGGACAGTAAAACGGACAGTACAGAGCCTGAGAAGCTGCTCATCGCGCGTCCCAATATACCACATGCTGTCCATTTTGCTGTCCACCCCGCGGTGTCTCGGTTTGAAGTACAACGTGTTGGCATCCTAGCTTTGACCACGTCACGTTCTGACGGCGGTGTCCCGCGCAGTCGGAATCCATCCCGAGACTATGTGCCTGGTGGCCCTCGCCCCTGCCTCAATTGCCTTAACTCGCGTGGTAGAGTATCGGCATGAAAAGGGCGGGCTTAATCCTCGTCGGCGTGGCAGCCGTTGCACTGCCAATTGGAGTGGTTGCACATAATCCCCAATCAGATCAGTCCTCCAAGCCCGCTAGTCACGTTCGGAACGGCCTCCACAATACAAACAACTCGACAGTTGGGGCAGCCGTCCAAGGGAAAGAGAGCTTCCCGCCCCAGGCCTCAGCCACCGAAAAACGAGATGCAGGTGCGGATGGGGGTGCCTCCAAACACGATTGGTGGACCCTGATCCCCGGCGTCGTCACGGCGATTGGAACCCTGGCGCTAGCCATCATCGGTGTGTTCGCTACTTGCGCTGCTTTTCGGACGCTCGGCGAGATCAAGGAGCAGACCGGCAACGCCCAAGCCGCCGCCACAGCTGCGAGCCAAAATGCTCAGGCTGCACTCTTGAATGCCCAAGCCGTCATAAATTCCGAGAGACCTTGGCTTGTGGTTGAGGTGGAAGAAGAAATAGGAAATCCCGGAACCTTCATTTTTCGGGCACGAAACAGGGGTAGAACCCCCGCCAAACTGGCCGAGGGGCATTACAGATGCGAACTTAAGCCTGTTAGGGGCTTCTCGCCGACCGAGGAGGATTTTGGCGGAGCGCCCTTTATCGCCCCTCTCAACGCGTTGGTCATTCCGAATGACGCATTCGACGTAGGAACGGTCAACACCAATTCCTTTGCAGGCAGATATGACGAGTGCCTTCCCGTTCCTGTTTCTATCACTGTATATGGGAAAATTGTGTATTGGGACACATTCGCGAACAGGAACGCTACTGAGACCGAGCCGCACGAAACGCGCTGGTGTTTTGCGTACAATCAGTACAACAGATTCTGGTACCGCAGCCCAGGCCTCTATACAAAACACACCTAGTGCGGTCAACAGAAGAAGACGCAGGCATACTCGTCCGTTTTTTGGCAGGTTCTCTGATTCGTCCCTCGATTCTCCGGCGTTGCTCTCTTTCCCCCTTGGCCCGAAATTATGACACTACCGCCTTATGATCCATGGTCTTCCCCGTTCAGCCGTCAGGCTTGAAATTAGGACAATACCTCCACCGTGCCGAGATTGGTCAGAAGGCCTCACTGCTGATACGATAATTGCGGATGGCCTCACTCATCGAGCATCTGCCGTGGCGTGGCTGCCAATACGGGCAGCTTGATGGACAAAAGATCGCAGTTGTCGGTTATTCCCACTGGCTTGACGCTGGGGATAGAGATCATCCGGATGTAACCCGCGACGTCATCGAGTGCGTCATGGAGGACCGCGAGTGGGCGAACATCGCTTTTTTTCGACAGATCCGCGACTACTTCGGGTATAGCACCCACAGGGACTTTTGGCCGTGCGTCGCCTTTTTCAACTTCCTTCCAGACTGCGTTGGGGATGAGGCTGAGCGCTACCGCCATGGTACCGAGCAGCAAATCGAACGAGGGAGGGAACGATTCCCTCGGCTTCTCAATGAGCTAAAGCCAGCCAAGGTATTTGTCTTCACTCGCCGATACTGGGCGCTTCGGCCGCACAATCTGGATGACCTCGATGAAGGCGATTTGCCGGAATACGCTCGAAACTTCAAGAAGGCAACATGCGTCGGCTGCCCGGTATTTTTCCTGCGCCACCCACAGGGGGCACGCAAGGCACCGATGATTGAAACGGTCAGCCTCCTGCTGCGAGCTCGACCCTGCGCCGCAATCTTATAACAGCAGGTCAATTCAAACTGAGACACTACCGTCCGTCACAATTTGTGCGGTGGCTTCGGACGGAACTGGTGCTCCTCCATCCACCTGAGGATTTCCGATTTCACGAACCGCAGATTCGACTGGATGCGGATGTAGGGGAGGAGCCCCTTCTGGACGTAGCCGTAGATGGTCTTCACGTCGATCTTGAGCAGTTTCTCCACTTCCCGCGCTGTGAGGATCTCCTCGCCTTCGGGGACGTCCCTCCGGCCCGCCGCTTCTCCGGCTTCCTGCGCCCCGAGATACGCAAACAGCCGTTCCGGGGCCAGGAACTTGACCCGCCGGAGCTGCTCTCGGCTGAGCGCCGCTCTCGCGGCCTTCGCGAGTTCGTCGAGCGCCTTCCCATCGCTAGACACCGCCATCACCTGATCGAACCCTGCCGCCAGGCATTTTTGGACGTTGTCGAGTTCGTGGCTCGTGGTTGAATTCACCGCAATTTCGCAAGCGATCCTTTTGCCACCTCTTTCCAAGGCGACATCCACCCAACCGCGGCCGTCGAGAACGGATTGCTCAGTCTCGGCGCGATAGCCCTTGCCCTGCGCCCACCCCGTAATGAGTTCCTGAAGATATTTGTGCTGCGGCCCGCCGCGCCCTGGCAACGGGGCAGGAACGGCAGGACGTTCTGGGCCGCCTTCGGGCCGGGCCGTCTTCCTGACTTGCTGCGTTTCGCTAGCCACCTTTCCGCCGGCTTGTTCTCTGGGTCGGAAAGCGGCCTCTTCGGTCTCCTGAGTTTCGACTTCCGCTGCTTCTCCAACCGGCTGGATCGAGGCTGCGACGGCTTCCCGTGTCGTCGCGTACCGCTCACGCGAAAGCGCGCTGATTCGCTCACGCTGCTTCTTAGACGTCTCCGGATCGAGGATCGGCAGGGGAAACGTCTTCAAGTTGAAGTCAAATTCCGCACGTTCCACGCGGCAGATGGCTTCGCCAACGGCGAGATTTTCGAGGTCCCGCGCCTCGAAATATGAGAAGCCGTCCGCGAGTTTCTTTGCATCGAAATCGCCGAGCCGGAAGCATATGCGGGTATACGGGTTTGCGATCACGGCGCTCGCCACATCGGTGTCTCGGCTCGAAAGCTGCTGGAGCTCCTGGTGCGCGAGGACGAGCCCGAGCCGGTACTTGCGGGCACCGGAGAGGATCGCCGCCATCGAAGGCGTGACGAAATGGTGAAACTCATCGACGTAGAGATAGAAGTCGCGGCGGAGGGCAGCGGCCATCTGCTGGCGGCTCATCGCGATCTGCTGGAATTTGGAAACGAGGAGCGTGCCCAAGAGGTATGCGTTTTCCTCGCCGATCATGCCTTGCGCAAGCTTGGCGAGAAAAATCTTCCCCTCGTTCATGATTCCTGCGAAATCGAGCCGATTTTCCTTTTGCCCGACCATGTAGCGGATGAGCTTCGGGCGGAGGAAAGTATCGAGCCGCGTAAGGATCGGCCCTTGGGGCTTGCCCACAAGAAAAGGAAAGCTCTTCTCCCAGAAGTACGTGACTTCGGGGTCGCGCACCGTCTTGAGGAACGCCCGCCGGAAATCAGGCTCAATGAGGAATCGGCGAAGATCGATGAGTGTCCCTCCGGCCTCGCTTTCGAGGAATGCGAGCACTGCGTTTCCCAGAACGGAGGTCATTTGGTCGCCCCAGGTCGTTGAGAGGCGGCGAAACACGGCGACGAGATCCGAACCCAGCAGATTTTTCTCGATCTCGGAGTGAGCCCTCAGAAAGTTGAAGCCTACGGGGTAAGCCTCGTCGGAAGGATCGAGAAGCACCACGTCCTCAACGCGGCGGTCGGGAATGCGGCCCAGGAGTTCGTCCACGAGGTCTCCGTGGGGATCGAGCACAGCCACACCCTCGCCCTGCTCGATATCCTGGAGAATCAGATTGAGGAGCAAGGTCGACTTGCCCGTTCCGGAAGCACCGATGAGGTAGCAGTGCCGGCTCCTCTGATCTGCACTCAAGC
>JAKAWN010000554.1 GCA_021827245.1 Acidobacteriota bacterium | reverse complement strand
ATATACGCTCTCTTAATTTCGTTTGAACTGGTGATGACACCCATTACTGGTCCCCCTTCAACTCGTCGTTGAAAATACCTGCACGTTATTCCCGTAAACGCTGTATTGAAATATCCTGATTGGTAACTTTAAATTCTGGTAAAGTGCGCGTCAGTCCCGTATTGCTCATACGTCTGGTCAACATTGCTCAGGCCAGTTTGTACGGGGGGAACTGACGGATGGGGTGCGCGGAAATTACCGGGGGTTTGACATTGGCACTAGTGGCGCAGGATCACGCTGAGGAGGCTGCTATGGACTGTTAACATCATCCCGGTGTCATATTCGACAAGGCCCAGCTTCCTGAACTTATTCATGAAATGACTGACTCGCGACCGGGTGGTGCCTACAATCTCCGCAAGGGTCTGTTGACTGACCTTGGGGATCACCCTCGCATGCTTGCCATGCTTGTCAACACGGGCAAGGGACAGGAGGACTCGCGCCAGGCGCTTCTCGCTAGAATCGAAAATATGAGCCAGGAGATCTTCTTCGATTCGGACAATACGAGAAAGAAGGTAGGAGATGAAGAGCCTGCTGAAAGCAGGGTCCTTATTGATCGCGCGAACCATGGTTTCCCTTTTCACGCGGGAAATATTGGATTGATGAACCGCCGTTGCGCCCGACATCCGCAGTGATTGTCTCTTTGCCAGACACCCCATTCCAAAGATGTCACCACGCCCCAAAATGGCGATGACAGCTTTCTTGCCGCGCCGCGATTCAACCGTAAGCTTCACATTACCACTTTGGATGTGGAACATCGCATCAGCCACATCCCCCTGCGAATAGATGGTCTGTTGGTCTTGGTACTCCCGCGTCGTCTTTCGACGGCCAACCTTGGTGAGAAGTTTGCGGGAATCGAAAGAGAGTTTAAGTATGTCCGCCATCAATGCCTCCAGTGGCCCGTTCTTGCGACCGGGACATATCTTCTTCGTTACTCCGTCGCGCACCAACAAAACACGCTGTGCGGAAGGGTCGGGCGTCATCTTCTCCCCGGTGATCCCAATTGACTACCCTCAACTAGAAACGTTAAATGAGGGCGATTCGCGTGTCAGTTCAGTATTGCTCACACCTCTGGTCACAATTGCTCAGGCCCGTTAATGGGAGAGCACTATCGTGTGGGGCGGGCTGGAAATGGCCGATGGGTCGAAGTTAGGGTTAGTCGCGCAGGATCACGCTGAGCAGGCCGCTATGGACCGTCATCCCGCCGCTCGTGCCGTCGTAATCGACAAAGCCAAGCTTCTTGAACTTGTTCATGAAGTGACTGACCCGCGACCGGGTGGTGCCCACCATTTGCGCCAGGTTTTCCTGATTGACTCTGGGAAGGACACTCTCGGATCGGCCTTCCTTGCCAAAATGAGCCAGCAGCAGGAGAATCCGGGCCAGCCGCTTCTCACTGGAATTGAAAAGCTGGTCGACGAGATCCTCTTCATATCGGATGTTGCGTGAAAGCAGGTGGGTGACGAACAATTCCGAAATCTCGTGCTGTTCGTGGAGCATGCGCGCCATCCGTGACTTCTCAATCCTGGCAACAGTACAATCCGTTACCGCGACAGCCGTTGACACGCACAACAGTTGGCCTGCCAGGCATCCCTCGCCGAAGAACTCACCGGCGCCCAGAATGGCGACGATCGCTTCCTTTCCTTGCCGGGAAGTCACCGTGAGCTTCACCTTGCCTCGCCGGAGGTAGAAGATGGCATCCGCAGGGTCTCCTTGCCGGTAGATGATACGGTTCTCGGTGTAATCGATGACGGACTTCCCGCCCTTGATGCCCGCGAGGAGAGCATCCCAATCGACAGACTGGGTTGTCTGATTTGCCGTAATAACCTCAGGCTGGCCTTTCTTCAGCGCCGTGGCAACATCAGCTTGGTCTTTCCGGTTGGAGGTCACTACGTCAGAGTGACGTTTCCTGTTCGCCGCAACAGCATCCCCCTTCTTGCTGAAGGCGGGTCTATCGGCAGATTTGTTCTTGCGTGCCATGACCGTCTCCTTACTCCTTGCCAAGCTTTCGCGC
The DNA here is from genome assembly GCA_021827245.1 of Acidobacteriota bacterium. The sequence continues at coordinate 2,055 of JAKAWN010000554.1, read as the reverse complement.
TTCGCGGAGTCTTCCAGCACAGGTTTTGCAACGGCAATTCCCGCCAGGTAGGCTTCCCAATCGGCAGGCAGACTCGTCTTAGCCATAACAATAACCTTCTGCTTGCTAAGAGCTCGCACATGATTTCAGAAGGAATCCACTTCGACCAGCGACCTGCTATCCCTCACAGATCGGATTCAGTCCATCGCATCTAGTGAATAGGTCTTCCGCCTAACTTATTGTGGCATGTTTCCTTGCTAACGACAATGAGAATGCTGCCCGGCGCATGCCCATCTTCCGCGAACAGAGCAATCATATCCGCCTTCGCCGTCGGGAGACTGTGCACAATTGCTCATCTCCACTATCACACTGCTACCCCGAATTGGCCCTTTCCCGCCCCCACACCGCGCCCACCCCTGCCTTTATCCGTGTTGAGCCTTCCATCATCTCCGCCGATTCCGCAGGGTGGTCTCCCCACATTGACAGGGATGAGCAATGTTGATCATCCTGATGAGCAGTACGGGACTGACGCGCCAAATAACAAACGGTATAGGTAGCAGGCGAGAACGAATTGTTTAGGCGGACGATCCAAAACAGGAAGCGGGGTGAAGGAAATGACAGGCAAAATGCTCGGGCGGTTGCCCAAGACAATTGTACTGATCGCCGGGCATGCGGGACGCAAGGTGATCGACAAGGTGCGGAGAGTGGAGCGCCAAAAGCGCCGCCCGAAGAATTTTGAGCCGGTCGAGCTCATACCGCTCGACCATGCCGTCCTGTGTGAGGATTGCCAGATGATCAGCTGGGCCAGGAATAATCACTGCCTCTCGTGTGGAAGCCATTCGATTCTAAGTTTGGCGAGTGTCTTAGGAAGTCAACCAACCACCAGCTTGCAACACAAGCCCACCAGCTCTGCGGAGCCAGAAACCTTGATCAGGGATATTCCGGCTCCGCAGCCTGCCTGAGGCTGGAAAAGGCCTCGGTCGGTGAGTCAAATGCGGGACTGTGAACCGCTGCCGCCGGCTTTCCCCACAAGCTGCGGCCATGAGAAGCCACCGCGCAGTTGACCTGATTGACTGCGATGAGCAATTTTGACCAGAGGTGTGAGCAATACGGGACTGACAAGTGCATTACGCCAGGTTATAAGAAAGATAGCTCTAGCTTCCGGCTCAAGATCTGCCTGGAGAAGGATGTTAGGGGGGAGGATCAACGTGCTTTGGACCATTTGCGTGATTCTGTTAGTTCTGTGGCTGCTGGGCTTTACCTTTCACATTGGCGGAGGCCTCATCCACCTGTTGCTTGTCGTTGCAGTGATTGTGTTGGTGTATAACCTGCTCATCGGTCGAAGATCTACGGCGTGAGGCAGGCCGGACAAGTCAAACCTTGGAGGGTGGCAGGTCCGCCCTCTTCCTTCTTCCGCAAAGGACGATCCATCAGTTACCGAAAGATACGAGGTGTGCAATGTTTACGAAAATCATGAAACTCGTTTGTGTTGTGGCGTTGCTGCTGGCGGCACTCTGGGCGGCCTCCCCAGGCATAGGGATCCTGGTGGACATCGTGGTCTGTGTGGGCGCCGTGATGGTCTCGACGCAGGCGGTCGCCCGACGGAAGTACCTTTGGGCAGCCGGGTTTGCTGCGATTGCCGTGCTGTTCAATCCCGTGGTGCCCGTCGTGCTATCTCGTAACGTATTTCTCGCGCTTGACTTGGCCTGTATCCTGGCGTTTCTGCTCTCGCTGGCTGCAATGAGGAGACAGCCGATGCCCTCCATTCCATCCATCGCCAATCGAACGCCGGGGAGCGAATCACTTTAGGGCGGCTGGCGCTGGCACTAAGGAACGCTGTCATAAAGACGGCGAAGATCGCCCGATGACGAGTGGAATCAAAGTGGGAACCGTGCGGATTGTTAAAGGAGGCACGCGCTTGCCGGGGCGGCTACGTTTGAAAGCGAGCCCTCTGTCGATGGGCTCGAAGTGTGCAAATGAGTAAAGGAGGTGGGCTATGCGTATCTTTTGGGAGAAGGTGGGAGTTCTGGGCCCCATTTATCGTCTAGTCGGACGAGGTTTGAGCGATAGCGATAT
>JAKAWN010000553.1 GCA_021827245.1 Acidobacteriota bacterium | reverse complement strand
TGGAGGCTCACCCTGCCACGGCTTAGGCGTCTCTCCGGCCAGGAAGTCGTCGCCATCCTGCGGAGATTCGGTTTTGAGGTGGTCTCGCAAAAGGGTAGCCATATCAAACTCCGCCGCGTCCGAGCCGATGGCGTGAAGGAGATGTTGACGATCCCGAACCACAGGGAGCTTGACACGGGAACCTGCCGGGCCATTCTCCGCCAGGCATCGCGCTTTGTGCCGACCGAGGAACTGGCTCCGTTTTTCTACAGCGAGTGAATGAATACCGCGTGTGTAACAAGGCTGCGGGATGAAGGCACGAACCACATCCATACCCTGATCGTCCGCGAGCGTGCAATCGGTATTGCCGCATATAAAAGAAGTGGCCTTCAGCCTCACCGGCCGACGACTTTCATTCCGCCTTCGGGATAGCGATCGCCGGCGGCCACGCCCTTGGGTGCGACCTCGTCGATGCGCTGCAGATCTTCTGAACTGAGGCTGATCTCCAGTGCTGCCAGGTTCTCTTCGAGATGGGATATGTGGCTGCTTCCGGGGATGGGAATCATATCCTCACCCTGAGCCAGGACCCAGGCCAGCGCCAGTTGCGAAGGCTTGCAATTCTTCTCCGCGGCCAGCTCTTCGATGCGGTTCACGAGGTCGAGATTTCGCTGAAAGTTATCTCCCTGGAAACGAGGACTCATGCGGCGCCAATCTCCCGGCTCAAGGTCATCGGGGCTCTTGATCTTACCGGTAAGGAAGCCCCGGCCGAGCGGGCTATAAGGCACAAAGGTGATTCCAAGTTCCCGGCAAAGGGGGATCAACTCATCTTCCGGATCGCGGCTCCAGAGGGAGTATTCGGTTTGCAGGGCACTGATCGGATGGGTCTTATGAGCACGGCGGATGGTTGCCGGCCCGGCTTCCGAAAGCCCCAGGCAGCGGACCTTGCCTTCTTCCAGCAGCCGGGACATGGCTCCCACCGTCTCTTCGATGGGCACCTGGGTGTCAACGCGGTGCTGGTAATACAAATCGATCGTATCGATTCTGAGGCGCTTCAGGCTTTCGTCGCACGCCTGCCGCACGTACTCCGGCCGACCGTTGATTCCAACGAAGTTTCCGGCCGCGTCTCTCTGGTTCCCAAACTTCGTCGCCAGTATGACCTGGTCCCGGCGGCCTCGAATGGCCTTGCCTACCAGTTCCTCGTTGTGCCCCCTGCCATAAACGTCGGCTGTATCGAGGAAATTCACTTCCAGGTCCAGGGCACGATGGATGACATCCATCGATTCCCGATCGTCCCGGGATCCATAAAACTCGGACATCCCCATGCAACCCAGCCCGATGGCCGACAATGAAAACGAACTGTGACCCAGTTCCCGGTATTGCATTCTTTTTCGCCTCCGCTTTCCGGATGGTAGATGAATTTTCAGCATAACATCGGTGCCCTGCCCCCTCACAAGAGTTTTCCGGGGAACTATGCTCGAAGTTAAAGCGTATCAAACAACAGAGCGGAGAAATCTTCTCTCGATACGCGTGATGGCTGCGATAGAATGCTTTCTTAAAGAAAGGAGATCATCGTGGGTTCTTCCCCGCCACCCCTCGAGCCTTCTCGTAAGCCGCTAGACCGGCATATTGTCTGGGCCATAGTGCTCGTCATCGGATTCATTATTGCCTCGGGCATCTTCATGGTCTGGTTCGGGCTACGCATCCTTTCCCGTAGCGTGCACGTCAAAGTCACCGAGAACAGTCCGCACAGGAAGGTGGTGACGGTGAACACGCCTGTGGGCGATTTCAAAGTCTCCAAGGAAGAGAGTGTCAGCGATCTTCAGCTCGGACTGCCCGTTTATCCAGGCGCCACGCGAGTGACAGATTCTCATGAAAATGACTCCGTTTCCCTCACCTTCGACCTGCCAGACCGGCTGAATCTTCGCATTGCGGTGGCGAAATTCAACACACCCGATCCGCTCGATAAAGTTCGTGAGTTCTACAAAAAGCAACTGGGTGGAGAAGCGACGAGCTTTACCCAGACCGATCGCAACGGTAAGACCGTTTTCGAGATAAAGTACGGCGAACAAGACAAGGTCGTATCTCTCAGCCCGCACGACGGGGGAACTCGGATCGACTTGGTGAGGATTTTCCATGGCCGAGCCGAACCCAACTGAATCCGGCCCGCGGGGGTTTCCAACCTGGACGCCGCTTAGACCAATTGATGGCAAATTACAGTGAAATCATTCTGTGTAGCGGTACCTCTTGAGTTCCGTCAATCGGCTGTCGCAGACCGCCCCGCGAGATTCGTTCCCCCTCCATCCTGCAATCTTCGTCAAACGAAGTGATGTTCGCAGCTTTTTGGATCTTGTTATCTCTTCTTGCCAGCCGAATCCGGCACTTTGCTGAATATCCCTTACTTGCATTCGCAGATGCCGATATAATACCCCATTCACAAATGGTACAGGGGGATGCGAATGCAACTTTCATCTTTCAAAAACGAACCTTTGAGTAACTTCCAGGGAAATCCTGAGCATTTTCGCCGGATGAAGGAGGCCATTCAGGATGTCAGACGAGAACTTGGAAGGAAATATCCGTTGGTGATCGGGGCGGAGCGAATTGAAACTGAGGAAACGTTCCAATCCTATAATCCTGCAGAAAAGGATCAGATTGTTGGCACGTTTTCCAAAGGTGATCCCGGCTCCGCGGCCCTAGCCATCCGAAAAGCTGAAGAAAGCTTTGAGAGCTGGAGCCGCACGTCCGCGGACACCCGAGTGAATCTCCTGATCTCGACGGCGAAGATCCTTCGCGATCGCAAATTCCACTATGCCACCTGGATGGTATATGAGGTAGGCAAGTCCTGGGCCGAAGCTGACGCGGATGTGGCTGAAGCAATTGATTTTTGCGAGTTCTATGCCCGCGAAATGGTGCGCCTCGCCGGCCGCCAGCCGGTGACTCCAGTTCCCGGTGAGCGCAACCGGCTGGAGTACATCCCGCTGGGCGCCGGCGTTGTCATTCCTCCGTGGAACTTTCCGCTGGCGATTCTCACTGGGATGACGGTGGGCTCGATTGTAGCTGGCAACACCGTGGTGCTCAAGCCTTCGAGCGACTCGCCTACGATTGGCTACAAGTTTTTTGAGGCGCTTGAGGAGGCAGGCATGCCGGCAGGGGTCGTGAACTTCCTGCCTGGTCCCGGCTCCACGGTGGGCGATGCGCTCGTCGCCCATCCCCATACTCGATTCATTGCCTTTACCGGCTCGAAGGAAGTGGGCCTGCATATCAACGAACTGGCGGCAAAGCATCAACCGGGGCAGATCTGGATTAAACGGGTGATTGCAGAGATGGGTGGTAAGGATTCCATTATCGTCGACAGCGAGACGGACCTGGAATCAGCGGTCGAGGGCGTTACTGCTTCGGCTTTTGGCTACCAGGGCCAGAAGTGCTCAGCCTGTTCACGTGCTATCGTCGTGGAGAAGGTCTACGAGGCTTTTCTGGAGAAGCTGAAGGAAAGGGTTGAAGGAATTAAGGTTGGGAATCCGGCGGACCCCGACACCTATATGGGCCCGGTAATCAACAGCCGGGCCAGAAAGTCCATCGAGGAGTACATCCTGACCGGAAAGAAAGAAGGTCGCCTCGTGACCGGCGGCAAGCAAGCCTCCGGCCCGGGCTATTTCCTTGAGCCCACCATTATTGCCGACGTTCCTCCTGATGCGCGACTGTCGCAGGAAGAGGTTTTCGGGCCGGTTCTGGCAGTGCTCAGGGCGGCGGACTTTGATGAAGCTCTCAAGATCGCAAACAACACCGAATATGGGTTGACCGGCTCCGTTTACACTAAGAACCGAGCGAAGATCGAGAAGGCGGCGCAGCGATTCCACGTGGGGAATCTTTACTTCAATCGCAAATGCACGGGAGCGCTGGTGGGCGGCCACCCCTTCGGCGGATTCAATATGTCGGGAACGGATTCAAAAGCCGGCGGGCGTGACTATCTGTTGCTGTTCACCCAGGCCAAGTCGATCTCCGAAAAACAGACTGCATAGCGGTTCGTGGAAAATTGTTTTGGCCGTGTCATTCCGAGCGCAGTAAGTATCCTCCGGCAAAGCCGGAGGCTTTAGGTTGTGAGCCGCTCAAAGCGGCTATTGGGCGTCGCTAACGCGG
>JAKAWN010000552.1 GCA_021827245.1 Acidobacteriota bacterium | reverse complement strand
GATGCCGTGCCCGTGGATCGGACCCCAGGACAACGTGCGCAGGATCAGCATGTCGAGCGAGCCATAAACGAGTTCGATTCGGTCTTCAGATGGTTGTTTGGTCATGGTAGAAGGTAATCTACCACAGGGCTGGGTAGATTGTCTACTAAATAGAAATCCCGGCGCCTGATTCGCCCGGAAATTTTCGAAACGCGCTTTCCTTGCCTCGTTGGATGGTATGAGAAGGATTTATGGGGCAGCGGAACGGCTTGAGGATCAAGAGGACAAGCGTGCCGTGAAGAATCCGACCCTGCCCACCCAGGCGAGCACCTGAGATGTTCAGGACTCCTCAACCGTTGCGGGTGAGGTTGTCAGGAGTGCCAGCATTTCACGGTCTCATCATTTACGGTGGTCGCGTCCGGTGTCCGCTTCCGAACACCAGAATCCCAAAGCCGGACACTCTTCCAGCAGACAAAATACCAGCCTCGTTTACTAAGCCGCCTCGTATCCATAAGTTACCGACGAAGAATAACTCGGCATGAAAAATGCTGTTGCAGTTATACCAGAAAGCGGCTGCGGTTGATCAGGACACCGTTCACGCCCATCGCCGCAGGCCACGGTCACAGCCAAAGACTTTGTTCGACAGCGCAGTCGGTCCTGGAACCCAAAATTCTTATTCTGCCCGGGGAGGGACGCGATTCCGCAAGCATGTTCAAGAATCTGGAAGGAACGAAAATGGTGAACAAGGAGTTATTTCGGCCGGCGATACTGCTACTGGGATTGCAACTACTGCTTTCCGCCTCTGGCGTTGGAGCCAAAGAACCTACAAACACGTCGTCAAAGCCGGCGGAAGCCACCCTTTACGATTACACCCACAGTGCCGGCTTCTCTGATCTTTTCTCGGCCTATTCGGTCCCATTTGTTCCAAAGGCAAGGCTCGCGAACTCGTCTCTGCTCGACGAACTCATGAGGGAGGGCAAACTGAACCTTTCGCTGGAAGACGCCATCGCGCTGGCGATTGAAAACAACCTCGATATCGGCGTGGCGCGTTATGACCTGCCGATCGCCCAGACGGATCTGCTGCGCGCCAAGGCTGGCGGAGCTGCGCGCGGGGTGGCCGGAGTCAACATTTCGCAGACTATCTTTGGAGGCGCTCTGGGCACCGGCGTGGGTGGCGGCGGTGGAGCAGGTGGAGGAAACGCGGGCGGCGCGCTCGGCGGCGGTATCCCTAACGTTGGGGCCGCCAGTTGCTGCGACCCGCAAGTGGACATTCAGTATGGCTGGGGGTACACCGTGACGCCGCTAAACTATATTGCCGTTACCGGTGTTCCAGTCGTCAGTGCGCACACGGGCTTTATGTCAGCTACATACAGCCAGGGTTTTTTATCCGGCACCAGCCTGGTGGTGAATACGTTCGGCGCCCGCCAGACAACGAACTCCATAACGCAATTGTTCAACCCCGACGTCACTTCCAATTACACGCTCGGGATCACTCAGCAGCTTTTGAACGGCTTCGGACGGCGTGCCAACGCGCGGTTCATCCGCATTGCTCAAAATGATCAGGAGTATTCACGCAGCGTTTTCCGCCAGAACGTCATCAAGATCGTCGCGAATGTGATTTCCACCTACTATGACCTGCTGGCCGATCAGGCGAACATTCATGTGGCCAAAGAAGCGTTGGGCTATGCGCGAAAGCTTCTGGACGATAACAAGGAAGAGAAGAAAATCGGCGCGGCAGCTCAGTTGGACGTAGCCCAGGCCGAGCTTGACGTGGCCGGCCGCGAACAGGATCTGCTCACAGCCGAAAACACCTTTGAGCAGGATTCTCAGACGATGAAGTCCCTCATTTCAAGGAGCTTCAGCGGCCAGATTGCCGCCGTGGCCATCAATCCCACCGACCACCTGCCAAACCCGAAAACCGGCGATATTCCCGCGCTGGTCGAAGCGCTGAAGGAAGGCGAGACCAACCGGCCGGAAATCGAGCAGGCCACAGTGAATTTAAGGAATCAGCGAATCACAATCAAGGCGGTCCGCAACGAGCTGCTGCCGACGCTGACTGCCTTTGCAGCCGTTTCACCGCAAGGCCAGGAGGGAGCGTTTGGTCCGGCCTTCAGCCAGGTTTTTCACAACCGCTTTCCGGGTTACGGCTACGGAGTGAGGCTGGAAATCCCGCTGCGCAACCGGCAGGCGAAGGCTGATGCCGCCCGCGCGCTGCTCGAACAGCGCCAACTGGAGATGAAGCTGCGGCAGGCACGAAATCAGATGGTCTGGGACGTGAGCAAGGCCGTTTCGCTTGTGCACCAGGCGCAGGGAAAACTGCAGGCGGCCAATAACGTTGCAGTGCTCGCCCGCCAAACGTACGAGATGACGCATACCAAGTTTGCGGCGGGGCGGGCCACCGTGCGCGAGGTGATCACGGCGCAGACCCAGCTTGGCACGGCGGAAAATGAGGTGGTGCAGGCCAGGGCTGGTTACGCCAAGGCCCTGATTGATTTTGAGAAGGCTACGGGCACCCTGCTCAGTCGCAACAATATTGAACTTTCGGACGCGGTCGAGGGCCGGGCTCCTCACCCGGCGAATATTCCGGGAGACGCACGTGGGCGCTAGAAGCCGTGGTGCAATCAGGAGTTGAGAGCGCCTGGATGGAACAATGGAAAGGTGCAGATCGTAATGAATACTGAGCGCCTTACAGCAGCACCTGAAGCCAACGGCCGGTTCTCGCCCTACTCGAAAGGCAGTCGGAGGTAGGTTATGGATATCCAAAGAGTGGGCGTCGCACGAAAGCGCCGCATACGGCTTGCAGTATTGGCTGCGGGCGGCCTGGTGCTGATTGGATTTGTTACCTTAGGGCTGTCAAAGCTTAAACCTGCTCCCCCTTCAGTGGATGCTTCAACCGTTTGGGTGGACACGGTGAAGCGCGGCAATATGGATGTTCAAGTGCGTGGTCTTGGGACTCTGGTCCCGGTCGAGATTCAATGGATCCCGGCGGTGACGGAGGGGCGCGTTGAGCGCCGTTTCCTGCTTCCGGGAGTCAAGGTCACGCCGGATACGGCGCTGCTGCAGCTTTCGAATCCGCAACTCCAGCAGGAGGCGCAGAATGCCCAGTGGACTCTGAAGGCGGACCAGGCCGACCTTGAAAGCCTTAAAGCCAAGCTGAACAACGAGCTCCTGAATGAGCAATCTACGCAGGCTAGCCTGGAGTCTGATTACGAGCAGGCCAAAGCACAGGCCAACGCTGACGCGCTTCTTGCCTCAAAGGGCATCGTTTCCGACTTGACGGCACAGCTCTCAAAAACCAAGGCGACAGGGTTGGCTGCACAGGTCGCCATCGAAAAGAAGCGGGTGGAAACACTTGGAGCTTCGCTTCAGAGCCAGCTTGCCGCGCAAAAGGCCAAGGTGGAACAGGACCGCGCCCTGTACGAATTGAAGAAGGGGCAACTGGCCGATCTGATGGTGCGCGCCGGGTATTCGGGCATTCTCACCGACATCCCGGTGCAAGTTGGCCAGCAGGTGGCAGCGGGTACAACGCTCGCCAAGGTGGTCGATCCCACCCAGCTCAAGGCGCAGTTGCAGATCGCCGAAACGCAGGCCAAGGACATCGAAATCGGCCAGAAGGCTTCCATCGATACTCATAACGGGATTATTCCCGGCAAGGTGGTCCGCATCGATCCGGCGGTCGTGAATGGGACAGTCACGGTGGACGTATCGCTTGAGGGCAAGCTGCCGGAAGGCGCGCGGCCGGACCTGAGCGTCGACGGAACCATCGAGATTTCACACTTGACCAACGTCTTGTACGTGGGCCGCCCGGCCTTCGGACAGTCTTACAGCACGGTAGGTCTGTTCAAAGAGACCGGCGGTCGGGAAGCCGAGCGCGTGAAGGTGAAGCTGGGCGAAGCCTCGGTGAATGAAGTCCAGATTCTGAATGGCCTTAACGTCGGCGACAAGGTCATTCTTTCCGACATGTCGCGCTGGGACGGCTTCGACCGCATTCGGCTGCAATAACTCTAGCGGCGGTGCGCTCACCGCCGGATATCCGAGACGTTGAGGGATCGGTGATCGGTAACTGGTGATTGGAGAATGCAGAATTACAAATCACGAATTAGGAATTCCGAACAACACATTGGTCCTGAGTTCTGG
>JAKAWN010000551.1 GCA_021827245.1 Acidobacteriota bacterium | reverse complement strand
CGTGCCATTTCGGTCTTGCCCACGCCCGTCGGCCCCAGGAAAAGGAATGAACCCACCGGGCGGCCGGGCGGCTTCAAACCAGCCCTCGAACGGCGAATGGCTCGCGCCAAAGCTGAAATCGCCGAATCCTGGCTGACAATGCGTTTGTGCAGCTCATCCTCAATGCGCAGGAGCTTGTTCAACTCCTCTTCTTTGATCGAGCTTACAGGAATTCCAGTCCAGCGCGACACGACATCCTCGATGTCAGCCCGGGTTACTGCGCCGATGGCGGTCTCGTCAATGTTGTACTTTTCGCGCAACAATCGGAGGTTTTCGCGCTCTTTGCGCTCTTCGTCGGAGTAGAAACGCGCCTTCTCAAACTCATGATTGGCGATGGCGTTTTCCATCCGGTGAACCACAAACTTGATCCGCTTCTGGACATCGACCATCTCTTCAGGCAGGGTGCTCTGCCGCAACTTCACGCGCGCACCGGCCTCGTCAATCAGGTCGACGGCCTTGTCGGGTAGAAATCGATCAGGAATGTAGCGGCTGGAGAGATAGACGGAATTCGTAACGGCCTCATCCGTGTAGGTTACAGCATGGAACTTCTCGTACCGTTCCTTGATACCGAAAAGAATCTTGATGGTCTGGGCCTCATCCGGCGGCGGAACTTTAACCGCCTGGAACCGTCTTTCAAGCGAGCGGTCCCTCTCGATGGATTTCCGGAACTCGCCCGGCGTGGTTGCGCCAATACATTGAATCTCACCGCGCGAAAGTGCGGGCTTTAGAATATTCGCCGCATCCAGTGAACCTTCCGCTGAACCGGCTCCCACCAGGGTGTGGAGTTCATCGATAAAGATAATGGCATTCTGCGCCTCCATCAACTCTTTCATGATGGTCTTCAGGCGCTCCTCGAACTGCCCGCGGTACTTGGTACCGGCCACAATCAAGGAAAGGTCAAGAGCCAGAATCCGTTTGTCGGAGAGGAATGATGGAACGTCGCCTTCCGCGATACGTTCCGCCAGGCCCTCTACGATGGCCGTCTTGCCGACGCCGGGCTCTCCGATCAAAACAGGATTGTTCTTGGTGCGGCGGCAAAGGATCTGAATGACCCGTTCCACTTCATTCTCTCGCCCCACCAAAGGGTCGAGCTGGTTTTCGAGCGCTGCCTGAGTCAGATCGCGGCTGAACTCAGAAAGCAGAGAAGTCTCTTTGGGACGATTCGAAGACACTTTCTCGCTCTGTGAGCGGCTCAACTCTTCCCGGAGCGTGGACAGTCGCAGACCCCGCTCATGAAGAATTTCCGCTGCGAAGGACTTATCCTCCCGAAGGAGGCCAAGCAAAAGATGTTCTGTTCCAATGTGCTTGTGGGTCAGGCGTTCGGCCTCTTCGGCAGCGTAAGCAAGCACACGTTTGCATTCCTGGCTGAGTGGCAACTCGACTGACGTCGAAACCTTTTCTCGAACCGGAATATGCCCTTCCACCTGCTTGCGAATTGATTCAATCGAGGCATGGGAACGGAGAAAACGGTTGGTCAGGGCCTTGTCTTCGCGCAGCAAACCGAGCAACAGGTGCTCGGTCTCGATGTAGGGGCTCCCGAACTGGCTAGCCTCATACCGAGCAAAGAAGATAACACGCCGAGCTTTTTCTGTGTATCTCTCGAACATAGCTCCTCAGTTCTTCCTTAGACCCCGCTCCCGACATCTATTATGCCAAAAAGCAGGTTGTCAGTTAAACCGTGGAACTACTACCTCGGTCAGTTGGCCGTCTTCCAGACGCAACGTCCGAGCCGCGCGCTGCGCGAGTTCCATATTGTGCGTGGCTAACACCGAAGTCAACCCATGAACACGGTGCAACCGTTCGAGCAGATCCATGACAAGCTCTGCGGTGCGGTGATCCAGGTTTCCGGTCGGCTCATCTGCCAGTAGCAACGCTGGATTGTTTACTAGCGCTCTTGCCAATGCCACACGCTGCTGCTCTCCCCCAGAAAGCTCACCGGTCCGGCGCCCCAAGGCTTTTTCCAGGCCCACCTCCGCCAGAAGTTCCCTGGCACGAACCCGCGCCTTTTCAAAACCACTCCCTGCGATGAGCTGCGGCAGCATCACATTCTCAAGCGCACTAAATTCGGGCAGTAAATGATGCATCTGCCAAACGAAGCCAATCTGCTGATTTCTATACTCTGCCTGCGCTTCGATACTGAGTTCGCTCAACCTCTGCCCACCAAAGTATAACTCACCTCGAGTTGGAGTGTCCAGCGCCGCGAGCAGGTGTAACAAAGTCGTCTTGCCCGCGCCGGACTTTCCAACCAGCACAACCAGTTCGCCTTTCTCAACCTCAAGATTGAGACCGTCAAAGACTACCACTTCCTGCTCCCCGGAACGAAAGATCTTGGTCAGATTGTCCACCCGTAGCATTGGGCCTCGATTTCCGGACTCAGCGGGCAACATAAAACTCCCAGGACGATCCATGTTCCATTTACGTATCATTCGTAACGCAAAATTTCAGCCGGGTCCAGCTTGGCTGCAGAAAGTGAAGGATAAAACGCCGCCAGAAAGCTGATCCCCAGCACCGCCAGGCCTATCCAAAGACCGTCCCAGGGACGTGGAATAAATGGGACGTAAGACAAACCGTAAACGTCAGCCGGTAAAGGGATTAGCCTATAGGCCTCGCCCAGCCACGAGCCTCCGTAGCCAAGCGCCAGGCCAAGCGCCGTGCCGAGAGTCGCAATCAAAATTCCGTGCATCGTGAAAACGGTCCAGATCTGTCTCTTCTTGGCACCCATCGATCTCAAAACCGCAATATCACGATTCTTATCCATTACCATCATCGCCAGCATGATGAAAATGTTTAACGCGGCAACCAGCACGATCAGGCCAATTGTCAGGATCGTGACTAACCGCTCCAACTGCAAGGCGCTGAAGAGAGCGTGATTCTGGTCCACCCAGGTCGTGGTAGTAAACCCAGGTCCCGCGGCTTTGAGAATCGTCTTGGCCACCGAGTCAGCTCTGTAAACATCGTCGAGCTTGAACTCGATGACTGAAGCAACGCTTTTCAAATCAAACAGGCGCTGAGCTGCGCTCAGATTCGTAAAAGCCCAGGTCGCATCGAAATCGTAAAAGCCGGAATCAAAAATACCTACCACACGAAAGTGCCGGTACTTCGGTACGACTTCAAAAGGCGTGAGAGTCCCTTGCGGGCTGGTGATCATCACCGTATCGCCGACATACACACCCAAGGACTTGGCCAGATCTTTCCCTATGATTATCGGGTCCGCATCCGGAAAAGTTTCAGACAGCCCCTTGGGCGAGCCCTCGGTCAGGTGATGGAGCAGGTTGCCTACTTTGACCTCGCGCGCGGGGTCTACTCCCTTAAGAACCACACCTCTGGATCGCTGCCGGCTGGAAATCAGAACTTCTTCATAAAGGGCAGGCGCATCGGCGACGACGTGCGGCACCTTTGAAAGACGCTTTGTCAAGGCTTCATAATGCCTGATGCCAAGATTCTGCGCCCGGAGGAGATTCACATTAGCCGTCGCCCCAAGAAGCTTGCTCTCCAACTCCTGCCGAAAACCGTTATTGATGGCCAATGCGATGACCAGCGCCGCAACGCCGGCCATCACGCCAATGACGGATATCGCCGTGACCACTGAAATAGCCGCCTGGCGCCGCTTGGCCTTCAGATACCGTAACGCGACAAAAAGTTCAAACCTCATGGTCCTCAGCTATTATCCGATGATATCGGCTGGAAGGGAAATCACAAATGCGGGACGGAACCACAAGGGCCGCGGCTGGCGCACCATACGTTCAGGTGTCTGGAATGGGCTATGCGCCACCTGCGGGAAAATGGGGAACAGAAAAACCAGGGAATCAGGGAAGAACAAGACCGCCCAAAGGGGACATTTTTCAAGAGATCGGACTTGATTTTTCCCTTGACAAGCCCCCCCTTCGTAGGTGTACAAGGCGGTCATCTGCTCGACTAGTACTTAGGTGCCGGCAAGCTTATAACGTCCGGCGCGGATTGAAGCCTCGGACCGGTTCTCCTCAAGCACCGCGTGCAGGCGATGGGCACCTATATCCTCACCCAGCCCTCGTTGCAGGCGAACGCCCCCAAGGGGGTCAAGATCAAGGCCTTCATGTTCGGCAACTAC
>JAKAWN010000049.1 GCA_021827245.1 Acidobacteriota bacterium | reverse complement strand
GGCTGCGTCATCCCGCTGGACCGGAAGCGCGAAACCCAATTCTCTCGCTCCTCGGCAGTGAAGTGCGGACGTCGTTGCTGGCGGACGCTGTTGCTGGTTGATGAATTCATGCCGCCAGCTTGCCAGAGCTCAACGGCACGCGCCAGATGCATCCGCCTTGACGCTTACATTGCAGGAAAGCCGGGAATCGGACGCCCGACGGTATAGTCTGGGCACACGGTGCAGAGCGGGCAAAAATTGCACCCCCTATTCGGAGGTCACAAATCGCACGCAAGCCGGCGAGGTCACCTGGAGCTTCTGGCCCGTGGCGGTGAGGCGTCCCGTCTCCCGGTCGATACGAAACACCACCAGGCTGTCGGAGTCCTGGTTGGCGGCCAGGAGGTATGACCCGGTCGGGTCAATGACAAAATGGCGCGGTGTCTTTCCCTGCGTCGACACCCGCTCCACCGAAGTCAGTGTTCCCTTCTGCGAGTCCACCGCAAACACCGCAATGCTGTCATGCCCCCGGTTCGATCCGTAGACGAATTTCCCCGAAGGATGTACGGCGATCTCGGCACAATCGCTCTGTCCCTTATAGCCTTTCGGAAGCGCCGAGATCGTCTGCAGCTTCTGCAATGCCCCGCGGGCACGATCGTATGCGAACACCGTGACCGTCGACTTCAATTCATTGATCAGGTAAACGAACTTCCCGTTCGGAGCAAAGGCAATGTGCCTCGGCCCTGAACCGGCACTGACCTCAGCATAGGGAGGATCGTCGGGCTCAAGCGAACCGTTCTGCTCGTCAAAGCGATAGACGAAAACCTTGTCCAGCCCGAGATCGCTGGAAAGCGCATAGCGGTTGTCAGGTGATACGTTGATCCAATGAGCGTGCGGCCCTTCCTGCCTCTTGGGATTGACGCTGGAGCCGGCGCGCTGATCGAAAGCTGTTACCTTGCTAAGGCGGCCGTCCTTCCGCACACGTATCACCTCAACGCTGCCGCTGCCGTAGTTCGCCACCATGGCGTAATTGCCGCGCCGGTCAAGGGCGACATAGCACGGGATGGTGCCGTTCGAAGCGACTTCGTTCAGGAACCTGAGTTTTCCGGTTTTCCGATCGATAGCATAAGCCCTGACCGAGCCACTCTTCTTGCGCTCATGGCGTTCAACTTCCTTCACCGCATAAAGGAATCGCCCTTGTCGATCCGGGGTGACAAAGGTGGGATGCACGGCAGCACTGCCCAGTCCGAGTGGAGTTAATTGGCCAGAGACAACGTCAAAACGAAAGGCGTGGATGCCCCTCTCCTTGGCCATGTTGTAGGTTCCGACGTAAACAAGATACGCTGACTCGGGATCACCCTGATCACTCAGCCGGGAGCCGCGTCGCGCGGACAAAGATTTTGGCATCATATCTGGCATCCTGCAAAGAATGGTTTGAAAAGCACCGCTATATTTAAGCGTATATAGAGACGCTGCGCAACAGCATATCAAGGATCGCAGCTAAGAAATGGCGCACGAGAGCTTGGAGGTTATGCTGGAAGCGATAAAGACGGACAAGTCTATGCTGTCTTGTCCTCCCCGAGTCCCAGCTTAGCCAGCACCGGTCCAGGGCAGCCGTTCCACGCTTGCTGCGGTTCGTTGCCGACGTACGGAAGATCACGAACCCCCATCCGGCTGGTGAAGAATCCACTGACCACAAGATCGCGCAGCGTATTGAAAAACGGGACCGCACTTGCATCCTCTGGGACGGCCTTTTGCGGGTAAGCGATACGATCAAGAATCTGCCTTTGCCGCGCCGTCGAGCAGTCGGCAAAGTCATATTTGAAGGCGCGGTTGGATTCCATGTCGAGCCACGTCAGCCCTCCGCGAATCTCGTCAAGGAGGTTTCCCTGCTTCAAGTTCAGCCAATCGTCGATGAACTCCGGAACGCCCGCTTCGGTTGCGCTGCCCGAGCGATCATCCGCTGGTATGATCAAATCCGAAAGAATACGAATCGTCCGCCACTCGTGGGGATTAAAGACCTTGGGCTGATAAGCCGCGGAACGCCCTTCAGCAGCTGATTGCTGAGGCGCTGCTTGTGCCACTTGCGAGGCTAGCGGCGACAACGACACCAGGGCCGCTGCCGGCATCGTCGTCATGAGTTTGAGAATGTCACGGCGTTCAAAGCGGGGCTGTTTGTTCGTTGTCTTGTTTTGCATGTCTACTCCTGACACAGCAGGTGGTATGTACTGGCCAGACGTCCAATTGCTCAAACCGCTCGATGCCCATGCCGTTTCCACATCCCCCCGCATGCTATATGCTATCTACTTCCTGCCACATGCCACCTACTGCATGCCTTCTACACATTCCCCTTCTTCACTTGCTCCACAATGAATTCCGAAGTTCGCCACGCAAGGGCCAGGATGGTCAGCGTGGGATTCTTGTTTGCCAGGCCAACGAAAGGCGCCCCGTCGGCGACAAACAGGTTCCTGCAATCCCATGCCTGGCAATGGGAGTTGAGAACCGAGTTCTTTGGATTGTCGCCCATGCGAGCGCCACCCACTTCGTGAATTCCCTGCCCGCCTTCTGAAATTCCCCACTGCTGGCCGGCTCCGTAGGATTCAATCACTTTGCCGCCAGCCGTCTCGATGATCTCCTGAAACGTTTCCTGCATATGCCGGGCCATGAGGAGTTCATCCTGGCCCCATTTGAAGTGAAACTTCAGAACCGGAATCCCGCACTGGTCCGTCACGTTATTGTCGATCTCGCAGTGGCTGTCTTCATTGGGAATCATTTCGCCGCGGCCGGTCAGGTAGATAAATGAGCCGTACAACTTCCGGCAGTTCTCCTTAAACTTTTCGCCATAACCGCCACCCACAAGATCTTGAGTGCCGCTCAGAATCCCCGGCATGGGCATTCCCTGGCGCCCGCCGCTGAATTCAATGTGATATCCGCGGGAGAAAGGCAGCTTATGCTTCGCCTCATTCGGGTAATTCCACCACGGCATGTAAAGATGCATTCCGCCAACGCCATCGCCGTTGTGAGGAGGCAAGTCCATCATCTTGGGCACAAAGCCGCTGACGTTTGACATCACGGTGTCCATGACGTATTTGCCCACCATTCCACTTGAGTTGGCGAGGCCGTTGGGAAAGCGGCTGCTCCGCGAGTTTAACAGCAGGCGCGCCGTCTCGCAGGAACTGGCGGCAAGGACGATCACCTTCCCACGCACCTGAACTTCCTTGCGGCTTTTCTTGTCGATATAGGAAACACCTGTAGCGAGGCCGTCCGGACCCGTCGAAACTTCCCGCACCATGGCGTTGGTTCGAATCTCGAGGTTTCCCGTCATTCGGGCCGGAAGCAGCAGGACGACGGGAGAAGAAAAATTGGAACCGAGTCGACAGCAGCGCCCACACTGCGAAACGTAGTGGCACTCAGGGCGTCCATTGAGCGGCCGGGTTAAAATCGCCAGACGTGACGGTATGCAGGGAATATGGAGTTTCTGGCATGCTTTCTGGACGAGCAGTTCGTAACAGCGCGGCGCAGGCGGAGGCAGAAACTTCCCATTCGGGAGATTTTCGATGTTCTCAATCGAACCAAACACGCCGATCAGTTCTTCGGTCTTGTCGTAATAGGGCGCCAGGTCCGCGTAACTGATAGGCCAATTAAAGCCATTCCCGTAGTGGGTGTAAGGTTTGAAATCATAGGGCCCATTCCGCAGCGAAATCCGTCCCCAGGAGTTGGTGCGGCCGCCCAGCATGCGTGAGCGAAACCACATCCATTTCGTTCCCGGCGCGGAAAGGTATGGCTCTCCGGGAACCTGCCAGCCTCCCACCGCAGCCATGAAGTAATCCATGGGGCTTGTGTAATTTCCACCGCCGTGGTGAGGCGCATCGTACTCCCACTCGAGCCACTTCGAGTCTCTGGCTGCATCGTACCAGTCTCCGGCTTCCAGCATCAGACACTTGGCCCCGGCCTTCGTCAGGTTATAGGCGACCATTCCGCCACCCGCCCCAGAGCCGACAATGATCGCGTCATAAGTACTGGAAGTAGGAATCGAATATGGCATCGTTTTCTCCTGAATATCTACTTCGATCCTCCAATGTGATGCAGGGCACCACGCCCGGCATGTCGCTTTGAAGGACGGAGCTATTCACTAAGCCGGATAACGTAAACGTTCGTGCGATTATTTCCCTGATCATCAAAAGTAATTGTTCCGGAAACTCCTGCTAGATCCCGAGCCTTCGAGATCTGGTCACGCACACGAGCGCGGTTAGGCCCAGCCTCACGTAAACCATGCGCGACAAGTCGAATGGCATCGTAGGCTTCAGCCGCCGCCGGACTGGGAAAAGCTCCTGTCGCTAACCGATAACGGTGCACAAAGCTTTCGCGCGAAGGGGTTTCAGCCTGGCTGGAATCTACGGTGTAGACGTCAACGGCTGCAGGGTCTTTTTCTTCTCCGGTATTCTGTTGGGGAAACTTCAGTCCGGAACCTGCTTGAGCAGTCTCTTGTGAAAGGTAAACTGGAGTGTGGATTCCATCCTGCCGAATTGCTTGCAGCAGCATCCTCGCATTTTCCGGCAGCGTCCAGAAAACAATTGCCTGAGGGGCCTTAGCTTTAATGAGGGCCAACAGCGAATTGGGATCAGGTTGCAGCGGGTTAATAACCAGAGAAGCCGGAAGCGGAACCCCAAACCGACGGGCTGCCTTTATGAATTCATGACCGCCAATGCGTCCGTCGTGATCGCGATCGGTAACAAGAAGGACACGTTGGAAGCCGCACACATGATAAATGTTCTCGGCAATCGCTTGCGCCTGCTGAACGTCGCTTGGCCCGAGGCGGAAGATCCAAGGCAAATTGATTTCCGTTGCTGTCGGGTCCGTGGACAGAGTCAGAACGGGAACACCCGTCTTGTTGCCGATTTGCTCGCTCAAATGTGCCGTGACGCCGTCGGCGCAGGTTACGATGGCTATGACCTTATCCTTAACAATGAGATTAATGATTTCGTCGCCGAGGGGGCCCCAAGGCGGGACACTGTCATCGGCAACAGCAAGAGCAAGATGGAGGCCTCCAGGCAAAGGACGCCTGGATGCGTCCCGTAGCGCCATCTTCACAGCCGTAACAATCGCGTCGCCGTCGGCCTTTTGCGGACCATGAAGCGGGACGATGAGACCGATGCGGATTACCGGCCCTTCCAGATCGAATGCGGCTTCCCTCCCGGGCCCGTCGTAGCGTACGCCTTTCGAAGCGATCGAAGCGTAAGGCACTTGTACGGGCATCTTTTGCGCTTGGGCCTGGAAGACAATTCCCGATACCGCAAGCACGGTTGCAATTTCCAGCAACTTTTTTAAAACGCCCTGAAGCGGCTTTCCTGTCATATATTCAAACACTCCGGCACACAAATCAATGAAGCCGGCCCGGCCGGCCCCTCATCGCATGAACGCCATCGACTTCCCTTTCCAGTCCGTCCGCTGCTCGGGCCAATAGATGAACCGCCCATCCTTCACTTTGGCGAAGGTGAGCGGAGCGATGTTATTCAGAGTGTAATCAAAAAACGCAGTGCCGCTCACGCCGTGATATGGCTTCATTTCGTAGTCGCGCAGAGCATCCATGATAAGGCCGCGGTTCAGGCCGGCTTTGCGAATCGCCGCGATGAGCATGTTGGTGCCGTCGTACGCATAAGCAGCGTACGCGTCAGGCTCTTCGTGATAGCGCTCGAGATATTGGCGCCGAAACGCGAGCCACCTCGGGTTATGCCGATCAGGATTGATCGCGGAAATCGCAACCAAACCGTTTGCGGCCGGACCGGCAATCTTGATGACTGCCGGATAAGCCACTCTGCTGCTCCCAAAAACCGGCTGCTTCATTCCCATCGCGCGCATCTGCTTCAGGATTAACCCGGCTTCGGGTGCGTTGCCCCACAGAACCAAACCATCAATTCCTACCTCTTTAAGCGTTCGCAACTGCTCTGAAAAATCCTTTGTCCCAGGTGCATACTTCACCACCACGACGGGCTGATATCCCAGGCGGCGGGCGTCATTGAAGAATTCCTCGAACCCCATGCGACCGTAGTGGCTGTTTTCGCGCAATAAGCCGATGCGGTGGAGCTTAAGCTGGTTAAAAACATAATCGGCAAGAGCGTAACCTTGCTGGCGGTCGTCAGGATAATTGTGGATCAGCCATGGGATGCGGGTCTCGGTTACTGTCGGGTCGGTCGTGGCTGTGTCGATGATAGGGACTTGGAGCTTCAAGGTAACCCGCAGCGCGATGTGGGTCGAGGCTGAATTAATCGCACCAAGCATCGCCCAGACGTGCTGCTTGTAATACATGTCCACGATGGCCATCGCCGCGCTTCCCCAGAGTGGCGCATCATCGTAAATCTTCAAAGAGAATGGTTTGCCTTCATAACCCCCGTGGGCGTTCGCGTTGTCAATGGCCAATTCAGTGCCGCGTAACATGTGAATGCCGTAAAGTGAATTGGGATCTCCTTCGGCGAGCAGGTTGGAAGGTGCGGCAGGCGGCCCGTTCCATGAGCCTCCATAATCTTTGTAGCGAGTGGGGGATTTGCCTAGCGGGCCCAAAAAGCCGATGTTAATCGTCTTCAGTGTGTTCAAGGCGGGCTCGGGAACACTTCGCGCCGCGCCGTCATATTCCAGCATGTTGGGCTCAACGTACCAGTTGTAGTAAGGCTTGCGGTATCGTCCATAAGGCACTGCCGCAGGCGGCATGTTGGCGTAACGCATGTTGGCAGGTGGCTTTTTCTGGGTATTCTTGGGAGAAGCAGATTGTGGAAAGGCAGAGCTTGCCATCAGGCAGATAAGAACGGTTGTAATGATTGCAGTTTTCATGGTCACGATCCTCCCTCCGGGTTTCCTCACTTCCGCTCGGCTATGAGTACGGATTTCTTTGGTACACATTGAAATCAACAGCTCTGAAGCAGCAAGGTCCCTTCCAGATCCGCAAGCCGTGTCCGGCCCGGCGTCTCTCAAGCCGCGTGTGAAGGGCTGCCTGGATCCTTCGTCCAAAGAGAGCTTCCACGAAGGCCATTCCACCCTTAAAAGCTTATGCGACCTTCACTTTTTCCACCGCCCTGTGCACACGCCCGTGCGCAAAGCGAACAATACTTGCCAGGGTTTCCGGATCGATGGCCTGGATAGCATCGCATCTGGGAAGCGCCGAAGTGAAATCAGCGACTTCGATGATTAACCCCTGGCTGCCGAACTCCAGAGCCGCACGGCTGGCGGGCTCAACCATCGCCGCCACGCCGGTGGCGTGACTCGGATCCACGATCACCGGCAGAAACGTCTGCTCCCGCACCGCGGGAATCACGTTCAGGTCCAGCACATAACGCGAGTATTCGCCTCCGGCAAAGGCTTTGATGCCACGCTCGCACAGGACAATGTCCAGGTTGCCCTGCTGGGCAATGTATTCCGCCGCGCCCAGCCATTCACACAGGCTGGCAGACATCCCCCGCTTCAGCAGGACGGGTTTGCCGACACGGCCCACTTCAGCCAGCAGCGGGTAGTTCTGCATGTTCCGCGAGCCGACCTGGATCATGTCCGCAAATTCCGCCACCTGCTCCACCAGGCGTGTGTCCATCGCTTCCGTTACAACCGGCAGGCCGGTTTCTTCGCGCGCGATGCTCAGGATCCGAAGTCCGTCCCGGCCCGTACCCTGAAAATCATGCGGAGAGGTGCGGGGCTTGTAGGCACCCCCGCGCAACATGTCCGCGCCAGCCCTCCGGACGGCACGGGCAACATTAAGGGTTTGGCTTTGGCTCTCCACGGCGCATGGGCCCCCGATCACCACGGGACGTTCTCCGCCGAAACGCACGCCGCGCACCTCAACGACACGCGTGTTCGTCTCGCCAAATTCCGGATGGGTCGCACGGCATAGCAGCGGGCAGATCCGCGGCAGATCGGAGAGGCTGACTTGTCCAGCGATTTTCATAGCTACCCTCCTTGACCCAGCTTGACACTCCGAAAACAGATAAATGGCAGGAATCGGATCTGCTCCGCCGGTTCATCGTGAGCCACGATTCTCCGGCGTACGCGAACTTACAACGCGGCCTCTTATTATCCGCCCTGTTGACTGTTCGATGCGCGATCGGTTTCGAAAATGGCCATGGCTTCCATTTCAATCAGCAGGTCCGGCCGGCACAGAATAGCCTGGATGCCTGTGGATGCCGGTAGCGGGTCTAAACCCTGCTGCTTGAAAAACTCCGTCCGGGTTTCATTGAAGGCGGCGTAGTCGCGTTCGATATCCCGAAGGTAGCAGGTTGTGCGAACCACGTCTTTCCAGGTTGCGCCCTCCGCCTCCAAGAGAGCGGTAATATTCTCGTAGGCTCGCCAGGTTTGGGCTCGGAAGTCGCCCACATGAATGCTCCGGCCATATTCATCAACGCTGGCAGTCCCTGATATCAGAAGGATTGTCACGCCCTTGATATCGAGGCGCAGGCCGCGCGAAAACGATGAGGGGCGCTCGTAGCAGTAAGCCTCATTCAGAACTTGAGGCGCACTGATGGCCTTCTTGGAGACTGGTTTGTGCGTTTCTTTCATCGTGATGACATCAGCGTCGGTTTGTGGCTGACTCATTGTGTCGTTCCTCCTTGTCAGACTGGAGAATGCCGTGGCTCAGACCGTCGGCCGTGGCAACCCAGATGTCCTTACCTTGAAATGCCATATTCAGAATGTAGTTGTGCGCGAGGGTGGTGGGTGTCTCAAGCACTCTCTTTTTGCCGTCAGGCTGCGTGATAATGATCTCGCCGCGCCCTGGTTTCACGGGCTTTGCGGTGTCGAGAGAGCGCCAATTTGCGGGACGGTAGGTTACCCAGGTATTCGTTTTGAAATCGAGCTCACTAAGGCCTTTTTGCGTGCACGCCCAGACGTCGTTGCCACGCGTTTGGACTGCATTGATAAAATTGGAAGCCAGCCCGCTGTCTTTGGTAAGGTAGTTGTGCCAATTTCGCCCGTCATATCCGCTCAGACCAAAATACGTGCTGGCCCAGAACATGTTTGTCTCGCGGTCATACGCAATATTGCTGACCATCATATGGATCAGGCCCTGATTGCGGTACAAAACGACGTCCATGGAGCCATCCGGATCGGTGTAAGGCCGCCAATAATGATGCGCAATGTCATAGACCACGACGCCGCCGCCCCACAATGCCATATACACTTTCTTCGGGCCGACGGCGATACCATACCCCCAAGGCTCTTCAAACGGAGAATTCTGATTGTTGAAAATCTTCCAGTCGCCCGTGTAGGTGTTCAAGCGGCTGAAACCCCCAGCCGTGGCGGCCCAAACGTATTTCCCCTGGATTGCCACGGCGTAAACCAGATCGTTAGCCAGTCCGCTTGTCAGGTTTGTATAGCTCTTGAACTTGCCTGCAGAATAACGGCTTAGTCCACCAAAAGTCGCTATCCAAACGTCACCGGTCTGGTGATCCACGGCAATCGACATCACGGCTTGGCCCGCAAGGCCCTCGGCAGTTGTGAAGACCTTCCTTACACGACCGTTCTCGATCAACACGAGACCGTGCGTGGTTCCAGCCCAAATGCGGTTGCCGTCAACGGCAACGGAAAAGACTTCGCCCTCCGGAAAGCCGTTGGCAGCTGTGTAATTCACCCATTTCGTGTAAAGCGAAGGGGTTTGGGCCACAGCGATGCCTATCGCCACGACGAGCAAGCCGGCGGTCAATAAGAAGAATGCGCGCAACAGTCTTTTCATCGTTCCCTCACAAGGTTTTCAAAAACTCAATCAAGTCGTTCAACTGGATCTTGTTCATATCCGAAGTGATTCCGTGTTTATTATCCGGATTGTACTTCGTCCAGATCTCTTCCAGCGTCAAGGCCTCGCCGTTATGCAGATACGGAGGTCGCATCCATACGCCCTGGAGCTGGGGGACATCAAAGTCCTTGATCGTGTCGTATTTCGTCGAAGTCCCGACGTCCATGCGGACCCTTGACGTGTAATGGGTCAGCGGAGAATGGCAGTAGTAACAACGGTCGTGAAGGGGAATGATGGTCCCGGAGTTCGTTTTAGTCCGGAAGAAGAGTTTGCGTCCTGCTTCCTGCCTCGAATTGAGACGCCCATCACGGGCGACGTTAGGGTTGGGAGGCAGCTTAAGGGTTCTGATATAAGTCACCAGGTCCCTGACTTCCGAAGGGCTGAAGCCTTGCGACCGGAAAATGTACATGGAGGTTCGCATGCCGTCCTGCGCCGAAAGACTCTGGTTCAAGCCGTTCCACTTGAAGGGAGACGTCCCGCCGATATGGAGCAGCGTGCGGTTTTCTACGACGTCGCGCCCCAGTTCCGGGGTTTCAAGACTCCAAGCGAGGCCATCTTCGAATCCATCGTGCGGATGGCAACTCGCGCACGCCAGTTGCCCCTCGTAGCAAAACCTTGCATCAAAGAACAGTTGTTCACCACGGCGTGCAATCGTAATTTCTCTTGGGCCACCCAGATTAATTGTTGCCACAACTTTCAACTGTTGCAGGTCAACAACTGTCACCGTATCGTCTGCACGATTTGCGATATAGGCAAAATGGCCATCAGGTGACACCACCACAGCCGTCGGATTGCGGCCCGTGTGCAGCCGTGTGACCACAAATTGCCGGGCAGAATCCAGGCGGTGAGCCAGGGCATCGGGATCGGACGCCGGCAACCGGCCCAACCATTGATTGAGTTTCGCAATGTTGATAATCGTAACGGTGTTAGCGCCTGAGTTCGTCACCAATGCCAATTGCCCATTTGGTGTGCAAGCTGCACCGAATCCGTCCGCAAAAGCGTGGTCAATGTTGTCGAGCAGGACTTCCACGACCCGAGCCTTCTGCTCGCCCGCCTGCGGCCGTTGAATGATTGCCATCCCATGGGCCATATACCAGCCCTGCTGGATCTGAACCAGGGGAATCAGGTTATGGGGCTGCTCAAACGGAATCAGCAGATACCCACCTTCCTTTGCCGGCACTTGGGCAATGTGCCGAAGTTGTATGGCATCGGGCACCATAATCCGGCCGGAAACAACCTGCTTTGTCGTGTTTACGACGGTCAGTTGGGCCACAGGAGGCTCATCGGGCGGAGCCAGTTGCGCCAACAAATTTGAAACGTAGACCCACTTGCCATTTTGGGAAAGAGCAACGTATTCAGGAAAGTGTCCGGCAGATAGGCGCTTGATTTCCTTCCCCGTCGAGAGATTGATGACCGAAATGTCGTCACCCAGCGTATTCGCTGTGTAGAGAAACTTTCCGGCGCGATCGGTTGTAACTCCTACCGGATCCCAGCCGGTCTTCAGCGTGCGAACAATCTGCAGAGTATCCGCGTTGATCTCGGAGACCGTATCGCTCCATTCGTTTGTGACATACAGGGTCTTCCCGTCGGGAGAAACTGCGATTCCTTCAGGCCTGCGCCCAACCTTGACCTTCCCGACAACGAACCGCGTATGAGTGTTGACCGCGAGTACGACGTCGTCGCCTTCGCAAACGACATAGAGCCGCTTGCCGTCAGGCGATAGTGCGAGAGCCAATGGGTTCAGGTAACGAATGCTGGTGCTCCACTCCGTGCTCCAGGGCGATGCCACGCCGGAAGTTTCGCGGAAGCCGAATCCGGCCACAAACACCAAGGCAAGGAACACGCTTATCGAGAGGAATGACCGCCTCCGTTTTGCTTTGACTTCCCTTTTCGCAGGACTCATGTTCACTTGCCCTTATCAGTGGTGGCGGCCTGCTCAGGACCCGCCGGTTCCTTGACGGTCAGAAGCTGGTCGGCTTGAATGTGCTCCAGCGTCTGGACGATCCCGCTAGGCCAGCGGATGGTCAGTCGATCCACCTTGTCATGCGGCCCCAAGCCAAAATGCGGCCTGGGATCGTTTTGCGAAAGATAACCACTCCCTGAGACGGCCTGCACAACCTGGCGCAAGTCTCCGGCAACTGCCTCCAGGCTGGATCCGAAACCGTCACGGTTGCTCTTCGTTCCCACCAACTTGACTGTGAGCCAATGAGCCCTTTTTTCAGGCGGCGTGTTGTGCAAAAGGATGCCTTCCCCTCCTAGCGTCGAGACGAAGCTGTCGATATAACCATCGTTGTCGTAGTCGGCAAAACAGGCACTGCGGTGGACCTCTCTTCTTTCAAAGAAGCTTCCGGTAAGGAGGGAAACGTCCGAGAAAGTGCTGTCGTGGTTGTTCCGCAACAAGTTGCTTTCCATCGGGATGAGCCAAGTAAGCCCCCCGTTGACAATAAAAATGTCTTTCCAACCGTCGTTATCGAAGTCGAAGAATCCGTCGCCCCAGCCAACGTACTGCCCGCATACTTCGCCAACACCAGACTCATTCGTCACGTCGATAAAAAAACCGCCGGCCTTTCCGGGGTTGTGAAACAAGCGGTGATAGTTGGCATCAGAAACGAACAGGTCTTGCCAACCATCGTTATCGTAATCTCCGAAAATGGGGCCCATCGCTGTCGTGGCTTCGCCGTTTTGGCCGTACGCTACATTCACTTCTACGGCCACCTCCGTAAAAGTGCCGTTGTGGTTGTTGTGATAGAGAAAGCTGGGCATGGTGTCGTTCGCTACGTAAATATCCGGCCAACCGTCATTGTCGTAATCGCCAACGGTGACGCCCATCGCCCGGCCCGGCTTGAGCGAAATCCCCGATTCCCTTGACACGTCTATAAATGTCCCATTGCGGTTGTTACGGAAGAGCCGGCTGAACTCGGGATCGTAGTTCAACGGGCCAGGATAGTGTTTGGCGCCGTAAAACTGCCGGTAGCTGGGAACGAACTTCAAGTAGTTGCCAACAAAAAGATCGAGCCAGCCGTCGCGGTCGTAGTCAAGAAACGCCGTTCCAATTCCGAAATATGGGTTCTCAACCCCCGCCTCCGCCGTGATATCCGTGAAGGTTCCGTCGCCGTTGTTGTGATACAAAACGGCGACGTTGTAACCGGTTGCGTAAATGTCTTGGTGGCCGTCGTTGTCAAAATCGCCTACCGTCACCCCGGTCATCATTCCCTTCCCTTCCACGCCGGCCTGGGTGGTGACATCGGTGAAGGTTCCGTCGCCATTGTTGCGAAAGAGACGGTTTGTGGCATCAATGCCGTCCGGAGAAGAATGATTGGTCAGACCGGGAACGTACCGTCCGCTGAGAGCGTACAAATCAAGGAGCCCGTCATTGTTGTAGTCAAACCACACGCAACCGGAACCCGTCCCTTCCATGATCGAGCTGAGCTCTTTTTCCCCGAACGAGTGGTGAAAGCCGATGCCGGATTTCGCAGTAACGTCCTCGAACTTTGGAAGCGGTATGCCAGGACCAGACTGCGAAGGCAGGCCTCGCCCCAAGAGTCTTCGAGCCGCCCAGAGTGGCGCAGCGGCTGCAGCCAAGGTTACGAATCGTCGTCGGGAGATTCCCATGTACTCCTCAGTGTTTTTGTGGTTGTGAATGCGATGGCACACCCACTGGAATTGGTGTATCAAAACGCTTCAAAGCAAGTGGAAAGTGATCCGAAGGCGCAAGAGCCTTGCTTTCATGGCATCCCAGGCATGGCACGTCTTCACCATTGCGGGCCCAGATCCAGCTCCTTTGGGCCTGGATCACAGCACCTTTTGAACTCAGAAGTTCAAATCGGATGGGACGGTCGGCTGGAACCTTAATGTAGAAAGAGCCGTCGCTTTCCACCGGAGCATCACCAAGAGTTCGCTCGCTGTGATGGTCGGGCTGAAGCGCGATGACCCGGACACGCGCAATATGCGCAGTCAGGTGGCCGTGGGGCGCGTCAGCACAAAGATAAGAGTCCAGGCAAACAACGCGTCCGTAGTTCCAGTCCGGATGGAGGATGCTCCAGTAGTACAGGGGAATCGCACGCGGCTCCAGGGGTACAGCCTCCACGCTTGAAAACTTCGGGCTTGCATAAATAGGTCTTCCGACTGTCCTGGTTCTCAGGTCAAAAACATAAAGACCGAATGTGCCCGCCCTGGCGGACGAACCTGAATCCTTTTTTGCCACAATCAACCGATTTCCATCCAGAACGTGGGCTGACCAATAGATGGAGTTCGGCGGCGTGATCACCGAATTGTGCAACGAGCCGGGTCGGAACCAGGCAAGCTGCCCACCCGTTTCACGCCCTGCCGGGTCCGGCCTCTTCACAAACAGCACCGTGCCGTCATCCAGCTCTGTCGCACCGGTTCTAACAACATTAAAAGCCTTACTCCAGCGAAAGGGGTTGAGTCCTGAGCCGTCCGGCCGCAATGTGTAAAACACGCGAGAGTCGCCGTCTTTGCGGCCAGCAACCAGCAACGACTTTGCCGAGACAAGAATTCGGCCGCTGTGCAGTACCGTTTCAACCTGGAATTGGCCAGGGCCGAATGTGATGGGGTGGGCGTCAGAGCCATTCCATTGGGCGACATAGATGGCCGAGGTTCGCCTAGACCCTTTTCCTGCCACCATCGTGAACACAATCTGGTTTTTCGGAAGGTAGGCCGGACGGAGGCAGTTGCCTGAGCAGCGCGTTATCTGCCGCTTCCCCGAACCATCCGCATTCATTTCCCAAATTTGCCAATGCGCCTCTTGTGTCTTCTGAGCGGCGAAAAGAACTTTGGACGCATCAAAAGATACTTGAGGATCAGCAACGGCGTAGAATTCCGGAGTCAAGTCGATGGCGGAAACGGAAGGATTCCCAGGAAGAAAACGTAGCAGATGGCTCCCGCGCGGGAACCTCGCCGTTAATTTGCCTGGCACGACTGTGGGCGCTGCGACGAAAATGATTGCAGGCAGCCGCCCCGCGCCGGCGATTTCTGGTTTTGCCAAAGGGGTCTTCAACGGACTGAACAACAGCCCTAAAGCCAAGAATGGGATAATAAACAGGATGCTCCGGAACCGTTTCATTCGGCCTAAATCCGTTCCAGCTATACTGCCGTGATGGCTCGTCCCGAACTCTAACACCCGGGTCCCGGAGAAAATAGGAGCATGGACTGCGGGCAGGACGGCGTAATCACTCGCTTTGTTACGCCCAAGAAAGCCGACGCAGAGGTAACATAGGAAAACAGAGGACGCCCGTCGATGACACAAGGCACTCCCCGGGATGACAAATATCAATCTACAGTGCCGTAATTATTTTTTATGGGAGGTCTACTCGGTTTATTCCCTAGATGATCGTGATTATTGGGATGAAGGGAGATGCCCAGGACTTCCGTTATTTGAGGCAGTCTCTTACTTAATAAGAGGTGGTGTGGCTCGCGCAAATGTGGACGGAAAATATCTGAACTCAGCGCTTTGCGGTTTGCTCAAGCGCGTGCAGATCATGGATCAGCAAGCGGCGGCCTCGTTTTTCAATCAGGCCTTCTTGCCGCAGCGCGTTCCACGTCCGGCTGACAGTCTCGGGCGATAACTCCAGGGTTTCGGCAATTTCCTGGCTTGTGAGAGGCAGGGTCAGCGAACAGGAGTTAGCGGGCGCATTCTCGTCAGGCGAAGTCAGTGACAACAGGAACGTAGCCACGCGCATTCGCGCATCCTTGAAACTCATCGTCGTCATCTGCGTGCGGATCTCGGCAATCTCATCGACCAGGAGGCGAACCATGTCGAGAGAAATGTCAGGATTGGAGCGCAAGAAGGCGAAAAACTGGTCACGCGGGACAGAACAGATTTCCGAATCTTGAAGGACAACCGCAGTCAGCGGATACGTAGCTTCATTGAGGGCTTCGAGGCCGAAAAGATCTCCGGGAAAAAGGATGCGGGTGATACGCTCCTTGCCGTTCTCAAGGGATTTAACCAGCTTAACGAGTCCAACATTCAACGCGAAAAGATGGTGAGCAGCTCCTCCTTCAAAGAACAAGATCTGGTTTCTACGATAATGCGTGGGACAAAAGATACACGAAAAACGCCTGACCTGATCACTCGACAAGCTGCGAAAAAGGGTACTGGTCAGGACGCGGCAATTGGGGCAAGCTCCTCTCATTCCTGCCTCCCAAACTTGGCTTCGAAGGTCGTGCCCATTTTTTTAGAAATACCCCTTCGTCTCTGCTGGACCGTTTAACGCTCAATCCCCGAGCATGAGCATCCTCCCGCATGTGATCCGGCCAGACTTGGAGATTCCCCAACCTCTCTTCGCACGACAGGGTTTTGCTTAAACCTCTCGATATTCTATCAGAAATCCGCCTTCGCAGAGATGCCGGCCACCAGGCAAGCCGAGGAAGGCGCGGGGTGCTGGATGGTTTGTCCAAGCGGCAGGTTTGCGCCACAGGCTGAAGACCTCAAGAGGATTTGACAGAGTTCGGGTACTTCCTCTTCTATACCATTTTCAGGTAAGATGCCCTTTATTGCCTTACGCGAGGATTCTTCCCGCCGGATTGGGCGGTACCGCCCGAGCGCCGTCTGGACTGCCAATATGGCTCGGGAGCTATTTATGGATTGGAGACATCAGCGGCTACCAACGGTTTTTGCGCGAGCCAAGTCAATGCGCCGGAGAGTCGCCTACAGCCTTGGCATCGTCCGGCTGATCTTGGTTCCGGTCATTCTGCTTGCCGTCTACTATCTGTTCAGAATGGGTTGGATCGTCGACCGCATCGTGAGCGTGGACGCAGCGGTGGCGATGCAGGCTGAACGCGCTTCTATTGTGATGCTCGACGCCCGTCGGGCGGAGCGAAGCTATTTCCTTCTCCACGATCCTGAAGACCTCGAGGCAAACCAACAGACGGTTGAGAACCTTTTGAAGATGATTCAGACGTTGCGCACGATCCAGCCTCAGGAAGCCAATGCCATCGGGAAACTGCAAGCCGATCTCAGGGCCTACCAGCAAGGAATGAAAGAAGCCGCTCAACGCGTGAGCGAGGCTGGCCAGCCACGGATCGACCGGCTTCGCAATGCGGTGTTTTCCTACGAAAGAGACCTCAATGAAATTCTCCGCGGGGCGCACCGGCACAGCCGCGCCAGTCTAGTCCGGGAGTTGCACGCAAGGACAACCAAGTTTGACACTGAAATCGCGGCCGCTGGGACCGAAGACCCTGTCCTCGAGGCCATCTCGGGCCAGCTTCAGAAATCAGCGGGTTCCTTCCTCAGTGGGGCATCGGCGCTGGAACAGCGGAGCTGGAACCGCGTTGAGCGCGACCACCAGAACGCCCGGGAACTTATGTACCGCGCCGAATGGGTGATGGGCAGCGTCTCCTTGCTCGTGCTGCTGATCAGTATCTGGGTCAGTTACACCTTGCCAAAGGAAGTGGTGCAGCCGTTGCTGGATCTCAAGCAGGCAGTGGACCACGCGGCGGCAGGAAATTATGAAATCAAGTTTGATCTGCAGGGCAAAGGCGAGGTCGTGCAGCTTGCCAACAGCGTGCGCAAGCTAATCGCCCACGTGCGGGAGAAAGAGGACAAACCCGATTCAGCTCCGCCGTGACGAGAACTCGCCGGCCCCTTGTGCCAAGGCCCGAAACTCTCTGGATGTGACTGGGGAAAATTGATAGATTATTGTGTGAAAGGAGAAAAGCTGACATGAAGGGAAACGCAGACGTTATCGATGCTCTCCAGAAAGCTTTAAGCGAAGAATTGCAGGCAATCAGCCAGTACTTTCTCCACGGGGAGATGCAAAGCAATTGGGGCTACAAGCGACTCTATGCCGAAATCAAAAAGCAGGCGATCGGCGAAATGAAGCACGCGGAAGAATTGATTGAGCGCATCATCTTCCTGGAAGGGCTTCCCAACCTGAATGAATTCCCCAAACTCAAGATCGGCAAGAACGTCGAGCAGCAGCTCCAGAACGATCTGAATCTCGAAAAGACTGCGGTTGAGGAGTACAACAAGTACATCGCCATCGCACGCAAGGAAGGCGACAACGCCTCAGCCGATCTCTTCGAGGCTCTCCTGAAAGACGAGGAGGAACACGTCGACTTCCTCGAAGCACAGCTCGGCATGATCAAAGAAGTCGGGCTGCAGAATTATCTTGCCCAGCAGATGCACACGGAATAAGCGATCCGGCGCTCTGCATTCCAAACACAAATTCCGAACGGGGGACGCCGGTGAATCAACCGGCGTTCCTTTCGGTTGCAGGCGACACGACGACCGCGCCCGTGCAGAGCAGATTAAAAGCTTTCTACCCTTTGATCACCCCAATCGGCTTCAAGCGTGCAACGCGTTTGGATAGGCCAGCATTGTGGACTACGTTGATGACGGCGTCCACGTCTTTGTAAGCTTCAGGAATTTCCTCCGAGATGCCGTCGCGCGTTTCGGCGCGGACGATCACGCCTTGCTCCTCCAGGCGCTGCTTGGCATTCACTGCGTAGGAAGATTTCTTGGCGGCGGTGCGGCTCATCACGCGTCCCGCGCCGTGGCAGGTGGTCCCGAAGGTTTCCCGCAGCGAGCCTTCCGCTCCCACCAGAACGTAGGACGCCGTTCCCATCGAGCCCGGAATCAGCACCGGCTGCCCGATGTCCTTGTAGGCTTCGGGAATCTCCGGACGCCCGACAGGAAACGCGCGCGTCGCACCCTTGCGATGCACCAGGACGCGCCGATCCTTGCCGTTCACGCGATGCCATTCCAGCTTGGCGATGTTGTGGCAGACATCATAGACCAACCGAAGGCGCTCCTTCTGTCCGAAGATGCGCTTGAAGGCTTCGCGGGTAAAATGCGTAATTCCCTGGCGGTTGGCCCAGGCAAAATTTGCCGCCGCGCGCATCGCTCCGAGGTAAGCCTGGCCTTCAGGCGAAGTGAGAGGCACGCAGGCAAGCTGGCGGTCGGGCAGTTCCAGCTTGTAGCGGCGCATGGCCGGGTCCATGTCGCGCAGATAGTCCGTGCAGACCTGATGGCCAAAACCGCGCGAACCGGAATGGATCAGCACAACAATTTCATTTTCGCACAGACCGAACCGCTGGGCGATTTCAGGCTCGTAGATGCGCTCGACGTATTGCACTTCCAGGAAGTGATTGCCTGAACCGAGCGTGCCGACCTGCGGCAGCCCGCGTTTTCGGGGCTTGTCGCCCACCGCCGCTGGATCGGCGCCGTCGATCGCTCCATTCTCCTCGCAATGGTCCAGGTCATCCGGCTCGCCGTAACCGTTCCGGACCATCCAACCCGCGCCCTCCACCATCACCCGTTCCAGGTCCTTGTGCGAGAGTTGAACGGAACCGCTGCGGCCGGCGCCCGAAGGGATATCCCGAAAAAGCTGATTCACCAGTTCGCGAATTTTGGGACGAACGTCGTCCACTGTCAATGTGCTGGTCACGAGGCGCACACCGCAGTTGATGTCGAAACCCACGCCGCCGGGCGAGATCACGCCGCCGGCATCGGGATCGGTTGCCGCCACACCACCGATGGGAAATCCGTAGCCCTGGTGGATGTCCGGCATGGCCAGCGACCGGCCCACAATGCCCGGCAGCATGGCCACGTTGACAGCCTGCTCAAGGGAAAGGTCTTTCAGCAGATCCTTCAACAGAGTCTCGTCGGCAAAAATCATGGCATCGGTGAGCATGCCGGACTTGGTGCCGCGCGGAACCAGCCAGCGGTAGTCGTCAAGCTTCTGGAGCTGGTGCATCTCAAGGTGCATCGGGCGCTCCTCCGGGAGACCACATGTGCGGCGAATAAATCGGTTTCTGAAACCATTATATCAGTGCGGCTGCTGATGGGGCGCCAAGCGCCGCGTTCAGTTTGGAACCGTTTCGAGGGTGGTCAAAACGGCGGGGTGGAACTGTGCATAAATAACATGCATTTTCGGGGATGACAATTTTTGTCCATGCTTTGTTTTCAACAAGATCGGTAGGTTCGTTTTTCGGTTCGTTCCGGTTCGTTTTTTATGCACTCTAATGTTTTCAACAACTTCTCCGCTTCGTTTTTGGGTTCGTTTCGGTTCGATTTCGAACCCCGATCCTTTGTTTTCAATAACTTCTCTGGTTCGTTCTGCAAAAATAGATATTTTTTGTCCCATTTGTCTCACTGCCCGGACGCAATTTGTCGCGGTTTGTGCCGTTTTCCGGCAACCACTCGTGCAGGTTCCCGACCCTGTTTGCATCAAATCCTGCCATCGTTTCTCCATGGTCCCCCGGCGCCTACGCGTCCCCCCAGGAGCTTAAATGAGACTACCATAGTAGCCCACATTTGTCAAGCAAATTCCGCTTCCGGATAATGGCACATATCGCAGACAATGCGGTTTGTGCGCCACCAGACGCCAAAAGGTTTTCTCTGTGTCCTTTGTGCCTCGCAAGCTTTCACACAGAGTGCGCGGAGGGTTTCTGTGGCCTCTGTGTCGGAGCTTTTCACACCACAGAGAGCACAGAGAAAACAATACGGCGTGTGGCACATCGCGGTTCTCGCTAGCCCCTTCGGGAAATCGCAGACTCCACGAACCGGAGTGCGCCACCTGCCGAGCGCTACATAGCGGAATGACGTCTTTCGCCCCTCCGGGGCTGGGCCGTCTTTGGCGGCCTGCTGTCCCCGGGCTTGCGCCAGGGGCTAAAATCTGTCGGCCCTCCGGGCCTGAACAAGCTCACTGGCGCTCAACCGCCTCAGCACGTTGCCTTTCGTCGTATCTGCCGAAGATCATCTTTCCGGCCGCAGTCTGCAAGGCGCTGGTTACGGCAATATCGATGGTTTTGGAGATCATCTTCCTGGCATTATCCACCACCACCATCGTGCCGTCGTCGAGGTATGCCACTCCCTGGTTGAACTCTTTGCCTTCTTTCAGGATGAAAACCCGCATGACTTCACCGGGCAAAGCGATCGGCTTCAGAGCGTTGGCGATTTCGTTGATGTTGAGCACCGGGACACGTTGAAGCTGGGCGGCCTTGTTGAGATTGAAATCGTTCGTGAGGATTTTCCCGCTAAGCTTCCGGGCGAGCTCGATCAGCTTCATGTCAAGCTCGGGAATTTGCGGGAAATCTTCCTCGACAATCTGCACCTGGATGCCGGTCATTTTCTGCATCCTCTGCAAAATGTCGAGACCCCGGCGCCCGCGGTTGCGCTTCAAAGGATCGGAAGAGTCAGCAACTTGCTGTAATTCGCGAAGGACAAACTGGGGAACAAGCAATGTACCTTCGATAAATCCCGTTTCACAAATATCGGCGATCCGGCCGTCGATGATCACACTTGCATCCAGAATCTTGCTGCTCTTCGTGGTTTGCGGCTCTGCATTGAAAATGTCGCCCAGAGCAGCGAGGTTGAGCATATCCCCTTTGACGGCACCCACCACCAGTCCGAGATACCCCATAAAGAACAGCAGGGTAAGGTGAGCGTATGATGCAGATTCCTTTTCAATGGACGTCAGGCTCAGGACGTAGCTGATCATCAGTGCGCCCAGGATTCCCATCGTTACTCCGACAACGGCACCGATCAGTCGTTTGAGGCTTGCCCTCCTCAGACCCATTTCGACAAATACAAAAGCAAATCCCAGCGCGGCGCCATATAAGACCGACTTTGGCGAAGACCAATGAAATGGTCTGACGAAGTACGCCGCCGCGATGATGGACGTTACAAATAATGCTCGAAGTGTCGACATTTCCCATGACATGATTCGGGCCTCCCTTCAGCTCTGTGATTCTCAGCAGGGCTCTTAGATTCTCAACCGACTCGCCACCCTCAGAAACCGACATGTAAAAAGCCCCCCGGACGGGGGCGCCTCTGCAACATATCGGTCCTGACTTACGCAAACGGCCGTTGCGTTAGTTTCTTGTTGACCAACTTTCCCAGATATGCGGCTTGGAATCTGTGACGACCGTCACTTATTGAGCGTGACGCACAGGGCGGCCGGATGGCGCGGATGTGCCGTAGTGTTGCATGTCTGCGGTCGACGCGCAGCCTGCTGCGCCCCACAACCACCGGCCAAACCCAGAGATGAAATTATGCCACAAGCCTTGCCGCATATCGCGGACGGCGCGATGCACCACCCGCCGAGGAAGATTGGTAGCCGCGACACTGGTTTTTGTCTCGCGGGTTCTTCGTCA
This sequence comes from Acidobacteriota bacterium, assembly GCA_021827245.1. Next base: position 1,536 of record JAKAWN010000049.1, on the reverse strand, counting down.
AGGCAAAAGCCTGCGACAGACACAACACCGTCGCGGCCCCCGCATCGACGCTGGCGTACATTGCTGATGTTTTCGACCTGCGTTCTCGCCGGCTGGCGCAGAGCGTCGTCCTCTGCGCTTTGCAAGTTCCCGAAGGGAACCGGACTCAGCGCCCGCGAGGTCTCAAAATGTTCGCTGCGCGAAATCGCAGACCGCAACATCAGCGGTCTGCGCCAGCCTCGCCTGCGATCTCGAAATCGTCTTCCTGGCCTGGACGGCTACGGGCAATCGCGCGCGGCCGGACGTGGTTCGCAAGCGTCCGGGCTGGGAGGAAATCAGCGCCGCCAGGAACAACCGCATTCACGTGATTCGCGACGAAATCCTCAACACGCCCGCGCCGATTCTGCTGGAAGGCCTGGACGCCCTGGCTGCCGTGATTTTTCCCCAAGACTGATTTCGCCATGTTGTGGCAACCAAAAAATCTGGCCGCCAGGCACCTTTCCTGCATCCAAAAGACAAGTTCTGTGAACTCGTTGCCTGAGAGCTGTAACACAGAGCGCCTCGCTTGAGTGTTAGAACTCTTCGTGCCGCTGAGGACATGGTGATAGACTGCTGGCGTATGCTCTTGCTATGCGGGATGTCGAAATGAGCGTTCGAGTTGGTGCCGGTTTTATCATTTGCAAGCTGAATCTGACCTGTTCAAGAGGCATTTATGAACCACCTAAATGGGCCCTCTGCCCCTAAGAGAGCTGTTCGCTTCAGAATGTCCGCCGTCCGGATGAATTTCACCTGGGCGGCAATCTGCGCAATGTTCCTGCTGGGATCTTTTTCATTGTCGTCCTGCACTTCTCAGAAAACGGCCCGCAAGCCTGCAGCACCGAGCGCTCCCGCGGCCAGCGTTGATCCTCTGATCGGCACGGGAACAGGGCCCGGCGGAAGCATCAACCTGTTTCCGGGACCAACCATGCCCTTTGGCATGGCGCGGCTGAGTCCGGACACGGAAAGCCACGGCTACGGCTATCATTACTATCAGCCTGACATCCAGGGCTTCAGCATGACCCACGGCAGCGGCCCGGGATGCCCCAACGAAGGCGACATCTTCTTTACCCCAACCACCGGCCCGGTCGCGACCGCAACGTCGGAATTCGAGTCGCCTTACTCGCACAGCCATGAATCGGCCGCGGCGGGATATTACCAGGTGCTGCTGTCGCGCTGGGGCATTAACGCCCAGCTCACCTCGACGGATCGCGTCGGGTTCGCGCAGTTCACCTTCCCGGCCGGAAAGCCGGCGAACATCCTGGTTCCCATCAGCCATACGCTGAATCAGACGGTCGGGGCTGAGGTGAATGTGACCGGCAACAACGAAATCACCGGCTATGTGAACAGCCGCGTTTTCTGCGGGAATAAGCAGACTTACAAGGTCTATTTCGAAATGACCTTCAGCCAGCCGTTCGCCTCGTTTGGAACGTGGCGCGGGAACAAGCTGGGCGGACCCGGCAAGATTACCGCCAGCAGCCGCTCCGCGGCCCAAACTCACCCCGGACAGTGGATTGGAGC